>JAUVHW010000411.1 GCA_030593075.1 Ardenticatenales bacterium
CGTGAACGCATCGGGATGGACCTGCACGACGGCATCATCCAGTCGATCTATGCCGTCGGATTGTCCCTGGAACTAGGGCGCATCGTCCTGGAGGAGAACAGCGACGAGGCTCGGGCACACATCTCCTCTGCCATCGCGGGACTGGATAGCATCATCCGCGACATTCGCAGCTACATCATGGACCTGCAGCCGGCGCGCATCCAGGACGAGCCCCTGTCCGCTGCCTTGGGGCGGCTGGTCCGCGAGTTTCGCGCCAACACGCTCGTGCAGGTAAACCTGGAGGTAGCCAGCGCAGTGGAGGAGGGTCTGGCGGACACCTCACGGCTGGCACTGTTCCACATCACTCAGGAGGCGCTGGCAAACGTGGCCAAGCACGCCCACGCCTCGAGTGTCACCGTCGACCTCAGCCGGCTCCACGACCGCGTCGTGTTGTGCGTTGCCGATGACGGCACCGGATTCGACTCGGGCAAGGTTGGCGGCATACCCGGTCACGGGCTGTCCAACATGGCTGTCCGCGCCCGGTCGTTGGGGGGCGACCTGACGGTAGTCAGCGCTCCAGGCGAGGGAACCCGGGTACGCGCCGTCATCCCATCTCAGGCCACGGTGAACATCCCCCCTGCCCTGGTCTCTTTCCCCTGAGCAGTTAGCCGCTCCCCCCCTCTAATAACACCGATAGGCGATTCTCCACCGCATAAGCGGCTGCTTCAGCCCGGTTGGAGACGTTCAGCTTACTGAGGATATTGCTGACATAGTTGCGCACCGTGCCAGGACTGAGGTGAAGGGTCTCCGCGATTTTCCGGTTGGTCTTGCCGCTCGATATTCCGGAGAGCACGTTCAGTTCCTGGGGAGTGAGCTCGGCAAAGGCGGCCGCCTCGGCCGCCACCGCAGCCCGCCTCACTTCCGCGAACACCCGGGATGTCAGCGCCGGATCCAGCAGGGCTTCGCCGCGCCCGATGGTCTCGATCGCCCGGACCAAATCCTCGCTCCCAATCTGCTTGAGCACATAGCCAGCGGCACCGGCCCGTATGGCGCTAAACAGCATCTCGTCCTCGGCATACGAGGTGAGCATGATGACTTTGCACTCTGGCGCCTGGGCCACTATCCGCTCGCAAGCGTCAATCCCCGTGCCGCCGGGAAGCCGGATGTCCATCACTACCACGTCCGGCCGGCGGTCCAGGGTCCTGACCACTGCCTCGTCGGCGGTGCTGGCCTCTCCTACAACCTCAAAGTCGGGATGCCGATCTAGTAGTGCGCGCAGCCCAAGCCTAACCACCTCGTGATCGTCTACAATCAAGATTCGCTGTCGTCTCATCGCTTCTCACCTAGTGCACAGTCGGTAGTTTGCCAATCCAGTCGGGCAAGGAACTCAGCAACGAGTCCAGCACGCTGAGCGCGTTCTGCGCATACAACTCTAGATTCCCATACGCCTCGCCGCCACCCTCACCTACCAAATCGGTCACGCCGCGCAGGATCAAGCATCTTGTCTCATTCCGGGCCGCCACCCACGCGATGGCTCCAGACTCCCAATCCCCCGCCACGGCGCCGAACTGCTCTCTCAGACGCGGAACGTCCTCTGGCAGCAGGTCACGGTCGCCAGAGACCAGGAGGGAACGGACCACGTCTTGCGGATACTCCCCGTCAAGCCACGAGAGGTCCAACTCGGTCTCATAGTGGGCGATGTGCTCGTCATGATCCCCCATCTGCTCGACGATGTCGTAGACCAACGTTCGCTCGGCCAGGATCACTGTCCCCTTCTCTATCTCGCCCTCGAACCCACCGCAGGTGCCAAGATTGACCAGTAGAGCGGGAGACCAGCGATCGATGACGTACTGAGTCGAGCCGGCGGCCGCTATCTTGCCCCACCCACCGTGAAAGAAGAGCACCGGTTCCAGACGCTCGCCCACGTCCAGTTCTGCCACAAACCAGTGCCCAAAGGGCGATTCCTCAGGATCGCATGCCGCAAAATGACCACGAATCACCAGCCACTCGGTGTCGGCAGAGATGAGAACGGCGACCCTGGGACCGGCCGGACCACTCACGCTCGGTCAGCCGTCTCAATCCAGGGCGGGCCTGGCGGGTATCGGCCGGTCCACCGGATGGTGCTGCTGGGCACTCCCGCTCTGGCCAGCAGCGGCCGGAGCGCGAGAGGACCGCAGGCCAGCCCGGCACCTGGCCGGCAGCGTGGCGCGGTGGGAGACACGAGTCCCCGCTGCCTTCGC
>JAUVHW010000075.1 GCA_030593075.1 Ardenticatenales bacterium
CCAGCGCTCGCACCGTACCCGCTCGCGATGTGGTGACCTTTACCGCCACCTTGCGCAACGACGGGCCGGAAGCGACGACGGCCGCTCTTAGCAACACCCTGCCTGCCGGGTTCAAGTATAGCCAAGGTTCGTTGGTGGGAGGCAGCAAGGACAGGGAGACCATCTACTGGAGAGGCACTCTTCCGGCCGGGGGGGAGCACACTGTGCGCTATGCCGGAACGGCCCGCGAGACCCTGACCAACACGGCCGTCATCTCCTACGCCGAACATGGGCTCGCCTTTCACCGGCCGGTGCAGGTCTGGGTTGACGCACCCGACCTCACCCCCTCGTCCCTGACGGCCGAGCCGGCCGTCGTGCTGCCGGGCGAGCGGGTTACCTACACCCTGCTCATCCGCAACGGTGGGCCGGCTCCGGCACCGGCCGCGTCGGCCGCCTGGACGCTCCCGTCCGAGTTGACACTGTTAACCGGTACGCTCCAATGGACAGGTGGGAGCGCTAACCTGGAAGATCAATTGGTGGGCTGGAGCGGGAGTGTGGCGGCCGGCCAGACCATCACCGTGACCCTGACTGGCCTCACGCTGCCGAGCCTGGAGGGGCGATGGCTGCCCAGCGCGGCCGTGCTGGACGACGGGGGCACGGAGCTGTTGGTACGGGCGAACGTGCTGGAGCTGCAACCGGCGCTGGTCTACCTGCCTATTGTGCTGCGCCATTGAGAGCGCTTCCGAGGGTTTGGAGCAACCCCGTCCTGCGCAAGGAAAGAGGTTGAGCTGTTCGGCCGCCGGCTTGTCCACCGACGCCAGAACCAATCAGTGGACCAGGACCGGCCCCAGCACCAGCCGGTCTCCAACCAGGTTCCCGGCCCGGTCGTACTGGTATATGCGCTGGCGAGTGGTCATCCCATATAGACCGATCTCCAGGTAATACTCGCCCGGTGGCACGCCGGCCGGGACGGTCAGAGTGTAGGGATCCAGCGCCGTCTGGCCCGGCAGCCACTTTGGGATCCAGAGGTGGGTAGGGTTGCTGCCGCCCAGCGGCGTATAGTCCTGCTGGTCCCACACCTGGTTCGCGGCGTCCATCAGGTGGACAAAGACGGTGTAGCTCTCCTCAATGCGCGCCAGGCAGCGCCACTTGATGGTGACGTTCAGGTCATCTCCCGGCCGCAGAACGAGCGGCTCGTTCCAGATAGCAGTCCTCCGTTGGCCGCCTCCGCGGACGGACACCCGGTCCACTGCCACTCGCTGCCCAAAGTTGGCCAGCACCTTGTCCAGCACGGCCGCCCTGGGGGCAGAAGGATTCTCGCTGACGGCGAGTTCGGCCACCGGCGTGGCCTCGGTGTGGGTCCCAGCGCTGAGGTTGGCCATACCGATGCTGAGCGGGTAGGGCCCGGCCGGCAGGTCAAGCGGCAACGCTATATCAAATCGCTCCACAATGACCTCGCCCGGCCGCCAAAGTGGGGTCAGTAGATGGCTGTCGGTGGTGAACTGATAGTCGATGGAACCGAGACGGGCAAAGGGTATCAGGTAGTCGGTGGGTGTGATGGGGGCCCGCATGGCTAGGTCCAGCGACACGATTCCGCCGGCCGGGAGGCTGGCGTCTGACAGCCGGTAGCGTAGGAGCTCAATGGGCTGACCCTCGAGTGGAGGCAGCAGCCGCATGCTGCCGGGGAGCGTCTCGTCCCCAGGTTCGATCACCTGATAGAGGCCACCGTCCGGCCGCAGGCGAAAGCCCGCCTCTACGATCTCGCGCCGGTACCCGCTCAGATAGACCGGGCCGCCGGGCAAGTGCTCGAACACCCAATCTGGCCAGGGCCGGTCCGAACTGACCATGATAGGTGTGACATCGGCCGGCTCCGGCCAGCGGCCGTCAACGTACCGGCTGTACCAGAGCGGTGTAATGTGCTCCCAGTCGTTCAACAGCGTAGCCCCTTCTCCGCTCCCCTCGAAACGATCCAGAACCGACGCCACGTACTCATCGCCTGCCCGGTACTCGCGCAGGCTGATTCGGGGAGCATTCTCGAACAGATTGAGCGCCGGCCAGACCAGAAGAGCCAGCCACAGGGTGCAGATCAAGACCGGATCGGCCCAGCGGGCGCGTCCGCGTTCCCACTGTGTTTCGGCCAAGTGAGTCAGCACCCTCGCGCCCACCCCAGCCACGGCGCTCACAAGCATGAACGGTGTGAGCAAGTAGGCCATCACGTCCTGGACCGTGTTGATGACGAAAACGAGATTCACCAGGAAAGCGATGCCCAGGAGGGCCAGAACCCGCTGCTGGCGTCTCGCGAGCCACGCCAGACCCACCACTGTCAGCGCAATGACAGGCGAGGCGAACTGCTGGCGCAGCAGCGTCCAAAAGACCAGCAGCCGCTGCCCTTGCTCCGACAGCCCAAAGTGGAACAGGTTGACGCGCAGGCCGCGAGCCAGCACGACGTTGAGAAAGCCATCCAGTGTGTTCATGTCGTGGGGCCCAAAGGCGGGTTCCATCGGGCTGCGAATTGGGTAATAGAGCCATACCGTCAGTCCTAGCAGGCCAAAGAGAGCGAGGGAGAGAAGAGTGCCCCAGTGCCTCTCCCGCCACCAGCCTCTGGCGGTCACCCGGATGAGTTGCGGCCGGGTCAGGATCACGAACAAGGCATAGGCCGGAAGGCTGAACACGGTGAGGGGATGGTGGGTCAGGCCCAACCCGGCGACGACGCAGGAGGCGTACAGCCAGCGGTCTCGGCCGGTCCGCGACCAGCGGAGCAGCAGGAAGAGCACCAGCGCGTTCAGCGTGACCGTGATGATGTGTGGGTTGACGTGGATGCTGTGCTGCCAGTGGTCGGCCGCGGCAATCACTGACAGAGATGCAAACAGAGCGGGGAGAAGCTGGCTGTGGAGTCTGCGAGCTTGGCCATCAGAGCTGATTTGCCATACAATGCCAAAGACCAGTACTCCAGTCAGGGTGCCGGCCGCGGCCGCCAGCCAGTGGCTGCGCTGGGCAACGCTCCCCAGCGGCATCAGCATCTGCCAGGCCTTGGTCAGCAGCGTCATGAAGGCGTATCCTGGAGGGTGCGCAATCCCCAGCAGGTGGGCCACAAAGGTGTACTCGGCTGGGTCACCGGGGACGGTGCCAGTAGCGGCCGTGCTCAAGTAGAGGGCCAGGCTGCCCAAGAAGAGAGCGCTGCCGATCAGCAGAGCCGGTCTTTGCCTCATCTCGCTCGGTTCTCCCTGGACCGCGCTAGCCCATCCCAGAACACTGCCAGCGCAAAACGAGGCAGGGCCAGCATGCGCCGCCAACGCCAGGGTTGGCGCCAGAGCCGGTGCAGCCACTCTAGCCCTGCCCGGCGCATCCACTGCGGAGCACGGGCTGCCCGGCCGCTGATATAGTCGAACGCCCCTCCCACGCCCATGGCTACCGTCACCTGAAGGCGCGGCAGGTTGCGAGCGATCCACTTGTCCTGTCTGGGCGCGCCGTAAGCGACAAAGAGAATGTCTGCGCGTGACTGGTTGATCAGCTGGACAATGGCCTCCTCTTCCTCGGCCGCCGGGCTGCCCGCGAAGGTGCCGACGATTTCCAGGCCGGGGTAGCGGGAGCCAAGCACCTCGGCCGTCTGCTCGGCCACGCCCGGTGCGGCGCCCAGCAGGAAGAGGCGCCACGCTTCGCGAGCCGCCTGCTCGGCGATGAGCGGGACGCCATCCGATCCGGTGATCCGGTGCAGCAACGGCGTCTGCTTCTCGCCGCGCCGCCTGTTCAGCCACCGGGCTGCCCACAAGAGTCCGACCCCATCTGGCAGGCACAGGCTGGCCCGTTCCAGCACCAGATGAAAGACCGAATCGCGCCGGGCGGTCATGACGAACTCGGGGTTGGCGGTGGCAATCTGGCGGGCCGGTTTGCCTGCGCGGCTGGAGGCGCCTGGCGCCTCCGCTCCGCCGGCCGCCACCTGCTCGCTGATCCAGTCCAGCAGGCCATCGTAGCTCGTGGCGTGGATCGGCACGCCCAGAACAGATATGGTGGGGGGCAGGTTCTGTGGTGTGCGCAGTTCGTAGGCGTCGTGCGCGCCGGTCGAACCCGCTAGAGCCGCTTCGACCGCGGCCGTGACCTGCTCTACGCTGATCATTGCCATACAGGTGCGCTGGGGGCAGCCGGCCGGCGTGCCCAGACCGTGTCGCGTGTAGGCGCAAGGGCTGCAGGCGCTCCCGGAGCGGACAATGGTGAGCTTGTCCGGTGGAAGGGATGGCGCCCAGGCGCGGTGGTTCGTCGGCCCAAAGAGGGCCACCGCGCGGGTGCCGGCGGCCGAGGCGACGTGCATCACCCCGGAATCGGCCCCCACTAGGAGATCGCATCGGGCCAGGACGGCCGCCAGCTGGGGCACGGTCGTCCGGCCGCCAAGGTTGAGGGCGTCATCGCCCAGTCCGGCGGCCAAGTCGGCGGTTCCGTCGGCCGGCTCGCCGACGATGACGACCTGGGCCTGCTGGCTCAAGGTCCGTCCCAGGCGGACGAACTTGTCCACGTCCCAACGGCGGGCCGGGCTGTAACCGCCTGACCCTGGATGGAGGGCGATGATGGGGCGGTTCCGAGAGGGAAGCAACTGAGCGGCGAGCGCAGCGTCCGCGTCAGTCAACTCGATTTGGGGCCGACGAGAATGTACGTGCTCGGCCAGCACCCCGGTAGCGGCCGCCAGGTCTAGCCACACATCGACCTCGTGCTTGGCGCCAAACCCAGGGTCGGGCACGCGATGAGTCAGGAACCAGCCCCGCCCGTTGTCCAGGCCGATGCGGCGAGGCGCGCCCGTCGCCAGGCTCAGCGCGGCGTGCTTGAGCGCGCCGAAGGGGAGAGAGAGGTGATGAAAGAGAAGAACTGTGTCGTAGCGCCGGCCGCGCAATCCGCGGGCGAAGCCAAGCAGCTGACCGCAATTCGCGGCGCGGAGCGTCTGGCCTGGGCTGTCAAAGGAGACCTTGTCAAAGAGCAGCAGATCGTCCACCAGCGATGAGCCGCGGATTGCGCTGGCGCCGTTCGGCGTGGTGAGGACATCCAGGGCGGCGTCAGGGTAGGCCCGGCGCAGAGCGGAAAGCGCTGGGGTGATGAGCAGCAGGTCTCCGATGTCGGCCAACTTGATCGCGAGAATGCGCGAGGGGGCGGAGGACAGCGTGCCGGAGGCGGGTTCGCTCATGCAGCTTGCTCGATGGCGGTCAGGACCTGGCGAGCGCACTGCTGCCAGGAGAAGCGTTGGAGGTTGGCAAAGCCACGCTGGATGAGGTCAGCTCGGAAAGAATGGTCGCTCAGAACGCGCTGGATGGCGGCAGCCAGGCCGGCAACATCCAGAGGGTCTACCAGCAGGGCGGCGCCTCCCGCGACCTCTGGCAGAGAACTGGTGTCGCTACAGATGACGGGCGTGCCGCAGGCCATTGCCTCCAGGACGGGAAAGCCAAAACCCTCATAGAGCGAGGGGTAGAGGAAGGCGGCCGCCCCAGAGAGGAGCGCTGCCTTGTCCTCGTGGCGGACGTAGCCGGGCGTAACCACCGTGCTGCCAGCCCGCTGCGCCCGCTCAAGTATAGGACCAGCAAGCCAGCCGGGACTACCGGCGAGGACCAGTTGCAGTGGCGGGTCGAGATCGGGTACCGAGGTCAAGACGTCAATCAGGAGCACCAGGTTCTTTCTCGGCTGCAGGGTGCCGATGTACAGCAGATACTTCCCTTTTATGCCATAGCGCTCTCGGGCCGCTGCCAGAGCGGCCGGGTCGCGGACCGGCCGGAGATTGCTGTCATAGCCTGGATAGGCGACCATTATTCTACGGGGATCGACTCGGTAGTGGGCGACGAGGTCCCGTCGGGTGGCCTCTGAATCGGCGACGACGCACCGCGCGCGCCGTGCGTTCCACCGAGTGGTCCAGTCCAGGTAGAGTCGGCTCAGGGCTGGGTGCGCACGCGGGAAGGAACGGTAGCCAAGGTCGTGAATGGTGACTACTGCCGGACCCGGAAAGACGAACGGCAAGACGTGAGCCGGAACAAAGAGGATGTCGGTGCGGTGGCGCGTCAGTTCGGCCGCCAGCCGCACGTGAGTCCAGAGCCGGGGGCTGGGCATCACGCGTTGCTCGACGTTAGGGGCGGCCGGAAAGAGGTCGGCCACCGGCGGTCGGCGAAAGTAGAGGCGAAAGCGGTGCTCCGAGCCAAGCTCCAGCAGCGCTCGGATCAGCTGCAGCGAGTACCCCTCGGTGCCGGTCCGCCTGGCGACTGTCGCGCGGCTGGCGTCAACTCCGATCAGCATGCTCCCCATTGTAGGGGGGGTTCAGTATTGCGGCAAGGGAGATAGGGCCGGGGCGCAGGATGAGCGGTGCTCCTGGTCCAAAGCAGTCCACAATGGTGGAGGGCACCCCGCCAGGGGCAAGGCCACCATCCAGCAGGGCTGCAATCCTGCTGCCCAGCGTGCTGTACACGACGGCCGGGTCGGTGGTGGGCGGTTCGCCGGAGCGATTGGCCGAGGTGACGGCGAGGGGAGCACCGGCAGCGGCGATGAGGGAGCGGGCTACGGGGTGATCGGGGACGCGGACGGCGACCGTCGCCGTCCGGCTGACAGCGGGTGGCACGCTCGGGGCTTTGCACAGTACCAGCGTCAGCGGTCCGGGCCAATAGGCCTCTGCCAGGCGCGCGGCCGTCTCGTTCACCTGGGCTGCGACCAGCGGCAGGTCATCGGAGGATGCAAGCAAGATGGGGATGCCCTTTGCCGCGGGCCTCCCTTTGGCCGCATAGATCTGCTCAATGGCGGCCGGGTTGGAAAAGAGCGCCCCTACGCCGTACACTGTGTCGGTCGGGAAGGCGACCAGCTGTCCGTCGCGGAGCAGAGCGGCTGCCCGCTCCATGGCAGCGGGGTCGGTCGCCGCCAGGATCAGCGGTTCGGCAGCAGGCGCCTCATGCACGAGGTGAAGCCCCTGCGGGTTGGCAGTGGAGGACAAACCGCTCCAGCGCGGCCGCTGCGCCATGCTCCCAGAGAGCAGGCGCAACCCAATCGGCCGCCGCCAGCACCGAGGGGCGGGCGTTGCCCATCGCAACCCCCACTCCGGCCCAGGCCAGCATGCTGGCGTCGTTGTCCGAATCGCCGACCGCCATGACGGCCGGCTGGGGGATGTTCAGGTGTTCAGCGAGCCAGGCCAGCGCGCTGCCCTTGGATACGCCGGCCGGTATGGCGTTGACAAAGTTGGGGTGGGTGCGGAATGCGGTTCCAGCGGCGCCGAGCGCGCGCTGCAAGCGAGCGACGCGGTCCCCCGTCGCGCCATCAGGAAAGTACACGCCCAGTTGGTTCGCGCGCTCGGGAGTGGTTGCCAGGTCTGCTACCCGACGGGTGGGCAGAGGATGGATGGCAAAGAGGTCCGGGTCGTAGCTTCGACCCGCCTCGAGGTAGACTGTCCCGCCGCTCTCCAGGTAGAGCTGCCAGCCATCTTGACGCGCCAGCGCTAGCGCTGCTCCCAGCGCTCCGTTCGAAAACGAAACGTTGCGCAGGGTGCATTCATTCATTTCCCGAATGACGCCCCCCTGGTAGCAGATGAGCGGCGCGGACAGCTCCAATTCGGCCGCTACCGGCCGGGCGAAGCGGTAGGGGCGGCCGGTCGCCAGGGTGATGGTGACTCCACAGCCCAAAGCCCGTCGAATGACGTCCCGGACCACAGGGTGCACCTCGGCCGCTTCAGCGTCCATCAAGGTGCCGTCGAGGTCAAAGGCGATCAAGCGGATTGGCGTTCCGGCCGAGTTCGTCACAGACGCCGCCCGCGGGAGTCTACTGGCATGACAAGATTGTCACAGAAAGCGCGATTCAGGCAAGCAGTCTGACCGCTGTGGATAACTTGCCGTTTCCTGTGGAAAAGCGGGCGCCGGCCGTGGATAGCCGCCCTGGGATTCCGTCTGGTAGCGTCCATTTGTGCTTGGGTTGGCGGTGTGGTAGACTTTTTCATTCTGGAGACAGGGTAATCATGGAGAAAAAGGTTCTGCTGGGCTTCTTTGCCCATCCCGACGACGAGTCCTTTGGCCCCGGCGGTACGTTGGCCCGCTACTCGGCCGAAGGAGTTGACGTGCACATCTGCACGGTGACGGACGGTGCGGCCGGAACGGCCGATCCCGATTGTTGGGACTGCCTGGAGGGTTACCAGGACCTGGCAGAGCGCCGGGTGCAAGAGCTAGGATGTGCGGTCGAGATTCTGGGCGGGACGCTGCATTTCATGGGTTACCGGGATTCGGGCATGGAGGGCGATGAGTCGAACCATCACCCGGACGCGTTCATCAATCAGCCGCTGGAAGAGGTTGCCGGCCGGCTGACCTACCTGATCCGCCAGCTGCGGCCGGACGTTGTCTTTACGCACGATGAGACCGGTACCTACTACCACCCCGACCACATTCATCTGCACAAGGCTGTGGTGATGGCCTACAGGGCGGCTGGCGACGCCCATGATCAGCTGGAGGACGGAATCGAGCCCTACATGCCGTGGCGTCTCTACTGCAGTGTCATTCCTCGCAGCTACATTGGCCTGTTGGTCCGCCTGCTGCGGCTGACCGGCCGCGACCCAACCCGGTATGGGCGGAACAAGGACGTGGACCTGACCCGAATTGGCAAGCCGGCCGACCAAATCCACGCTCGGATCAACGTTCGCCGCTACCTGTCGGTCAAACGGGAGGCCAGCGCGTGCCACGGCAGCCAGGGAGGGGGTGGTGTGTTGAAGCCGGACGCCGGGCTTGGTCTGCCCGGCTACCTGATGTACTGGCTGCGCAAATGGTCTGGCAACTGGGAGCGATTTCAGCAGATCTACCCTCCGCCGGCCGGCCGGATCATGCGCCGCGATCTGTTTGAGAACCAGGCGCGACCCGCGCCGGTGCAGCCAAGTGGGAGCTGACGCTGTGGGCAAACGCTGGCCGATGGCCGACGCGGTGCGGGCTGCCTATCGAGCAGGCGAGGACGACGAGACCATGGAGCCTATGGTGCTGGTCGATGCTGGTGGGAAACCGCTCGGCCGCATCCAGGACGGCGACTATGTCATTTTCTACGACCTGCGTGGCGAGCGCGAGATCGAACTGACCAGCAGCTTCACTGACCCCCGTTTCGATAAGTTCCCGCGCGAGGCGATGCGGGTGCACTTTGTGACCATGATAGAATACGACCCGGGCCTCGACGCCCGGGTTGCTTATCCGCCTACCGGTCCGATGGGGGAGATGCTGCCCCACGTGGTCGCGGACCACGGCCTGCGCCAGGCCAAGGTGGTCGAGTCGGAAAAGTCGGTGCACCTGACCTACTATCTGAACGGCAAGAACGACGAGGCTCTGCCGGGGGAGGATCGGTTTATCGTGCCGTCACCTCACGTGGAGGACTATGGTAGTGTCCCAGAGCTGAGTGCGGCCGGCGTGGCTGACGCCGCTGTGGAGGCCATTGCCAACCCTGGCTATGGACTTGTCACTATCAACTTTGCCAACACGGATGTCATTGGCCACGTGGAGAACCCAGAGGCCATCAAGACGGCAGTCCACACGGTGGACACACAGATTGGCCGGGTAGTGGAGGCGGCGCGGCGGGCCGGTGCGACGGTGGCCATCACGGCTGACCACGGCTCGGCTGAGCGCTGGTATTATCCTGATGGAGCCATTGACACCGGGCACACGAACAGTCCGGTTCCCTTTGTCCTAGTTGACTCCGATCTGAGCGGCGTCCAGCTCCGGTCCGGAGGCGCTCTGTCGGACGTTGCGCCAACCGTGCTGCACCTGATGGGCCTGCCCACCCCGGAAGCGATGACCGGGACCACTCTGATCCGAGACGGGATACCAGCTCGGAAGCGCCGCGTGGTTCTGGTCATTGCGGATGGCTGGGGAGCACGCGACGAGGAGTTGGGCAACCTGATAGCGGCAGCGGAGACCCCGGTGATGGATCGGCTCCAGGCCGAGCGGCCGGCAACCCGGCTGCAGGCGGCCGGCACGGCCGTGGGGATGCCCGAGGGCACGGTAGGCAACTCGGAAGTAGGACACCTGCACATTGGCGGCGGCCGCCGTTTCCTTTCGGATCGGGTCCGCGTCGAGGAAAGCATCGCCGACGGTTCCTTTTTTGAGAACCAGGCTTTCCTCTGGGCCATGCGGGGCGCCAAGCGAGACGGAACCCGCCTTCATTTGCTGGGGATAATCTCCTTTTACAGCTCTCACGGCTCGGTGGAGCATCTCAAGGCGCTGATGCGGCTGGCTCGGGACGAGGGGGTCCGGCAGGTCTACGTTCATGGCATGTTGGGTCGCCGCGGCGAGAGGCCGGAGAGCGGCGCGATCTATGTCGAGGACATTGAGAAGGAGGCGAGCAAGCTGGGGGTGGGGCAGTTTGTATCGATCATTGGTCGCTTCTGGTCGCTGGACCGCGAAGAGAACTGGGACAGGATAGAAAAGAGCTATCAGTGGCTGGTGCACGGCCGGGGGACACCGGTGCGACAAGCGTGATGGATCCGGGTCGAGTCACAGAACTGCTGGAGCATGCCGTCTCGGCATCGTTGGCGGCCGGCGACCTGATCATGCGCCATCACCGCACAACTGGTGAGGTCTGGGACAAGAGCCCCGGTAACCCGGTCACCCTGGCAGACCTGGAGGCAGACCATTTGCTCTGCGAACGGCTGACGGCGGTCAGTCCAGACTGTGGCTGGCTTTCGGAAGAGACGGCTGACAGCCCCGACCGCCTCGACAAGCCCTGCTGCTGGGTGGTCGATCCTTTGGATGGCACCGAGGAGTTCGTCCAGGGCCTGGACCAGTTTGCCGTCAGCGTGGCCTTGGTGGAAGAGGGCCGGCCGCTGCTAGGCGTGGTCCACAACCCGGCGACCAGCGAGACCTTCGCGACGGCCGCCAGCTCTTTGCCGTGCCGGGGGGCCGGTCAAGGGGTTGCCCACAACGATGAACCCGCCAATCCTCTGAGCGACCGAGGGGAGGTACGCGGCGCGCGGATGTTGGTGAGTGGCACTGAAGTAGAGCTGGGCATGTGGGCCGCCCACGAGCATCTCTTTGATTTGGACCAGGTGGGGAGCGCAGCGTACAAGCTGGCGAGGCTGGCGGCCGGCTTTGGCGATGCCTACGTCAGCCTGAAGCCCAAGCACGAGTGGGACATCTGCGCCGGTGTGGCGCTGGTGCTGGCAGCCGGTGGCCGCGTCACCAACTTGACCGGCCTGCCCATCCGTTTCAACCAGGCGGCGGTAAAGGTGAACGGGGTCGTAGCAGCCAGCGCGGCGCTGCATGCTGCGCTGATCGACCTATTGCAGGGGGGTTGAAGCGCGGTACGTGAGAGCGCTCTCGCGCGGCACGAAGGAACCCAGCGCGGGTCAGAGATCGCGCCGCGCAAAGATCCACAACGCGGCGCCCAGCAGGGCCAGGACGTAGAGGCCGGCGTAGACCACCATCGCCGGGCTGGGTACCGAGGCGGTTCCAAAGGGATTGGCGGGCAGGCTGCGGATCAAGGCGGGCTGCATGAGGTAGGCGGCCCGCCGCCAGAGCGCCTCGCTGGGCAGCAGCAGGCTGGTGATGATGCCGATGTTGATGGCCGCCTCACTCCCCATCAGGGAACCAATCTGCTCCACCCATCCGCCCACAAAGGCAATGCCGTAGAGCATAAGGGCAAGCACGCCGTTGGCTATGGTGGAAAGAAAGGTGCCGCCCAGAATCGAGACGGTGAGCACCACCCAGCCCTCCAGCACCAAGAAGCCGATCGTCCCCAGCCAGTTCTCCGGAGCATACCCAGAGATCAGATACACTACCAGCAGTATCCCGCTGCTCAGACCGGCCATGTACGCGGCCAACATCCCGGCGTACCCCACCCACTTGCCCAGCAGGATTTCCCAACGGCGGATCGGCTTTGCTGCCAAGGACTGGATGGTGTGGGACGAGATCTCGCCAGAGAGGGTTCCCACCGAGGTGAGGACCGCCATCATGACCGACAAGAAGTTGATGACGTAGAGACCGGCCGTGAGAAAAAAGTTGGCAAAGACCTGAGTCTCTGCCCGACTCACCATGCCGTGCTGGGTGATGATCTCCTGGTGGACAAAGTGAAAGCCGACGGAGAACAATGCTATAAAGGCTGCCCCAAGGCCAAGGGCGACCCAGAGCAGCCTCCGACGCTGCGCCTCCCGCACCGTCAGCTTGGCAATGATCCCCAGTCTCACGCCTGCCCCTCCACGACACGTACGAAAAGTTCCTCCAAGGAGAGCTGCTGCGGAGCGAGGGCGTAGAGCCCGACTCCCTGGTCCACCACCCACCGGGCCAGGGCTGGGAGCACCTCCTCATCGTCGATGGTCAGAGTGACATTCCGGCCGTCTGCCCGCAGGTCGCCGCTCCAGCGGCGCAGGCCATCCAGCAGCTCCGGCGTCACCCGGCCGACGCGCAGCACGACCTCGGTCATGCCTTCCACCAGCGCACCCAGGGAGGCGGTTCTGACCACCTGACCATCCTTGATGAAGGCCACTCGGTCACAGGTCACTTCTACTTCGCTCAGCAGGTGGGAATTGAGGAACACGGTCGTGCCGGCCGCTTTCAGCTGGTGGATGATATCGCGCACCAGCCGGCGTCCCAATGGGTCCAGCCCCGAGGTCGGTTCGTCCAGGAAAACGAGGTCTGGTTCTGGCAGCAGGGCCTGGGCCAATCCGACCCGCTGCAGCATTCCCTTGGAAAAGGTGCTCAATCTGCGGCCGGCAGCGTCGGTCAGGCCGACTAGATCCAGCAACTCGGGAATGCGTTGCGCCCGCTTTTCGGCCGCCAGCCCAAACAGCTGCCCGTGTAGGTCCAGGAACTCGGCTGCCTGCAGCCATTCGTGAAAGCGAAAGTGCTCGGGTAGGAAACCGATCCGTGCCCGGATGGCCGCGTCGCCCAGCGGCCGGCCCAGAAGCTGAGCGGTGCCGGCCGTGGGCGCGGTCAGGCCCAGCAGCATCTTGACGGCCGTCGTCTTGCCCGCGCCGTTGGGGCCCAGAAAGCCAAAGACCTCACCCTGCTCTACCTGCAGGGTGAGGTCGGCGACCGCAGCCTTCTCTCCGTATTCCTTTCGAAGATGGTGAGTCTCAATGGCGGCACCGCCGCCTGCTGCGCCGGTCATCACTACTGGATGGAGTAGGCCACGTCCATCATGGTCTCCGTCGACACGTTCCCTTCCAGGAAGTAGACAATGCCCTGCTTCTGCCACATGAGGGCGCAGTGTACGCCCCGCTCGGGGTTGTACCTCTCGGAGATTGACAGGCCAGTGACCCCGTCAATGCTCACCTCCCGGAAGGAGACGACGTCGGTGGGGATGGGCAGTACCAGGGTGCTGGTCCAGTCGATGGCCTCACTCATCCGGCGGGCCTCGCGTTCGTCGACGCCCAACAGCTGCAGGGCGGCCGTCCCCAACGCCTCGGGGTCCACGTCGCCGGGGAACTCTACCATCGGGCCTGGACCCTGGATGAAGGTCAAGCTAGTGTGACCTTCGTGTTTCCAGACCTGTATCGCGGTCGGCGGCACGGTCACTTCTAGTGGATTCTCACCCAGTGAATCGGGCAGCAGCGCCGGGTCCAGCTCTATCATCTCAAAGAGGGAGCGGGCTAGCTCCAGGTCGACCTCGAACTGTCCTTCGGCTTGGCCGGTGACCGTGATTCCTGAAACAGGGGCGAAACTCTCTGGGACGTACGTCGGGGCGCGGACAGCGAACCCTACTGCTTGCGACGCCTCCTCTGACGTAGAGACGGTTCTAGGCTCCGGTTCGGCGAGGATGATGGGCTCGCTGAGAAAGAAGTTCTGCTCCAACAGCGCGCCGAGTTCCTCCATCCGCTCCGCGTGCTCGGGGCCCACAGGAACGACGGCGAACTGGCGGACCCGGAAAATGGAGAGGAACTCCCCGGCCGCGACGCGAACCGGCTCTAACGTGAATGCAAAGGCCACCAGGGCCACCAATGCCAGCGCTACCAACGCCGGGCGTCGCTGCTTTGTGAAACCAAACATGTTTGCCATCCTCTGTGTCCAACTGGGTTGATTGCGGATTTCCTCGCTCAAACGAGCCCACGCACCAGCTGCCGGGGGAGCCTCCCCCGACGCCGGAGCCAAGCCTGACAGTCGCGTGCTGGCCCACGCGCTGTCCGCCTCCAACTGGGCCAACCTCTGCCGGCAGGCAGCGCAGCCTTCCACGTGCGCCCTCGTGGACGCCAATGCGCCGGCCCGCAGCTCGGCATCCAGCAACGCTCTCAGTTCCCCTTCAGTTCTGCATTCCTTCATAGGTGCCTCCCTCGTACGCCTTGCGGAACGCCCTTTCTGCCCGGGCCAGCAGCGTTCCAACCGAACTGGGCGATACGCCCAACAGATCCGCCAGCT
>JAUVHW010000049.1 GCA_030593075.1 Ardenticatenales bacterium
TCCCACCTCCTCACGCACGGGCTGGCGTTGCGGGGTGGCCACCAGGACCCCGAGTACGAGATCTGTGCCGCGGTTCCGCGCCACATCCGGCTGCGCTTTGGGGTGCCCGGCCCCGACTATGCTGTCTTCCGCGAGCGAGACGGAGTGCAGCCGGCCGAACTGCTGGGGGCTAGTGGGGATGTCATCAGCTGGCACGAAACGAGTGTCACCCTTCAGAACATGCTTGATTGGCAGTACCTGTGGCTAGATGAGCCGGTCCCGGCCGTGGCAGTGCAAATCCTGGTTGACAGTGTCTATCCTTGCCCGGATGGCACGGAAGCGCCCGGCATCACCGACGTCCAGTTTCCGCTGGCTCCCTCGTGGCGGGGTTCGTATAGTGATCCTTGGGACCTTCCGGCACTTGCGGCCGACGGCGACCCCACCACCGCCTGGGTCACCGGTGGGGTGGGAGAGTGGCTGGAGGTACGTTGGCCCGGCGGAGAGCGCCCAGTAAGCGGCGTGCGCATTGTCAATGGACACCCCGCTCAATACCCGCAACACAGCCGCGCGGCCCGGCTGCGGGTCAGCTTTGGTGAGGGGGCGGAGCGCTTTGTGGACCTGCAGGACACCGCCGATCCCCAGGTCTTCACCTGGGAGCCAGTACCGGCCGAGAGCGTTCGTACGACTCTGGATGTGCTGTACCCTGGAGCCGAGGATCTTGGGACCGCCCTCTCCGAAGTGGAGTGGCTCACCGGCCCGGCCGTAGGTTCCCTTCAATTGGCGCAGGTCATCATCACCCCGACGCCTACTCCCACTCCCACGTATACGCCTTCTCGGACCCCGTCGCCTGTTCCTTCTGACACGCCTGCAGCTTCCCCTACTCGTGCTCCATCACCTACTGACGCTGCCACGGTCACTCCGGCGCCCTCTGCAACCGCCTCCCCGGTCCCGCCTGCGCGCACAGCCACCCCCCGACTGACTGCCACACCAAAACTCGCCGCCAAACCCTCGCCGACGCCGGCCGCTGGCGGCGGTCCCTGCCCCTCTAGCGCTGTGCTGCTGCTCGCTGGCATGGTTGTGCTGCGAAGACGGGCGCGCCGCTGGTCCGTTCGAGGGATGGGTGACCTATGAACGAATCGAGCAGGAAGGCTAGCCTGAGACACCGGCCGCGTCTGGCCTGGGCGCTCTTTTTCATGCTTGCAGCGTCGCTCAACGCTTGCGGGGGTGGTGTGACCGCCGTGCGAGTGACCAGCACAATCGCCACCTCGACCCGGACCATCACACCCAGGAGCACGTCCACCAGTACCCCAACCAGCGCTCCGCTCGCGGCATCTGCTGTGCCTACCGCCGGTGCGACACTGACGCCCACGGCCGGGCCGCCTGACACGCCGGTGACCCCTACACCGTCTCGGGCTGGCTCGTGCCGCCCGCCTGGCGGTCCGGTACCCACCTTCTCTTCCACCGAGCCCGGTGGGACCATCATTGAGATCTTTGAGCCGCAAATACTGGCCTATCTCAATGCCCGCGGTTCGGCCGATGGATTGGAAGCCGCCCTGCGCGAGCTTACCATCTCAGAGGGCGGATCGACGTGGCGGGCAAAGACCACTGTCCTGACCATGGACGTCACTGGCGACACGACGCCAGACGTAGTGATGGACTTGAGCTTCTATGAAGCGGGCCAGTACGCCGAGGGTGGTGTATTCGTCTTCTCATGTCAGGAGGGGCAGTATGTAGGGGGTGCCGTGGCTTGGATAGCCGGCCAAGTGCTTTCCGGAGACGATCCAGACCCCGGGATACGGACCGCCCAGGACATGAACGGGAACGGGGTGCCAGAGATTGTCCTTTCATACATTGAGATAGTAGGGACGCATGCCAACTTTACGAGGCTCTTTCGGGTCATCGAATGGGACGGAGAGCATTTCGTGGACCTGATCCGCAGTGATTCATACAACCCGCACGTCGCCACGGTACAAAACGGGGACGGGGCGGTTCGTGACACCGACGGTGATGGTATCCTCGAACTGGTGCTCACCAATGGGCCTGGACGTGGCCTTGGGGATGGTGGCCCGCAGCGGTCCCGGACCGACACCTGGGCTTGGAATGGCGCTGCCTTTAGTCTGGACCGTTGGCAATACGCCCCGCCCAATTATCGCTTTCAAGCCATCCAGGACGCTGACGACGCTGCCTGGTCGGGCGACTATGACACAGCATTGGCTCTGTTTCACCAGGCCATCTTCGATGAACAGCTTATGGGTTGGAGCCGAGGCCAGCTGTGGCCCGACACAATGTATGCGGGCTCACCGACCCCCGCCCCGGACCCTGACGAGCGCGCGCGGCTGAGCGCCTATGGACATTACCGCACCATGCTCCTACATCTGGTTCGGGGAGACGCACTGGCAGCACGGGCCGTCTATGACACTCTGCAGGCGGTGTTCCCGACTGGCGCTGTGGGGAGCCAGTACGCTGAGCTGGCGACCGTCTTTTGGGAGGAATACAGCGCCAGCAAAGATCTAGCGGCCGCCTGCGCCCAGGCCGTCCATTACGCAGCTGCCCACCCCGGTGAGATCCTGACCCCACTGGGCAGTTGGTTCTATGGTGTGGATCAGCGTGACTACACACCCGAGGATATCTGCCTGGGTGAGGAATGATGAGAAGGGGGAGGATCTCGCATCCCTCCTTCCAACATAGTCCGAGCGGCTTGACTGGTGCGGGTTGTCCAACAGGACATCAGGAGACAGGAAAATGAACCAAGTATTGTACCTTTCCCGAGCCGACGTTGACGCAACCAACGTCACCATGCGCCAGCTGTTGGATGCCCTGTTCGACGCCTTTGCCGCCAAGGGGCGGGGCGAAGTGGAGATGCCCCCCAAGCCCGGTATCCATCCCGCTCCCGACGCCTTTATCCACGCCATGCCGGCCTACATTCCGTCCCTCAAGAGCGCGGGCCTCAAGTGGGTCGCCGGTTTTCCCGAGAACTACAGGCGGGACCTGCCCTACATCACCGGGCTACTGATCCTCAATGACGTCGAGACCGGCCTCCCACTCGCCATCATGGACTGCACCTGGGTGACCGGGATGCGGACTGGAGCAGCCACCGGCGTGGCGGCCAAGTTCCTGGCCCGGCCGGAATCCGAGACGGTGGGCATCCTGGCCTGCGGCGTGCAGGGGAGAACCAACCTGACGGCGCTGGCAGAGCTGTTCCCCCTGACGAGAGTCCACGCCTACGACGTCAACAAGAAAACTCAGGATGACTATGTGCGCGAGGTGGGGAAGAAGCACGGCGTAGAGGCGGTTGGCGTGGACCATCCCCGCGAGGCCGTCGAGGGGATGGATCTGGTCGTCACCTCAGGCCCCATCTTGCGCATCCCGCATGCCACCATCCAGGCCGGCTGGATGAAAGAGGGCGCCTTTGCCTCCCTGGTGGACTTTGATTCCTATTGGGCGCCGGCTGCCATGAAAGAAGTGGACAAGTTCGTCACCGACGACATCCCGCAGCTGGAGCACTACCGGGAGGTCGGCTACTTTCAGGACCTCCCGCCCATCTACGGCGGCCTGGGTGAGCTCGCGGCCGGCCTCAAGCCGGGTCGTGAGAACCCGGCCGAACGGACCATGACCTGCAACCTGGGTCTGGCGATGGATGATATGGCGACTGCTCCGCTGATCTACCAGCGGGCACTGGAACGGGGCATCGGGACCTGGCTGGAACTATAGGGGCCCGGCCGGCAAACGCAACTTGGCCAATCGTGGTGGACAGCCGGCGGTCTGTAAGCCATTGGGATGCGCCTGCGGCGGACCGGCCAGGGCGCCTGGCCGGATACTGACCATTCTTGTCCCTGTGGGCGCTGCGTCACTTGTTCAGCGAGTCGACCAGTCGTTGCAGAAGCCAGCTAGCAGGCGCGGGTGGTTAGCAGCTCCACTGGGAATCGCCTGATGGCGCTTCTGGGCCGGCCTCTGGGGGTGCGCTACTCGAACACCGCGCCCCCAATCTGCTCTTCGCTGTAACCCTGCTGCCGTAGCGGGGCGATGATCTCCTGCTCCAGGTCCGGCACGTAGCAGCGCAGCATCGTGAGCTGGTCGTCGGGTGTGATCGCGTACCCGCCCAGAGCGGCCGGCAGCACTACCGACTCGCCGGTCTGCAGGGCGATGTCACCCTGCTCCCAACTCAGGTTGCCTCTCCCGGCTATCAGTGTCAGAATCTCCAGGCTGGACGGCCGGGTGGTGGTCCGCAGGGTTGACGCCAGCTGCCATCTCTCCATGGCAAAGTAGCGGCACGCCATCAGCAGCGTCCTGGCGCCGTCGCGGGTGAGGGGGAGTGGGCGCACCGGAGTAGGGGGCGGCCGGTCGAAAGCAATGACGTCCAGCGCCTTCTCCAGGTGGAGCGGCCGCGGGCGGCCGTAATCGTAGACCCGGTAGGTGAGGTCCGATTTCTGCTGGATCTCGAATAGCATGATGCCGGCATTGATGGTGTGGAGGGTGCCGGCCGGCACGAACACCACGTCGCCCGCCCTGACCGGCCGGCGGTTCAGCAGCGGAAGCAGCGCGTCGGTTCGGACCGCTTCTGCGAATTCGTCCCGGCTAACCGGCCGGGCCAGGTGGTAGCATAAATCGGCCCCCGGCTCGGCATCCAGGATGTACCAGGCCTCGTTCTTGCCGTGATATCCGGTATGGGCCTCAACCCGGTGGGCGTACGCGTCGTCCGGGTGGACCTGGATCGAGAGGTCTTTCTGAGCGTCGATGAACTTGGCCAGCAGTGGGAAATCGGACCCGTAGCGGGGCGGGGAGAGGGTCCCGACCAGCCCTTCTCCGTAGTCTCGTGCCACCTGAGCCAGCGCGGCACCTGCTAATGCGCCGTTGAGCACCCTGTTGGCATCGAATACCTGCCAGGACTCGGCGATCCGTTCCGGGTGCGGTGGGGGCAGGTCCAGGAAAAAGGCCAGCTTCTGCCCGCCCCACACCCGGTTGTCCAGGTGGCGTTCCAACAGCAGGGGATAGAGGTCCATCGCTGCTCTCAGTGCAGATGTGCCGGTGGAGCTACAAGTACTCCGCTCGTTCCTCTTCCTTGAGCCGGCCGACTATCTGCTTGACCCGTTGCGCCTCGGCCCGAGGACAGATGAGGAGAGCGTCGTCGGTGTCCACGATGACCAGGTCGTTCAGGCCGATAGTGGTCACCAGTTTCTTACTGCGCACCAGGCAGCCCTGAGTCTCTATCGCCAGGTGCTCGCAACCTTGTGCCACGTTCTGATCTGCGCTCTTGGGCTGGCTCTCCTCGTAGACCGCGCTCCAGCTGCCCACATCGCTCCAGCCGGGGTCCACCGGCAGCACCGTGACGTTCCTGGCCCCCTCCATGACTCCATAGTCAACAGAGATGGGTCTGATGGAGGGCCAGACCCGGCTCATTACCTCCGCCTCCTGCCGAGTCCCCAGCGCGTGCTCGATCTCTGTCAGGGCTGCGTACAGGTCCGGCAGCTGTCGCCTGATCTCTTCCAGCACGGTGCTGGTCTGCCAGATGAACATCCCGCTGTTCCAGTAGAAGCGGCCGCTGCGCACAAACTGCTCGGCGGCGGCCTGGTCCGGCTTTTCGCGGAAGCGGGCCACCCGAAAGACGGTGTGCCCATCATACTGTCCCAGCTGATCGCCCCGCTCGATGTATCCGTAGCCGGTCTCTGGCTTGGAGGGTGTGATGCCCAGGGTGACAATCTGGCCGCCTTCGGTGCCATTCTCGGGGGTTCCGCTGGCGGCCGCTTGGGCGGCCGCTGCCAGAGCAGCCCGGAAAGTGTCCTCTTTGCGCATCAGATGATCGGCAGTCAGCACTGCCATCACCGCAGCGGGGTCGCGGCGTCGCAGGTGGACTGCACCCAGGCCGATGGCCGGGGCGGTGTTCTTGCCCTGCGGTTCGGCAATCACGTTTTCGTCGGGCAGTCCCGGCAGCTGCTCCAGGATCATGTCTTTATACCGCTGCCCGGTGACCACCAGCACCCGCTCTGGGGGGATCAGGGGCACGACGCGCTCAAAGGCGATCTGGATCAGGCTTCGCTGGTCAAAAAGCTCGATCAGTTGCTTGGGGAGAGCTAGGCGACTCTCCGGCCACAGCCGGGTGCCGCCGCCGCCAGCCATGATGAGGGCATAAAGCAGACCCATTGGTCTCACTTCCTTTGTTCTCTGGCTCGTGCGGGTGATTTTACCGGTGTCACCAGGCCGCGTCAATTCGCGGTCAGCGGTCAGGGCGATGGACCCAAAGGGCATGGATGCCGGGGCCGTCCTGGTCCAGGGCGGCAGGCCGGCTCGCCTGTCTCCTGCCGGCAGTACAGAACCCGCAGGGGGAATGGCGGTCCGTTAGGCCTTTCTGCCTCCGTCATTTAGGTTTTGCAGCGTCATGGGGTATAATATCGAGCGCACATATCCGGAGGGCGTAGTTGGAGCTTGTAGATGACAGACGATAGTCAGAGCTCGATTCGGGTTCTGATTGTTGACGACAACCGCTTGACGGTCGAGAACGTCGCTCGTATGTTGAGCTTCGAGAGCGACATCGAGGTCGTTGGGTCTGCCAACGGTGGGCGGAAAGGCGTGCGCATGGCAGAGGCCCTGCGCCCCGACGTGGTTCTGATGGACATCAACATGCCAGAGATGGATGGCATTGAGGCATGTGGTCTCATCACCGAACTGTCCCCCCCCAGCCGTGTCATGATGATGTCGGTCCAGGCAGACCTGCAGTACATCAAGCAGGCGATGGCGGCCGGGGCGCGAGAGTTCCTCGTCAAGCCGTTCGGCTTTGACGAGCTGGTCAACGGGATACGCCAGGTTCACGAGGTGGAGCCCAGCCTCGCCGAAGTGGCGGCGCGAATGGCCACCATGGCGCCCGCTGCGCCCGAGCGCTCGGAATTTGAGGAAGTGGCAGAGCGGGCCGTGGCGGTTGCTGTCTTTGGCCCCAAGGGAGGCGTCGGGTGCAGCACCGTCGCCGCCAACTTGGCCTTGGCCCTTCAAAGTAGACGAAAGGCGGATGTACTGCTGGTCGATGGCGACTTGGTGTTTGGGGATCTGGACGCGCTGTTGGATCTGCGCCCATCGCATCGAGTCCTGGACGTTATTGAGATGCATGATCCGCAGGATCTGGGCATGTTGCGCCAGATGATGGCGGAGCATTCCAGCGGAGTTCGGCTGATGGCTGCCCCCAGCCGGCCCGAACTCTCTGAACTCGTACGACCTGATGCCTTTCTTCGCTTGCTGCGCGACCTGAGGGGCATGTACGATTTCCTAGTGATTGATGCCGGTTGCCGTTTCGACGGATTGACGCAGCAGGTGACGGAGCTAGTGGATCGTGTCATCCTGGTGCTGACGCCGGAGCTGACGGCGGTTAACAGCGTGTACTCACTGCTCATGATGTCTCACATGCGCTCTTTTCCGCCTGGAAAGATAATCCTCGTAATGAACAAATACAGCAGAGCTTGGGGCATATCACCGGCCGCAGTGGGGGACACCATCGGTCGGCCGGTGGTGATGGCCGTTCCCGCTGATAATGCAGTCGCGCTCGATGCTGCCAACCGCGGGGAGCCGGTGCTGCTCTCCGCGCCTCGTTCGGAGATCGCCAAACACCTGGCGGCTCTGGAGAGAGTGGTGCCGGATGGTGACCAGCTAGCCGCCAATCTGGAAGAGATGGCCCAACGAGCGCAGGAAGAGCTTGAGGCTCATAAGGAGGCCGAACTCGCTGCGCTGCTGGCAGAGGATGTGACGGCCGATGTGACGGCACCCGAGGCTGCCCCAGACGAGCGCCGCGGCTGTGCGCGTTGGTTTCCGGGGCTGGTTGGCAGAGGGTGATCTGAGAGGCAGACGCTTGGGGGAGAGCACGGGATGATTCATGGAAGAGTACAACCCGCTCATTCTCGTCGCCGATGACGAGCCTGACACCGTAGAGTTGGTGCGTCTCTATCTGGCCCGGGATGGCTACAGATTCACCCAGGCCTACGACGGCGGGCAGGCGCTGAAGCTTGCCCAGGAGGAGCTGCCGGACCTGATCCTGCTCGACATCAATATGCCGGTTTTGGATGGGTTCTCCGTCTTGGAGCGCCTGCGGCAGGACCCCGCGACGGCCACTGTGGTGGTGATTATCATGACGGCCGCGTACGGCCGGCGGCAGGATCGCCTGCGCGGTTTCGCCCTAGGGGCCGATGATTACATCACCAAACCGCTGGACCGGCGCGAGCTTGCGGCCCGCGTTCGCAGCCGGCTCCGGGTCAAGTGGCTGGAGCGTGACCTGCGCCGGCAGCGGGAGGAACTCGAGAATCTCTATCGTGTCGCACAAGAGATCGCTATTACGCTAAATCCCTCCGAGTTGGCGAACCGGCTCCTGACAGTTGCCGGACGGGCGATCGGTGCGGAGGATGGTTGGGTGATTTTGGTCAGCGAGGGCGGCGACCCACTCCATGCCGTGCGTTATGGTGACACGCTTCCGCCCCAGGCTTCTCGCCAGTTGGCTATCCAGAGCCTGAGAGAAGGGATAGGAGGCGTGGTCAGCCGTACGCAGACTGGCCTGCTCATTACCGACGCTGCTCACGACGAGCGCTACTCCACCGGTGAGCTGGGGCTCTCCGGCATCCGCTCCGTTGTCAGTGTTCCGCTCGTCGGACGGCGCCATTCTCGAGGCGTACTGACCTATGCCCATTCTCAGCCCGGACGTTTCACCAAGAAACACCTGCAGTGGCTGAGGTCGGCGGCTGGACAGGCTGCGGTGGCCTTGGACAATGCCCACATGTTCGCTCGCGAGCAGCGTCGCGCCGTGCAATTCCGCCTGCTCAACAGCGTGACGCAGGACCTATCCTCCGTGCTGGAGGAGGAGCAACTCCTTGAGGTCGCGACCACCCTGATACAGCGAACCTATGGCTATTACTATGTTGGGATGGGACTCAAGCAGGCCGGAGATGTAGTTATCCAGGCTGTGGCTCAGGATGAGGGCGGCGCAGACCGCTCCGCGCTTCTGGGGCCGGTCCAGGTCGACGGGCTGGTGTCCCAAGTAGCTCAGGACGGCCGGCCGTTGCTGGTCAAGGATGTGCGCAAGGATTCCCGCTACCGAGAGCGGCCCGGTTTGACGGAGACCCGCTCCGAGCTGGCGCTGCCCATCCGCGGGCAGGATGGGGTAATTGGCGTGCTTGACATCAGAAGCCGCAAGGTCAACGCCTTTGATCCTGATGACGTGACCATGCTGGAAACGCTGGCTTCTCAGGTGTCCATCATTATTCAGAATGCCAGACTCTTCTGGGCCCTGTCCAATGAACGCGAACGTCTCAACGCGGTATTGAACAGTGTTGACAACGTGGTGTTGGTCACCGACCAGGAGGGCAGATTCCTGCTGGTCAATCCTGCGGCGCGGCGGCTGCTCCAGTTGACCGGTGACGGCACGGGCATCTCGGCCGACTCTGGTCTAATCCCCGACGTTCTGCGCGTCTACTTCAGTCAGCCGATACTCGCCGGCGATACGCTGGTTGGCGAGTATCGGAACGACGCCGGGCAGAGTTTTCAGGTGGTGGCCGCGCCGGTGGCGGTGGACGGCGCGACCACCGGACGCGTAGTCCTGCTGCATGAGGTCACTCACTCTGAGGAACTGGGCCGCCTAAAGGAAGAGTTCGTTGCCTCGGTCTCCCACGACCTGGAGTCCCCTCTCAAGGAGATTGAGGCGGCCAGTGATTCCCTGGCCAGGGAGGACGCTACTGAAGACGAGCGGAGCGAAGCCATATCCAACATCCAGGAGTCGGTGCGATGGATGAATGCCTTGGTGACCCAGCTGCTTGACCTCGGCAGGCTAGACAGTGGGATGGGCCTGGAGCAGGCCGAGATTGATGCCGCACCACTGCTGCAGGAGGTGGCCGAGGAATTCGAGGAGGAGGTAGCTCGCTCAGGCCTGACCCTCAACCTTGATGCGCCGTCTCAGCTCCCTGTCTGGGCCGACGCCGAACGACTGCGGCAGGCGCTGGGCAAGTTGCTCTCCAATGCCGTACGGTATACTCCGCGGGGTGGTACCATTATGCTGGAAGCGGTCGACAAAGACACCGAGATCCAGTTCAAGGTACAGGACACCGGGCCAGGAATTCCCGAAGGGGATCAGCCACACGTGTTTGACAGGTTCTACCGCGGGCAGCCCAGCGCGGGACTGCCGGCTGTAGGAACCGGACTGGGGCTGGCCATTGCCAAATCGATTGTAGAGGGGCACGATGGACGCATCTGGCTTGAGAGCAAGCCAGGCGAGGGGAGCACCTTCTTCATCGCCCTGCCGCGGGCAGGGGTCAAGGCCGGGTCCGAGCTTGTCTAATCCCTAGTTGGCCGAATATGCGCTTGGCGGTCTGCCGCATCGTCTCGCCCTGTTGCCGGTCGCCCTGTTCTAGCTCGTAATCCGCCCAAACGATCAGCGTGCGGGCGCGCTCCGCTCTGGCTCCAGCTTCCTTTAGCAGCTTCACACTGTTGGCAAAGCACTCTCGCGCGTCATAGTGTGTGTCGTTAACGACCACCGGCGTGTCTGACTGCATCGCCACATTGCCTAGGGTGCGCCACGATTTCCCAACGAACGCTTGTTGCTCGACTGCCTCTGCATGTGAGAGCGCCTGCTGAGCCGACTCGAGCGCATCCGCTACCCGGCCCTCCCCCATCCAGGCCTCTGCCAGTAGCCGGTGCGCCTCCGAGACTCCGAACCACTCTACCCCCTCCGCCAGACTCGTCACCTGCAGTAGGTCCTCGGCAGCTGCCTGATACTCGCGCAACGCCAGGCGGGCGCTGCCCAGGTTGGTCAGGCAGAGCATCTTCCCGCCCAGGTTGCCCAGTTCCTGCGCCGCAGCCAGGGCATCCTCGTAGAGAGAGATGGCGCCCTCGGTGTCGTCGCTCATGCGGTAGTCTGGCTCGCGCAGCAGAGCCAGCGAGCCTTCCATGTATTGGTCAGCCGGTCCCTCGCACCCCAGCAGCTGGTAGAGCGCGCCCAGCAGGTTGATCCTTATTACTGCCAGCTGCCGGTCGTCTTGGGGGTCGCCAAAGCCTGCTCCCTGCATACCCAGAACCATGGCGGCGCTGGCGTCCTGTAGGGTGGGGAACCCCTTGTTCCAGGCGAGGGTCTGTGACCCGCTGTCGCCGGCCGCGGTGGCGGCTGCTAGCATCCCAATGTACGCCTCGGTGGCCTCCGCAAAGCGGGCCTCCAGGCGCAGCATCTCCCCCAGCCCCTGAAAGAGCGTCGCACGCTTGGCTGACCTCTCTGCCGGCTCGGGCTCATCGTCACTGGGAGGTGGGAGCAAGGCCAGCGCTCGCTGCAAGTAGCCAACGGCCGGCTGCAGCGCGTGGATGCCTCTCGCCTGGTCTCCTGCACGGCCGTACCAGTCGGCCGCCAGGTCTGGCACTCGTGCCTGCTCATAGTGCGCTGCGATCACCGCGGCCCATTCGCCGGAGCGTTCAGCCGCCACTTCCGCCAGCCACTGCGCCGTCCGCTCGTGGAAGAGTTGCCGCTGTTTCCGAAGAGTGTACTCGTAGACCACGTCCCGCAGCAGCGCGTGCTTGAAATGGTATTGCCTCTGGCCCGGAATCTGCGATGTGGTCTCCTGGAAGACCAGGCCGCGCCGCTCCAGATCTGCCCATCGTTCTGGCGGCACTGTCTCCTGACCGACATAGTCCACCGCCCCGCTCCAAAAGGCGACTCCGACTACAGCTGCCCGCTGCAGAGCTGCACTGGCCTCCCGGTCCAGGTGTTCGACGCGGGCCTGGAGCACACCCTGGACCGTGCCAGGGACGCTCAGTCCCCAAGGTCGCTCCAGGTGGACTTGCCAGGTGTCAGGGCCAGCCTCAATCATGCCCTGCTCAATCAACCAGTTCACCAACTCTTCGGTGAAATAGGGGTTGCCGCCGCCTTGCTCGACCAGCAACTCGATCAGCCACGTTGGCGGCTGTGTTACCTTTTGCAGCAGTTCGCGCACCAGGTCAAAAGCGGGCTTGCCCTCTAGCGCCTGAAGCTCCAGCCGCCGGTGATGCGATGCTTGTCCCCACGTCAGGCCGCGTTCCCACAGCGGTAGCCGTGTGGCGCCGACGACAACCAGTTTCCAGGAAAGCTGTTGGTCAAAGAGGGCCGATAGCAGCCCCAGTGACTGTTCGTCGGCCCACTGGAGGTCCTCCAGCAGCATCGCGGCCGGCCTGTCAGCGGCCAAGCTGCCTAGATAGCGGCCCATGAGCTCCTCGGCCCGTTTGAGGATCCGCTTGCGGTCCTGCTTAACCTGAGCGATCCACGGGCTGTGGCTCAAGTCGAAACCGATCAGCTGGCCGATGAAAGCGGCCGCTTCCTCTCCCTCCTTCTTGCCCAATTCTTCGGTCAGCTCCGCAGTCAGTTTCTCGCGCGCCACGTCCAGCGAGTCGCTGTCGCCGATCTGGCACCGTAGCGCCATCAGGTTCCGCACAAAGTGATAGGGGCTGTGTGTGGTCTGAGGCCAGGCACGGGCCTTCAAGAGATGGGTCTCCTTGGGCAGGGTCTCGACCCAGTGCTCGAAATCGGCCAGCAGCCGGCTCTTGCCGACACCCGCTTCGCCGGAGATCGTGATCCACTGCATGCCAGCGCCGGAGGATGCATCCTGGTAGGCGGTCTGAAGAAGCGCCAGCTCGGTCTCGCGGCCAATGGTGCGAGTGACGACTCCGGTCAGGCCCCGCGTCTGCAGGCCAAAGTCACGCTCTCGGGAGCCGGCAACCAAATAGGTCTGGACAGGCT
Organism: Ardenticatenales bacterium; assembly: GCA_030593075.1. Taxonomy (GTDB): domain Bacteria; phylum Chloroflexota; class Anaerolineae; order Promineifilales; family UBA4811; genus JAUVHW01. The sequence continues at coordinate 12,695 of JAUVHW010000049.1, forward strand.
CCGCTTTGCCCTTGACCGTCAAGGGCGGCTGACGCTCCGTCTCAAACAGCCCGCGCACCAGGTTGTAGGTGGCCTGGGAGACTAGTACCCCTCTACCGGGCGCGGCGCCTTCCAGCCTAGAGGCCAGGTTGACCGTGTCGCCAATGATGTTGCGCTCACCGGTGGACGGAATGTGAGCAATGGAAGCCAATCCCGTGTTTATGCCAATGCGCATGGGGAGCTTGACGCCGTGCGTCCTGCCAAAAGGGGTCAGTTCGGCTTGCATCGCTAGAGCGGCCCGGATGGCTCTTTCCGGGTCGTCCTCGCGAGGTTGGGTAAGTCCCCAGACGGCCATCACCCGGTCGCCCATGTGCTTGTCAATGTGCCCGCCATAGCTCACTATTACCTGATCGAGGTCTGACCAGAATAGACGCAAGAGGTCTTGGACCTCCTCTGCGTCCAGTCTCTCGGCCATGGACGTAAAAGCAGAGATGTCGGCAAAGAGCACGGTCACCAGACTCCGCCGCTCCGCTTTCTCTAGGGCGGCGAGGTTCTGGCGCAGGGCGGCGAGGCTGGTCCGCACTACCTCATCACCCAACGTCGCCCGTTGGGTTTCCAGTGCCTGGAGGGCCTGTTCTATTCTCTCGCGTTCGCCGATCTCGTTGTCCAACTCGCCCACCAATTGGCCTTGGCTACATCACCTTCTGTGGTGTCCTGTGCCTGGAGTTTGCTGCTGTACAGCGCGGAACTGCCAGTGGATTCTCTAGATGATTCGGTAGTGGCGCCCACAGAGATTATAGCGCGATTTGAGTCCGGGACAAGTCGTGTCTCGCGACACGAATCTCGCGAGACACGCCCCGCGAGAAGAGTCACGCGAGACAAGGCTCGATTGTGTGTTCGTCTGGCGGCTGATACAATTCTTCTATGCCGCTCTTCATGCCCGGCCGGGACCGGCCCGGCCTTGATCACTTTGGCCTGCTGGCTCCTGTCTACGAGCGTGTGATATCTCGCGTTAGCCTTGAGCAGCTTCTAGGCCTGCTGGAACTCGCGCCAGAGAGTCGTTTGCTGGACGTCGGGGGCGGCACCGGCCGCGTGTCCGGTCTGATGGCCGGCCGGGTGGCGCAGACCGTTCTGACCGACGTCTCCTGGGGGATGGTGCGCCAGGCGAAGACCAAGGACGGCCTCGTGATGATCAACGCCGAGGCAGAGCGGCTCCCGTTCGGTCCGGGCAGCTTTGACCGGATCCTCATGGTAGATGCGTTTCATCACCTGGATGATCAGCGCCAGGCCTCGGCCGAGTTGATGCGGGTGCTGGCTCCCGCCGGCCGGATGGTGATAGAGGAGCCGAACATCGAGTTCCTGTCTATCAAGCTGGTCGCGTTGGCGGAGAGACTGGCGTTGATGAGGAGCCGCTTCTTCCGCCCGGCCGCCATGAAAGAGATGTTCGAGGTCCACGGCGGCCGGGTCGCCATCCACGTCGACCCGGATGACCGGGTGAACGTCTGGCTGGTGGTGGAAAAGGAGTAATCACGGTGCGGCTAGCCGTGCCGGTGCCCGACCCTCGGAGTTCCGGCTGCGAGCCGGGACTTGACCACCGGGCTTCTAGGCGCAAATGGTCAGCTAATCGTCAATTGGAGTCGGGGCAACAGGGAGTATAATCTGCTTGAGCAGGATGAGGCAGCGACTGAGAGGACAAGATGACAGATCTGTGGGAGCTGATTAGTCAAAAACTGCACGCCATCGTGGATCGGGCGCTGAATGCACGGTCGCTGGCGCTCTACGACGGCTACTTGCGCGACGTGGAGGCCTATGTCGATCAGGTTGAAGACTCGGCCGCCCGGATGTACGCTGGAGCAGAAGCTAACAAGCGACGGCTCACTCAGTACGAGGCCGAGATCGTCAGCATGGATGCTCGAGTCGACGAGTTGATCCTCGCCGGAGATGAGGATGCCGCTCGCATGCTGCAGGCTGACCTGGACGCCAAGAGAGAACTCGCCGCCACGACCCGGGCCCAGATTGCCAACCAGGAAGCCGACTACCGGCGGCTGCTCGCCGGCCGCCAGGAGAGCAAGGAGCGGCTCGAGCTGATGCGGGGTGAGCGGCCGGCCGTCGAAAGCCTGATGGCGGCGATCCGCGCCGGTCAGCTGGTCGAGAGCATAGAACTCACCCTCGGCGGCCTGGCGCAGCTGGGCCGGGAGTCGGCCGTAAGTGAGATCGCAGCTGGAATCCAGCGCCGCCTGTATGAGGCCGAAGCGCGTTGGCAGATGGCGGCCGCCAGTCTGGAGGTGGATCGGGCCTCAGTGGAAGCAGAAAAGGTGCAGGTGGAGGATCAACTGGCCGAGAGGATGAAGCGGCTAGGATTGGACGAGGGTGACGCTCCCGAGTAGCCTCCGCCGGCCGTCCGCAAGCGCCGCGCCTTCCTGACCTGGATCACCGGGGATCGAAGGAATACTCGTAGATCCTCCACTCACCGCCTTCTTGGATCAGCCCCAGGTAATAGTCCCACTTGTCGCCGTCAAGGTCGGTAATAACCCCCTCTAACTCGCCATGGTCGTCTTCTATGGATCGGCTGGAAGTCGTCCAGCTATCCACGCTGAAGAGCGAATCCTGAAGCCAGCCTGCGAAGCTCCTCCAGTCTCCCTCCTCTGATTTGAGCTCTGGGTGCAGCATCTCGAAAGCGCTCTCATAGTCCTCGGCCTGCAAGTAGCCCAGGAACTCATCACCCGTCTCTTTCACATCACCGGTCAGCCCAATCGTCGCGGCCCCACCCAGGGTGGCAACAGCAATGACCTCTGCTATGCATAGGCAGATGAGGATGGCGGCGACGGCTGCGACGATGATAATGACGGTTCACTTTTCCGTTGGGTTGCTCCTTCTAGTGATGCTCAGGGTGGTCTGTCACGGCTGTGTGGTCGTGATAGTGTCCTAGTTGATGCATGCGATTGTGCAAGGTACGATGTGCCGATGTCAGAACCAGGCGCATGCGCTTGTAGGCCCTGTCCTCAGCCCGCGTGCCGACCGTGTCCAGATAGGCCAGAGCGCCTTCGATCTGCTCCAAGATGGTGACGGCATCGGCTGCGGCGAGCATAGGGGATCTCTCGACGCTGATCATCACCGGAGAAGAGTGCGCGGCGATGATCTCCGGCTTGTCAGCATAATGCCCCCGCACCAGCAAAGCCAGCCAGGAACTCTTGTCAACTCTGACGGACCAATGCCCACTCTTTTCCCAAGGCGGCACCGCCAGGCTCTCTCGAATCTCCCCGTTCACGATCAGTTCCACGCGAGACATCGGTATCGTTGCGCTGGCAACCTGCCACGTCACGTCCACCGTGCCCCCGCTGGCCGACATTTCGATGCGGCTTCCCATTGGGTGCCCGTCAATGGCAAACTCGAGCAGTGGGCCGTACGTCACAAAGGTCTCCGCCCGCCGCACCGCTTCCATCCAGGTTTCATAAGTGAACGGCTCACTGGGGTCGATGCGTGCGTAGGTGCGCACGGTCCCCACCGCCGTGCTAGCCGACATCTTGTCGGTGCCACCCACGGCAGCGACAAGGTAACCGCAGTTCAAGTAGCGATACCAATCTGAGAGTGAGTAGGGGTCGATGCCGCCGTACAGGTCCCCCCATGATGTCATTTCGAGTGCGTCAACGTCGCCGCTCACGACGCTGGCTGCGTGCTCTGCGCGGGGATTCGGAAAGTGTGGTAGCACGACCAGCCCCCCCTGTTTCTTGCATTGCCGCGCCCACTCGGTCAGCAATACCTCGATAGGATCGCCCAGGGCAGATTCGTCTGGCCCGCCGGTCGTCATCGGTGCGATGATCCTGCCGCGATAACCCAACAAAGAGATGTGGCCCAGCACGTGCTGTCGGTTCTCGGTTCCCACGCGCACCAGGTATTCGCCGTCGCCACCGGCTTCCTCGGAGCCCCACGTGGTCTGGCCGTCGAAATCGCCAACGTTGGTCATCAACTCGCCCCATTGGCTGGCCAGCAGATTGACGACATTCACGCCCTCAGCTGACCCTTCCAGCAGTGCAGACATAGGAGAAAGGAAATGCACGTGGGTATCGGCAGTGACCCAACCCCTCTCTCGCCACGGCAGCACCTTTTCGATCTCGACCGCGATTTCCCGCGTGGCAGGGGTCACCTCGACAACCTTGCGCACTGGCCGAATCTCGAACCCCTTCGATACCTCGATGTACACCCTCCCCAGCGGCAGATCGATAGCCGTCTCTCCAGGTATGTACGTGCAGAAGTGGCCGTGGATCGGTTCAGTAAACGTGATACCCAGTTGCGGCTGGGCGAGATGAAAAAAGTCCACGCTATAGTCCTCGAACCAGGCTGGGTTGAGGATCCGATGGCGATCAACCGGCGCCAGATATTCCCCCCATTCGCCGTGGACGTGCAGCTTTACGGGCACAGGCCTGCCGCCTTCGCGCTCTACCACCCGTAACGTGACTCGTTGTGAGGCCGTGGCAACCGGCTGCAAAGGGGAAGCAGTCCGTTCACTCTCGACCTGCGACACAGGGACCACCTGTCCATCCGAGAGGTGGAAACATGCATCTGGGTGGGCGGTATGCTCGATCAGCACCTCATTCTCTGACACCTCCGGAATCTGGTTGTTATACGTTTCTGCAAAGATGTCGTTGGGGTAGATCAAGCGCGGTGTCGCCGAGATGACCTGCCCCATATCCAGTTGGATCTGCTGGAGTAATCCCTTCGCGTCCAAATCAAAGAGGAAGGTATCATCCTCTGGCAATGTCAAGCACGCTTTGCGGCGTGGCTGCCAACGCAAAGGCAACGAGGACGCATCACCAGCCGAGATCGCTGATACCACAACAAGCCCTGACACAGGCTCGAAGCGAATGCCGACGACTGCCTTGTCCGGGTGTGGATTCTCCCACGCCCACAGCCAGTTGATCCACTGCCCGCCAAGCCCGAGCGCGCCGTCTGGCTGCAGAACACGCGTCTGGGCCCATCCCCAGCCGGGAGACAGCTGCTCGTGCGGCGCCCGCCGTGGGTGTGGCTTGTTGTGCGCCACCGCCTCAAAGCAATTCTCGCCCCAGCGGCGCTGAAACATGCCGATCTGATGACGCCTGCGGATCGCCACACGTTCCTCTGTACCATCGGCGTAGAGCGCTGCATAGTCGGCCGCACGTTCGGCAAGTTGCCCCTGCCCGCGCATCGGTGAAATCAATCCATCTGGACCAGGCTGGACGGGCCGCAGATCTGACGTGTGCATAAAGACGAGCCATTGCGACGTCGTGGGACTCAAGTCGACCGAAACAGCTTGATCAGAGATGGCCACGACATCTCCGATCTCAAAGGGGATGCCCCAAGCGACGCAGGCGCCGCTTGGCGCGTGCTTCAGGGCAACCAGCATTTCGTCCGAGATTCCGACGTCTGCTAACTTCGAGACGGGCACATTGCCCTTGAGCTTCAACGGAGCAAACAGGGATGACGCGGGACCGTCCTGAACACCAGGCATGTTGAACTCCCTCCTTTCAATCTTGTGCTTTCCGAGTATGCTGATTGAGCGCCCTTCTTGAGAGATCGTTGTTCTCAACCTGGTTATGGTATACAACCTCGAACGACAAGACCACATCGGGCAAAGGTGCGCCACGTACTTCGATAGGTCCTTCGATCCTTCGACTGGGCTCAGGACAGGTGCGCTGCTGCGCCCTTCGATCCTTCGATACAGGCTATCGCCCACTCAGGATGCTGATGGCGCGGCTCAGGATGTGTGCCGCTGGCAAAGAAAAGAGCCTCAGGAGCGATACAATCGCCCTGAGGCTCTCTCGTGCTCACGTGCGCTTGCTCGCGCCGCCTGAGCTCAGCCTACCACCGGCTGTCGTAGCTCTGACGCGGAGCGGACTCGGTCACCACCAGGTCGGTGGCCCGGGGCCCACGCTGGTCAGTCTCGATGGAGAACTCCACCTTGTCACCCTCGCCCAAAGAACGAGGTCCGCCAGCGCGAATGCCCGAGAAGTGGACAAACACGTCCTTGCCTTCATCGCGGGTGATGAAGCCGTAGCCCTTGCCGTCACTGAACCACTTTACGGTCCCGTTGACTC
>JAUVHW010000199.1 GCA_030593075.1 Ardenticatenales bacterium
ACCAGGATCACCGCGCCATTCTGAGGTGGCGTGTACCAGGCGGAAAGGAGCAGCCCATCGGCCGTAAGGAACGTGACGTCCCGGCACGGGACGCCCTGTCGGCCCGGGAGCCGGCCGCCGGGCAGCGTCAGGCGAATCGGATGCACTCCAAGCCAGCCCCAGAGGCTGCCGACCAGCGCCGGCAGGGTGGAAGCGAGGGCCGCCAACCCGAGCAACCAGTAGACGATCCTGGAGAGACCTGGCTCCTGCCGGCGGGGCGGATCCGGCGCCGCACCGGGTCCTGCGCTTCTCGCGGCCGGATTGACCGGCAGATCTTCTCCTCCGAGCCGCGTACGCGGTCGAATTCCTGGGCTCCCGCCAGGGTCTCGGTAAGCTTTGTCCAGAAGATGCGGGTCCCCCTGCGCATGTTTCCACTCCATTACTGGCGATACCCTATGTCCCCGGAGAGCACTGTCAATCTCTCGCCAATCGCCTGCCGCCGGGAATACCGACCTGCCTCTCTGTCCTAGACTACGCCGATCCTGCCAGCGTGGCGGTTTGAGCCACTCCGCGTCCGGTGAGCGACGCTGCGGGGGCCTCAACCCGCTCTGCCTCTGCCGCCGGAGCAGGCCAGATCCGTTGCGGCATCAGCCACTGGTCAGGCGCCCGGGCGATCAGCCGCTCCAACGCGGCCAGCGATGCGCGGGCCCACCGGAGGCTGTCCTGTTTCTGGCTGCCGGTGCTCGCCGGCCGGGGGACCGGCACCACCTCGGCGCGATACGCGCCCCTACCCAGCCGATACGAGGCGCACACCAGCATCCGGGCCTTGGTCTTGAGGGCCAGGCGCGAATGGCCTACCGGCAGACGTGCCCGCTGGCCAAAGAAGGTCATCTCCTCGCCGTTCTCGGCCGGCAGGTCGGCCGCGACGGCCACCACCCCACCGGCCCGGAGCGTCCCGATTGCCTGCCGCAAGGCCTGCATGGAGATGGGAGTAACGCGGATCCCGTGCCGCTGGCGCAGGTTGTTGGTGAGGCGTGTTCCCCATCCCGGGCTGGCCTTGCTGAGCACCTGAACGGTGGGAAAGAACCTGCTCAGTCCGAGCAGGAGCAGCTCAAAGCTGCACATGTGAGCGCCAACCAGCAGCAGGCCCTGGCCCGTCGCCCGGCAGTCCTCTATCGCTTGCAGAGAGGCTGGGTCGAGCTGGCAGAGGGTGTCGATTGCCTCGGGTCCGGCGGCGGCCGCGCGAAGGAGGTCAGAGTAGCTGCAGAGCGCGTTCTCCAGCAGACTGGCGACCACCTGATCCAGTTCGGGGTCATCCTGCGTCAGGTTGTGCACCACCGCCAAGTTGGCCCGCAGGGCCGAGATGAGCGATAGTCCCTTCTGACGCGCCAGATTCGTCGCGAGCCACCTGCCTGCGCGGCCGGCCAGGCCGGACGGCAGCAGGCGCCTGAGGCGAAAGGTTCCCTCAAAACGGCTCTTTGCCAGCGATGCGGCACCCATTGTCCTGTCTCCCTCGCCCCTTCTCCGTTACACGTAGACCCAGGTGGTGAGCAGGATCCCGTCGGTGGTGCGCAGCGTCACCTCTTGCCTCTCGGGGCTCCGGCTCGGCCGGGCGATCAGCCTTCTGATGAGGATCAGCAGGGCCCACCGGCCGGCTACCCACAACTCTTGCCAGATTCGTCCTCTTTTCATCGCCATCGCTCCTCTCCTTTGTGACGGCTGGCTGCGGTCGGGCAGATCAGTTGTGGGAGATTGGCTGTGTGTGGCCGTCATCTGCAAGTCATCCTATCACACCAGCCCCGCCACCACATCGGGGCAGGGCACTATCTTGATCTCATAGGAAGCCATGATCTCATCTGGCAGCAATCTGGTATGAGATATGGCGCGAGTCGGGATGCGACAGGGTGAGGACCGCCGTCCGGCCGAAACGCGGAGCGGTGCTACGGCCGGTGGCGGAGCCGGCCGCGTGCGGAAAGCGGCATTGCACGTTTGCAGGAGCGAAGTGCATGCGCGATCCGACGTGTCGTTGCGCGCACCGCCGGCCCGCTCAGCGACGCCATCCGCGGCCATGTAGGAGCCGATTGCATCGGGGCCGGCGGCCAGGCCAAGCGGCAAGGCGGCGCGTTCGCGCTTCGTTCAATAGGTGTGTGCGCTACGCCTGCTGGCACATCAAGTGTGGTACAATGGCCTACAATGCCGGACCGGTAGGTTCCAAGGCTTGCGAGGTGCGGGATGAGCGACAGCATACGTACACAGATCGAGCTTCCTCGCGATCTGTTCGAGTGTCTGAAACAGAACGGGCAGGCGCGGAGTCTCGCTTTGCCCCAACAGATTCTGGAAGCGCTGAGAGCCTACCTGGAGAGCCAGGACGCCAGGGTATTTCAGGCCGACGATCCGATTCTGCGTCTCGTGGCTGCGGTGGGCAGCGGCGCGGGCGATCTCTCTACGGAGCACGATCGCTACCTGTATGGCAAGGATTGGCAGGAGCAGGGACAGGCCGCGTGATGAGACTCCTGGTCAACACCTGCATCCGGGGCTGCCGCATGGATCCGATCTTGCGGGCCAGTCTGGGCAGGCTGGGTTTCAGCTACGGCTGCGGATGACCGCTGACAAGGGCCTCGTCCGCAACTGATGCACTGTCACCATGAGCGAAACCCTTCGCCAGATTCTGGACCTGATTGGACGTGGAGAGGCCCGCGTCTCCGCGCATGACTACGACGAACTGACCGAGGGTCACATCCTGGTACGAGATGTTATGAAGGGAGTGTCAGAAGCAGTCCTGGTGGAAGACTACCCGGATTATCACAAGGGACCGTGCGTCCTTGTTCTCCAGCGGGACCAGGGGGGCGATCCCATTCACGTAGTCTGGGGCATTCCCCAAGGTGCTTCATCTCCAGCGGTTCTGGTTACGGCCTACCGGCCGGAACCAGAGCGCTGGTCCAATGACTTAACGAGGAGAGAACCATGACCAGAAAGTCGGTTGCCAAGCTGGTGCACGAGGGACCCTATGTGGCTGAGGTGGACGTTGATCTGATCATCACTGACGAAGAGTGGTCGCCCTATTTGTCCCTTGAGGATGCCCATAAGCTTGATGATGTTCGGCAAGCGCTCCGGCGGGGGGATATCCAGGCGGCGGCCAGACTTGCCCGCGTTTTCAAGCTCACTCCTGTCTCCGTTTGACGCTGTTGGTTCTTGCCCCAGGAGGCGCCACCGGACCGGCCGAAGCGGCCCACTTCCCAATGGGACGCTAACCAGTCTGGATGCGGAGCTGGAAGGCGAGGGCGTAGCGGCGATGGTAGATCCCGCAGCGACCGGCCGCAGCCGCCGGCCGGGAAGCCATCACCGCGGCCTGACTGAGTTGCTCGTCGGGAACGAGACTCGTCGCTGATCCGCCGGCGCCCGGCGCGATCTCCGCAGGGCAGCAATCGGGTGGCGAGTATTGGCGCTGTGATCCTGTCCCCGCTCTCTTGATCGAGGTCTGACCTGTTCCAGGAGTCATCAACGTGTTCACCAAGGTAAGAAAGACCTACAAAGAGTTCCCCGTCACTTTCTGGGTGCTCGTCGCCGCCACCTTCATAGACCGGCTGGGGGGCACTGTGATATTCCCGTTCTTTGCCCTCTACATCACCCAGCGGTTCAACGTTGGCATGACGCAGGCCGGAGTGCTGTTTGGTATATTCTCCATCTCTGGTCTGGTGGGCAGCATGGTGGGGGGCGCGCTGACGGACAAACTCGGCCGGCGTGGGATGGTGCTCTTTGGCCTGGTGTTCAGCGCACTGAGCAGCGTGTCGATGGGGCTCGTCGACCAACTGACGGTGTTCTACCTGCTGGCCGTCGTCGTCGGATTGCTCTCCAACGTCGCCGGCCCTGCCCGTCAAGCAGTGGTCGCGGATCTACTGCCGGAGGAGAAACGCGCCGAGGGGTTTGGAGTCCTGCGGGTGGTTGGCAACCTGGCGTGGATGGTGGGACCCACGGTGGGCGGGTTGCTGGCCTCCAGGTCCTACCTGCTCCTGTTTGTCATCGACGCGGTGACCAGCCTGATCACGGCCGCCATCGTCTACCGGCTGGTGCCCGAGACAAAGCCAGAAACTCCGGAAGACCAGCCCAGCCAGACCATTGTGGAGACACTGGCGGGATACCGCCTGGTGGCGGCTGACAAGATGTACGTGGCCTTTGTGATCACGTCCATGTTGATGACGCTCGTCTATTGGCAGATGTACAATACCTTGTCGGTCTACTTGCGAGACGTGCACGGCCTCTCTACTCAGGCATATGGCTCGATCCTGAGCATCGACGCAGGAATGGTGGTATTGCTTCAGTTCTGGGTTACCAGAAGGGTGAAGAGATTTGCACCGATGCTGATGATGGCCCTGGGGACCGGGCTCTACATGGTAGGATTCACCATGTTCGGCTTTGTCTCCGGCTATGCGCTCTTTGTGGCTGCCATTGGGGTCATCACCTTTGGAGAGATGATCGTCATGCCGGTAGGGCAGGCGTTGGTGGCCCGGCTGGCTCCGGAGGACATGCGCGGCCGGTACATGGCCTTCTTTGGTCTATCCTGGACGATCCCCCAGATCATAGGGCCCTGGGCGGCCGGCCTGATCATGGACAACTATGACCCCAACTGGGTGTGGTATGCAGGGGGGATCATCTGCGCGATCACAGTCGTTGGCTTCTATGCGCTTCATCTCGTCGGCAGCGAGCGCCTGGCCCCCGAGACCGACACGCTGGAGCTGCGCGAGAGCCCGGCATGAGCCGGCGCTGGCTGCGGGAACGAAGCCCTGGGCCAGGGGCAACTGACTGCCCGCTTCTGCGGTCTGCCTCGTCGCGGCTCGTGTAGGAGCGGACTGCATCCGCGATGGCTCGTCCCGTGAGGAGGCAGCGCGATGGCTGTCTGTTTCCTCTTGACGCCAGAGTACGTTTGTATTACTCTCATGGTAAGCGTTGCGCTTTCAGCTACCGGGAGTTGGTCAAGTGAGCCTGGAACTAGATGAAGTGAGCCTGCCTGCACCGGCCGAGGTCAAGATAGAGTTGAGTCTGACCGCCCAAGTCAACATCACCGACTATGGGGCGCAGCGGAAGGTGAGCAAGCTCCTGCTGGACGAGGTGGGTAATCTGCTGTACGGGGAGCGGCCGAGCCTGGTAGCCGGGAGGCGGTTGCTGTGGCGCGTACCAGTCTGGTTGGCGCTTCCCACTACCGGTCCCTTGCGCCAGGTCGGCAGCCTCGATGTGGACGCGCAGACTGGAGAGATCCTGTACACGCAGGAACTACTGGACGAGATCGCGCAGCGGGGAAATGCCCTGGCTGAAGATACCGCATCAGCTGCAGAGTAGGCCGGGCTGGTGTCTGCCCGCGTGCGTCGCGATGGTTGCTGCCTATTGGCGGCAGCCCGTGCTGCAGTCCGATGTGGCCCGTTGGCTGGGCACGGGCCCGATTGGGACTGCGTCCAGCCGAGTCGCACGGCTGGAGCAGCGCGGCTTTCGTGTGACCTATCGAGTCGGCTCCCTAGGCGACCTGGAGACCTGGATAGAGTGAGAGGTGCCCTGCATCCTCTTTCTCCGCACCGGTGAGCTGCCCTACTGGCAGCTGGACACTCCCCATGCTGTGGTCCTGGCCGGGCTGGAGGCAGACCAGGCTCACATCTTCGATCCGGCGATTGAGGAAGCACCGGTGAGCGTCTCCCAGGGCGATCTGCTACTGGCCTGGTCCCACTCAGAGTACACCTAACCCGTCCTATCGCCGTCCGCCTGAGGAGTGGGCGATCCCGCAGCGCGGCCTACTCCAGTGGCGCTGGGGCCGCGTGCCGGTATGTCCCTACGGTGTGCCTGGTCGCGGTGATCGACCCATCGTCCAGCGCCTATGTAGGAGCGGACTGCGTTCGCGATCACGCTCTCGTCAGCAACTCCCTCGCCCCATCAACGACCAGCTTCGCGCTGAGCAGGACCAAGAGCACCCCGCACACCGCAAAGACGACCTTCTGAAAGCCTCTTCCAAAGAACTGCCCTCCCTTGAAGGACAGCGCCGAGAGGAAATAGCACCAGAAAAAGTCACACGACCAGTGGAGCGCTGCAAAGGCCACAAAGCCCAGCAGGCCGAACTCGACCGACCGCAGGACCAGAGCTGCCCCCACAGTCGCCCACCAGACGAGAAAGTAGGGATTGCCCAGGCTCAGGAGCACGCCGGCCATCAACGGGGAGCGAGCATCATTAGCTGAACCGACCTCGCCCTGCCTGGCGCTGCGCAGCATCCCCACACCCATCAGCAGGAGGAACAACGCCCCCCCAAAGGCAATGACTGCCCTGACATAGGATAGTCCTAGCAGCTGCCCGACGCCATAGTACACGGCCACCATCAGCGGG
>JAUVHW010000151.1 GCA_030593075.1 Ardenticatenales bacterium
CCCACGTCCACGTTCACAAAGACGGTCATCCCCCAGCGAAGCGGCAGGTCAGGCACCTCGTCCAGATCAATGGTGACGGCGTAGGTCACGTCGCCCCGGTACAGGCGGGAGACGGCCGCTGCATTCGAGACCCGGCCGGTCAGGGTCTCGCCGGGGAGGGCGTCGATGCTCGCCTCGACGGGAAGGCCAACCGCCACAGAGACTACGTCCAGTTCGGTCAGGTCGGTGGTCTCTATCAGCCAGGTGTCGGTATCGGCCAGGATCAGCACCGGTGCGCCGGGGCTGACCACCTGGCCCAGCTCGGCCGAGATGTCGGCCACGGCGCCATCAAAGACGGCCGTCAGCGTCATGCGGTCCAGGAAGGCCTGGGCCAAGTCGCGCGCGGCCTGGGCCTGGCTAGCGCCGGCCTGCGTCTGGGAGACGGCCGCTCCGGCCTGCGCTACCGTCACCTGAGCCTGTTCCACGGCCAGTTCTGCCTGCTCCACACCCACCTCAGCTTGCCGGATCAGCTCCGGCCTGGCTCCGGCCAACAGCAGGTCCAGCTGCGCCTGGGCCGCGTCCCGTTGAGCCACCGCCACCGAAACCACTCCCTCGGCCGCCCGTCGCTGGGCCGATGTGGCCCCGGCCTGCAGCTGCTCCAGGGCCGTCTGCGCCGCGCTGTGGGCCAGCTGAGCGGCCTGCAATTGGGCGCGCGCGTTCTCCTCCACCGGGCCAAACAGGGGGCAGTACTCGCTGCCGTTGGGCAAGGTGAAGCAGGCGTCGATGATGGCGTCATAGCCGTCCTGGGCTACCTGCAACTGGGCCGCGGCGGCCGCCACCTCAGCCTCGGCCGCGCGGAGTTGCGCATCGGTTCCTACCTCCAGCGCGGTATCGCGGTTGCCGGTAGCCTGGAGGATGGCTGCCTCGGCGGCCGCCAGGCTGCTCTCGGCGGCCGAAACCTCCTCCGGCAAGGGACCGGCCTTGACCAGAGCCAACTGAGCCTGGGCCGCGGTCACGCCAAGTTCGGCCGTGCCTACTCTCGCCTGCGCCGACTGGAGCTGGGTCTGGGCGGCCGAGAGACCCGCCTGGGCCGCGCCCAGGCCGGCCTCGGCCTGGACCAGCGCACTCTCGGCGCTGGCGGCGTCCAGACGCAGCAGCGGATCACCGGTGTGCACCCGGTCGCCTTCCTTTGCCAGGATTTCCGCCACCCGCCCCCCCACCTGAAACGACAAGGCTGTGTGGCGCAAGGGGACGATGGCGCCTTCGGCCGAGACAAGGCCCACACCGGTGTCCACAGCAACGGCGTTCACGTCGGCCACCGCTGCCTCCGGATCTGGCGCCGAGGAGCGCCGGTAGGCCCAGAATCCTGCCGCGCCCAGGATGGCGACGATGACCAGGGCTGTGGCAATGCGTTTGAGGTTCATGGTTCACTCCCAGCGAGACAGCAATGCCCCGCCAACAGTCTACTGGTCCGGCGCGAGACTAGCTCGCGGCGCCGCTGGTCGCGGCGACGTTGACAGAGGCCGTCATGCCCCAACGCAGGGGTAGGTCGCGATATTCATCGAGGCGGACGGTGACAACGTAGGTCACGTCCCCCCGGACCAGACTGGAAACGGAGGCGATGTCGGTGACCATGCCGTCCAGTACCCGTCCGGGAAGAGCGTCCAGTTCTACCTCGGCCGAAGCGCCAACCGCGACGGCCGCGACGGCCAGTTCCGTCAGGTCGGTGGTCTCTACCAGCCAGCCGCTCAGGTCGGCCAGCACCACGGCCGGCATCCCAGGGCCGACCACCTGACCTAGCTCTACCGGTAGATCAGCGATAGTGCCATCAAAGGGGGCCTTGAGAGTCATCTGGTCCAGGGCTACGCGGGCGGCTTGCACCCCTGCTTCCGCCTGGGCGAGACCGGCCTCGGCTTGAACCACGCCCGCTTGAGCTTGCTCCACGGCCAGTTCTGCCTCTGCCACGGCCGCCCGGGTCTGCTCGACGCCGGTCTCGGCTACCGCGATCTGCTCTGGTTTGGACCCCGCCAACAAGAGGCCGTGTCGCGCCTGGGCCGCCTCCTGCTGAGCGATGGCCGCCGATAGCGCCCCATCGGCCGCCTGCTGCTCGCCGGCCGTGGCGCCGGCCAGCAGCTCCTCCAGAGCCGCCTGCGCCGCCTTCACGCTGAGCTGGGCCGCCTCGACCTGCATCTCGGTCTGAGTTCGGGCATCGCCACTGACATCGGAGCGAATGTACTCGTCCAGCACATCCTGGAGCGGCTCGAGCTGAGCGCGGGCGGCGGCGAGTTGGGCCTCGGCCGCTCGAATCTCGGCTTCGGTGGCCCCTTCCAGGGCAGCATCGCGGTTCCCGGCCGCCTGCGCAACTCCGGCCTCGGCTGCAGCGACACTGCTTTCGCTGAGAGCGGCCTCCTCGGCCGTGGGACCAGCCTGAACCAGGTCCAGCCCCACTTCAGCGGCCGTCACACCCAGGGCGGCCGCGGTCACCCCGGTCTGAGCCGCCAACAGGCCGGCCTGGGCGGTTTCAAGGTTGGCTCTGGCCTGGGCCAGTCCCGCCTGCGCCTGGGCCAGGGCGATATGATGGTGGGTGGCATCCAGACTGAGCAAGGGATCACCGGCCGATACCGTGTCCCACTCTTTCACCAGGATCTCGGCCACCTGCCCTCCGGCCTGGAAGGCCAGCTCTACGTGGCGCAAGGGGACGATTCGGGCGCCGACAATGTTGCCGACGTTGTCGGCCACATTGTCGGCGGCTACCGACGCATAAGCTTCGGCCCTGGGAGAGGCGGCCGGGCTGGACTCGGGTCCCAGCAGCCACCATCCCCCCACCCCGATCACAGCCAGAACCACAAGGCTCACAGCCAACTCTCGCTTCATCATCACTCCTCGTGCAGCAGTTCGCCCTCGCCGGGCGTCACGCTTGGGGCCGGCCGACGCAGAATCATCATACCGCGCCTAGTGCTTTGTCAAGCATCATTTGATAGCTGTAGTTTAGGGCCTTGTGCCTGTTTCTCCTGGGAAATGACGCCCACAAGGGGCTAGGCTACCCGTCAAAACATCGTTGACAAAGCACTAGCTCCTATTCATAAGCCAGGACCTCGCGAATGGTGAGCAACGAGGCGCTGCGAGCGGGGACCGCGCTGGACAGCGCCGACATCACCAGAACCACGCCCAACCAGGCCGCCAGGCCCAACCAGGTGAAAGCAAAGTCGGCCGGAGATTTGAAGATGGCATAGCTGATGATGTTGGATAGGGCACTGGTAATGGGAAAGGAGAGCAGCGTCGCCAGGGCAAAGCTCATCAGGCCAATCACGAGCCCTTCAACGACGACCAGCTTGATGATGATTCGATTGTGGGCCCCAATAGCCCGCATCACGCCGATCTCGCGGGTGCGCTCCATCACATTCATGCTCAAGGTGCCCGCCAGCCCGATGCTCCCCACCAGGGCGGTCAGGAGGGCCATGATGAGCAGGAGGGTAGTCACGATACCCAGCACGTCAGTGACGGCCTTGACAAAGGTGCCCCCGGCTTCGACTTCACTGATCTGGAAACCCAGGTCCCGGAAATGACTGTCGAGTTGGGCGCTCAGTCGTTTCTGGTACGCGAGGCTGTGTTCGGCCGTGACAATCCGATAGAGGAAGGCACGGTAGGGGTCATTGAGTACCCTGGAGAGGTACTCGTAGGTGGAGTAGGACATCGGCATATCCACCCCGCTGAACTGAAAGATACCTACCACGGTACAATCCTGTTCCTTGCCCTCGATCTTGAGACTGAGTCTATCACCGACCTCTAGATCGGGATAGAGGCTCCAAGTGGCCTCGTTGACCGTTATGGCGTTCTCGTCGCCCGGCTGCAGCCAGCGCCCGTGCAGGAGAACAGGCTCTATCAGATCACTGCCGGCCGGTGGGGCAAAGATGAAGGTATTGCCGGCGACAGAGCCATCGGGGCGCAAGAGTTGGGCATCAGCAGCCGCCCAGGCTTCTACTCGCTCCACTCCCGGCACTTCCAGGGCACGGCGCTGGACCTCCTCAACGCGGTAGCTGCGGGCAAAGGAAAGATTGACGTCCGCTATGACATAGCGGATTATCTGTTCAATCTTCTGGTTCAGTGTGATCTGGACGTTGAAAACGGCGACAAAGATGGCTCCACCCAGGGCCAGCGTGAGCAGCGTCAGCCTCAACCGGCCCTTGCTGCGGAAGGTGTTGCGGAGGGATATCAGCAGAGGACGCGATAGCCAGCGGACTGTCTCCAGCTGGCGGTCTATCCAGTTCTTGGCGCTCTGGTCAACGCTGAGTCCCGAACCGCCAATGGCTTCCTGCACAGTAGCCCGTGCTCCCTGAAGCACAGGAAGAATGCCGGCCAACAGGGGCACGATGAGGGCAATGGCTGCCTGCAGGACAACGGCGAGGGGAACCAGGCGGTAGCCGCGCAGGGTAAAGTGGCTCAGGCCGGCAATCATCCCCGAAAGAGCATAGGCGCCCCAACCGCCCAGGGGGACTGCAATCGCCAGCGCAATCAGACCGAAACAAAGAATCAATGCCAGGTACATGCCAATAATCTGCGGGTTGCGCGCCCCCACGAGTTTCATGACCCCAATCTGCCGAAGATGGCGGCTCAGCAAGGCAGAGAGGGTGTTGGCAATCAGGGAACCACTCAGAAACACGATCAGCACGCCCAGCAGGCCGAGCACACCCAGCACCGCCTCGATATTGGAGGACAACGGGTGCTTGTCTTTCTGATACTGCTGAGTTCGAAAGACCTCTCGCCCGCCCTTCTCCAATTGGTCGCTGACCTCCGCGGACACCTGGCTGATATGGACCTGGTCGTTGGGGGCCTCTGCCACGGTCACATAGAGTCGATTGAAGCTATCTGGCTGGTGCAGCCAGTCCAGGGTATCAAGAGTAATGAATCCCCGGGTGTCGTCCATGAATGTAGCGGGGTCCGGGTTCTGGGCTCGGACAAAGCCCACGACGGGCATCTCTTTCCGCGTGCCGTCGGGAAGCTCTATCTCCAACAGGTCGCCCGGCACCACCTCTAACTTTTCCGCCGTCCTATCAGACAGGACCAGTTCGCGGTCGGCCGGCCGGGAAGCGCCTTCCATAGGAACCAGTTGGTTGATCCGCATCCCAGTGAAGTCCGGGATTGCATGCAACTCCAGCGTGACCCACTCCTCCGGACCGGTCCTCAGACGTACGGTGACTACCCGGCGAGCTTCGGCATCCTGCACCCCGTCCATCTCTTGCACACGGTCCACAAAGCCCTGGTCGAAGGACAAGGTCCACAGCTCGATGTTGGCCGGGTTGCTGCCCGAGTAGCTGGCGTTCATGTCTGACGGAATGATGACATAGGCGCCAGCAATCATCCCCACGGCAAATACGCCAACGGCGATAGAGGCGACCACCAGCAGAGTGCGCGCCTTGCTGTCCCGTAGGTCCGACAGCACCTTGCGCCAGCGCGGTCTAAACATGACTCGCTCCGTTTCTCCGGTGTTCGCCGACGATTTCGCCGTCGCTGAGCTCCAAGATGCGCAGAGCGTGCTGCGCAAGGCTCCGGTCATGAGTGACCACGACCACGGTCTTGCCCCGGCCGGCCAGCCCTTCAAAGATCCGAAGGACCGTCTCGGCCGCGCGTGAGTCCAGGTTTCCGGTGGGTTCGTCGGCCACGATGATGGGCGGATCGTTGGCCAACGCGCGGGCAGTGGCGGCGCTCTGCTGCTGCCCGCCGGAGACGGCCGCGGGCATCCGATGGGCATCGTCTGCCAGTCCCACCATCTCGAGCAGTTCCATGGCCCGCGCCTCCCGCTCGCCGGGCGGGTACATTTCGCAGAAGTCCATCGGCAGCATGGTGTTTTCCAGCAGCGAGAGCATGGGGAGCAGTTGGTAGAACTGAAAGACGACGCCCAGGTTGCGCCCTCGCCAGCGGGACATTTCGCTTTCGCTCAGCTCGTTCAGGTAGGTGTCGCCAACCCTGACCTCGCCCGAGGTGGGACGGTCCATCCCGGTAATCATGTTGACCAGGGTGGATTTCCCGCTCCCGGACCGGCCGACGACGGCGACGAACTCGCCCCGGTGCAGGTCGGCGTCAATGCCTCTCAGGGCCGCGAACTCCCCGGCCGCGCTGGCAAAGACCTTGACGACCTGCCGCATCCGAATGAGGGCGCCGTCGGCCGAAGCTGGGCGGCTCTGCTCGACAGGGTGGCGTGTCATCTCAACTCCCGAGGGCCTGCTGCGCACCGTTCACCAGCTCGCCGTCCGCGATCCGCAGCGTGCGCGAGAAGCGGGGGACAAGAGCTTCATCGTGGGTGACCATGATGACCGTCTTGCCTTGCTCCACCAATCCCACGAACAGCTGGATGATCGTGTCGGCCGTGACCGAGTCGAGATTGCCGGTTGGCTCGTCGGCGACGATGACGGGAGGGTCGTTGGCCAACGCTCGAGCTATGGCGACTCGCTGCTTCTCGCCGCCGGAGACGTCCGTCGGGGGCTTGCGCGCGTGTTCTTCCAGACCCACCTGCCGGAGCAGTTGCATCGCCCATTGCCGGCTCCGGCGCGGCCGGTATAGGCCGCAGAAATCCATCGGCAGCATCACGTTATCCAGCAGCGAAAGCATGGGCAGCAACTCGAAGGACTGGTAGACAACCCCCAGGTTGAGCCCCCGCCAGAGCGCCATCTCGCTCTCATTCAGTTCGTGCACCAGGGTGTCCCCGATGCGCACCAGGCCGGTCGTCAGGTGATCCACGCCGGTGATCATGTTGACCAGGGTGGATTTGCCGGCCCCGGACCGGCCGACGATGCCGACGAACTCGCCCTGCTCGACATCGGCGTCGATCCCCTTGAGCGCGGTGAAATCACCGGCCCCGGTGTGGTACACCTTGACCACGTTGCGCAGTTGGATGAAGGGGTCGCGGCCGTTGCCAGACCAATGGGCTACCGGACGCGGTCCCGTGCGCCTTTTGAGGTAATCTGCCAGCATTCGCTAGACTCCGTCCGAGAGTATAGACAACATCCGAACCTAGGCAATGGGCAGTGAGCACCGCAGGCGGCGCGGCGCGCGGGAGGGGGACCGACCCGCAGCCCAGTGGAGGTGGGTGCACGACACGGATTCTGACACGGATACGCGGATTGGGCCACTGGCTTGCGAGGGCATCATGGCTGCGATGCGGGGCCGGACGGGTCGTCCGGCCGGAGCGGGAAGCAGGTTGAACCGCCAAGGCCAAGCATGCGGCGGGTGGGGGCCGACCTCGGAGCAACCGGCCGTCAGGCTGCCGAGGAACCCCTGAGGAGGGCCCTGATGGCGGCTAGCGAGCAGAGCAGGGCGGCGGTACGGTAGCAGCTGGCTGCTGTTGCAAGTGGGGCCATGGAGCAGCGACATCGCACTCTTGGGTGACCAGATCCAGAACCGGCGAGGTCGAGGTAGAACCAGCGTCAGTCACTCACCCAATTGACCAGTCTAAGGTCGGGTACTCTTGAGAACTCCTGGATGTTGTTGGTCACCAGGGTCGTGTTCAAGCTAAGAGCGTGGGCTGCTATAAGAGTGTCGAACGGGCCGATGGGCGTGCCCTGACTCTCGAGGTGCGCCCGAATCCTTCCGTATGCCGCAGCCGCGTTGGAATCAAAAGCTGCAATGGTCAGTGGAATCACGAACTGCGCCAGAGCCCGTTGGTTCTGAGCAGAATGCTTGCTCTTGTGAACGCCAAACTGCAACTCTGCCAACGTTATGGAGGAGATGCCCACCTCGCCCACTGAACAGACACCCAGTCTCTCCAGCACTTGCGACGGTTTCTTCCTAATGAGATAGATGCAGATATTGGTATCGAGCAGGTATCTCATTCAAAAGCACTGTCCCTGATCTGCTCTTCGGGTTGCTCTCGGCTCTCCATGAAATCCTCCGAGAACTGATCCAGACTATCAACCAGCGGCTGCCAGGAACCCTCCTGCGGGATGAGGACTACCGCATTGCCTACCCTCTTGATGAACACCGCGTCGCCCTCAAACTTGAACTCCTTGGGCAGTCTCACCGCCTGGCTGCCCCCGTTTTTGAACAGTCTCGCAGTTCTCACTCCACACCTCCCGATAGATATATACTACTAGTATATACCACTGGAGAGCAGAATGCAAACTCGTTGTGTGCGGTGGCGCAATAGGTCATTCGCAAGAGGGTACCAGACCGCGTCTGCGGTGCGGGGCCGGAGCGGGGAGCAGTTTGAACCGCCGAGGTCAAGTATACGGTGCGTCAACCTTCCGAAGGTGGCGAACCTTCGGTTCGTGAACCTTCGCAAGGTTACGGGGGAACGGGCACGAGGCCTTATGCTGCGGATGGGGTCACCGGTGCGCGGCGGCGCTCTGATTCCTTGCCGCTCGGGGCAAGTGAGGGTATGATTCCTGCGAATTCCCGCCGGGGTAGGAGCGACCGTGCCTTCACTACAGGAGTATCAAAAGCCCGCGGAACTGGAGGAGGCGCTGGCCCTGCTCAGGCGCGGCGGTCCCTACACTGTCCCACTGGCTGGCGGCGACTGGCTCAACCCGAGCCTCGGCAAGGAGGTTCCGGCCGGGGCGGTGGTGGGC
>JAUVHW010000194.1 GCA_030593075.1 Ardenticatenales bacterium
AGGCGCGATCAGCCTGCCGGAAGGCGTGGAGATGGTGATGCCGGGGGACAGTGTGAATCTGTTCGTGGACCTGATCATGCCGGTGGCGTTGGAGAAAGGCTCCAAGTTCGCCATCCGGGAGGGCGGCCTGACGGTAGGCGCCGGCGTCATCACTGACATTCTGGAGTGAGTAGCCAACTTGTTTCGCGGGCTGCTAGACGACCCGCCGGGCGAACGTGCCGACTAGTGAGGGAGCATGGCTAAGCAAAAGATCCGCATCCGGCTAAAGGCGTACGACCATCGGGTACTTGACCAATCGGCCCGGCGCATTGTAGAGACGGCTGAGAGAACAGGGGCCAAGGTTGTGGGCCCGGTGCCGCTGCCGACCAAGTTGGAGCGATTCACGGTGCGCCGAAGCACGTTCATCGACAAGGACTCGCACGAGCACTTTGAGATTCGCACCCACAAGCGGCTCATTGATGTGTTGGAACCGGATTCCAAGACCATTGACACTCTGATGCGGCTCAACTTGCCGGCCGGTGTGGATATTGAGATCAAGGTCTAGTGACCCGGGTGAGAGACCGAAGGCAGATGGCTAGGAGCGTGATTTCCAGCGCAGCATTCGGGGCGGATGATGCGGTCGCCCGGCGACCGGCAGTCCGCGGGAGGCTTCAATGAAAGGGATTCTGGGCAGAAAGATAGGCATGACCCAGCTCTTTGACGAACAGGGTGATGTTGTGCCGGTCACCGTGATTGAGGCGGGTCCCTGCTATGTGACTCAGGTCAAGACGCTTGAGAGAGACGGCTACGAAGCGGTCCAACTGGGCTTCGGTCAGGTCAGGGAGGACAGGGTCAAGCGTCCCGAGGCTGGGCACCTGGGACTGCTCACGACGAGTGAGAAGCACCCGGTGCGCAAGCAGTTCCCCAGGGAAGTGCCGCCGTTGCGCCATCTACGCGAGTTCCGCACTAAGGCTCCAGAGGGTTGCGAGCTGGGAGATGAGGTGACTGTCGATATCTTTCGGGAAGGTGACCGCGTTGACGTAGTGGGCGCGGCAAAGGGACGGGGATTCGCTGGAGTGATGAAACGCCACGGCTTTGCTGGCGGGCCCAAGACTCACGGTCAGTCGGATCGCCAGCGTGCTCCGGGCTCGATCGGCGCAACATCTACTCCCGGCAGGGTGTTCAAGGGCATGCGCATGGCGGGCCGGATGGGCAGCCACCGGGTGACCTCGCAGAACCTGGAAGTGGTTCGTGTTGACCTGGAGCACAACCTACTGGCAGTCAGAGGGAGCGTGCCAGGCGCGAAGGGCGGGCTGGTCGCGATAAAGGAAGCGCGGAAGGGTCGGCGATGAGGGTCCCGGTAATGAACATAAAGGGCGAGGAAGTGGACACAGTGGAACTTCCTGCCAGCGTTTTTGAGGCCGATGTGAACGAAGGCTTGATGCACCAGGCCTACGTTCGCCAACAAGCTAATGCCCGCCGGGGGACGCACAAAGCCAAGAGCCGCGGCGAGGTCGTCGCCTCTAAGCGCAAGGTCTACAGGCAGAAAGGCACTGGCCGGGCGAGGCATGGCAGTCGCAATGCCCCGATCTACAAGGGCGGTGGAGTGGCGCACGGCCCCCGACCTCGTGACTATTCGCTCAGGATGCCCCGCAAGATGCGGCGGGCGGCCCTGCGCTCCGCTCTCACCGCCAAGGCGCGGGATGGCGGCCTGGTGGTAGTGGAAGCGTTGGCGCTTGAGAAACCAAAGACGCGGCACATGGCGGAAGCGCTGAACCGGCTGGTTGGCGGAGCGAGCGCTCTGGTTCTGATGAGCGAAAGGAACGAGAATGTGGAACGATCTGCCAGCAACCTCTCCCAGGCAAAGACATTGCGGGTGAACTACCTCAACATTCGTGACCTGCTTTCGTTCGACAAGGTAGTCCTGCCCCTGGATGCGCTCGAGGTAGTCGGGGAGTGGCTCGGTGCAGAGGACCGCTAGGAATCGAAGGTGAAGGATGCACTATCGAGACGTAATTCGCCGCCCAATCATCACCGAAAAGTCGACCAGGCTTGCCGATGAGGAGTCCCAGTTCGTCTTTGAGGTACACCCCCGGGCCAACAAACATCAGATCAAAGAAGCGGTGGAACTCGTCTGGCCCAAGGTGGACGTTGTTAAGGTGCGAGTCATGAACGTCCCCGCCAAGCGGGCCAGGCGGTGGCGCAAGACCATCACTCGCAAGCCTGGCTGGAAGAAAGCAGTTGTGACATTGGCGCCTGGCCAGAGATTGGAGATGTTTGAGGGAGTATAGGTAAACCGCGGTGACACCGCAGCACTGAGGCCGAGTCGGACTGTGGTTTTTGTCCGCTCGGAAACAGCTGCGGGTGACCGTTGGAGGACGAGAGATGGCGGTCAAGACATACAAACCCACGTCTCCAGGCCGGCGGGATATGTCGGGTCATTCATTTGCGGAGGTAACCCGCCCCAAGCCCGAGCGTTCCTTGTTGCGCCCTCTGCGCAAGCGAGCCGGGCGGAACTTTCGCGGCAAGATTACGGTGCGTCATAGAGGGCGCGGGCACAAGCGACGCTACCGGGTGATCGACTATAAGCGTGACAAGATTGGGATTGAGGGCCGGGTGACATCTATTGAATACGATCCTAACCGCTCGGCTCGAATCGCGCTGCTGACGTATGCGGATGGCGAAAAGCGGTACATCGTTGCCCCTCTGGGAGTACGCGTTGGGGACGTGCTGATGAGCGGGCCGCAGGCGGAGATCCGGCCGGGGAATACGCTGCCGCTCGCCAACATACCGCTGGGCACGCAGATCCACAACGTCGAGCTCCAAGAGGGACGTGGTGGTCAGATGGTCCGGTCGGCCGGAACGTCAGCACAGCTGCTGGCAAAGGAAGGTACCTATGCCACGCTGCGGCTTCCGTCCGGTGAGGTTCGCCTGGTTCGGCAGGCCTGCATGGCGACCATCGGGCAGGTGGGCAACGTAGACCACGGGAATATCAGATTAGGTAAGGCAGGCCGAAAGCGCTGGCTGGGCTTTCGCCCTGCTGTTCGGGGATCGGCGATGTCGCCTCGCGATCATCCTCATGGTGGCGGAGAGGGCCGGTCGCCCATCGGAATGCCCGGACCCAAGTCCCCGTGGGGGAAGAGAACGCTGGGCACCAGGACGCGAAGGAACAAGCGTACAGACAAGTACATCATCCGCCGGCGCGGCAAGCGGCGCGGGTAGAGTGGGAGGACGAGATGTCACGTTCGCTCAAGAAGGGTCCGTACGTTGATCCTAAACTGTGGCGCAAGATTGAGAAGATGAATGCTGCCGGCGAGCGGCGTGTGATCAAGACGTGGTCTCGGGCCAGCACCGTCTTCCCACAGATGGTGGGGCACACGCTGGCCGTCCACGATGGCCGCCGTCATGTTCCCATCTATGTCACGGAGAACATGGTTGGGCACAAGCTGGGCGAGTTCGCCCCCACACGCACGTTCCGTGGGCACATTCGAGATGAGAGGAAGCGCCGGCGTTAGGCGGATGTGAGGGTCTGATGGAATTCAAGTATCGTGCACAGGCGAAGCATATCCCTATGTCGCCGCGCAAAGTGCGCCGTGTGGTCGATCTGGTGAGGGGCCTGGATGTGGATGAGGCGATCAGCGTGCTTCGTTTCCTGCCCCACGCTGCCGCCCTGCCAATCACCAAAGTCATCAACTCGGCTGCTGCCAACGCCGAGGAGAACTTTGGAGCGGAGAGGGACAGCCTGTTCATCTCAGAGATAGCCGCCGATGGAGGTCCGCGACACCGGCTCGCCCCGTACGGCGGCCGGTTCGGCGGCCGCGGCAAGTTCAAGCCTATTATCAAGCGCTCAACCCACATCACGGTGGTGTTGAGCGAACACGCAGACTGAGGAGGAGTGCTTTGGGCCGCAAGGTTCATCCAATCGGATTCCGGCTCAAGATCATCAGGGACTGGGACGCGCGTTGGTTTGCAGAGGGCGAGCGGTACGCAGAGTTGTTGCATGAGGACTTGGCCATTCGCCGGCTTGTCCGGGGGATGGGCCGGAACGCAGCCATCTCGCGGATAGAGATCGAGCGTTTCCCGAACCAGGTCCAGATCACTATCTGGACCGCCAAGCCCGGAGTGGTCATTGGGCGCAAGGGGGTCTCTGTGAAGGAACTGCGCCGGAAACTGGAGGAGCTTACCCACAAGAAGGTCCGGGTGGAGGTAGAGGAGATTGAGAGGCCTGACCTGGACGCACTCTTGGTTGCCGAGAACGTGGCATCTCAATTGGAGAGGCGCATTTCCCACGGCCGGGCGATGAAGCGTGCAGTGGGGCAGGCAATGCGGCAGGGCGCCGAGGGGATCAAGATCATGTGCGCAGGCCGCCTGCATGGGTCCGAGATGGCGCGCTCGATGTGGCAGATGGAGGGCCGGGTGCCGCGGAACACGCTGCGGGCGGATATCGACTATGGGTTCGCCGAAGCCGGAACCACCTACGGCCGCATTGGGGTCAAGGTGTGGGTGTACAAGGGTGACGTGCTGGGTGAGAAACCGGAGCGGCGAGACGTGTACGTCAGTTGACGCGCGGTCTGAGTGAGGTGCGCTTGTGCTATTGCCGAAACGGGTCAAGTACCGGAAACAGTTCCGCGGGCGGATGAGGGGGAGGGCCACTCGCGGCAATGCGGTTTCTTTTGGCGAGTTCGGGCTTCAATCCCTGGAGCCAGCGTGGATTACCAGTCGTCAGATTGAGGCTGCACGCCGAGCGATGGTCCGTCATATGAAGCGCCGCGGCAAGTTGTGGATTCGCATCTTCCCCGCCAAGTCAGTGACCAAGAGGGCGGCGGAGACGCGGATGGGCAAGGGCAAGGGAGCGGTAGATCACTGGGTGGCGGTGGTCAAGCCGGGCCGAGTGATGTTCGAGATCAGCGGTGTGTCGGAGGGTGTAGCCCGCGAAGCGATGCGCCTGGCAGCCCACAAACTGCCCATCAAGTGTCAGGTTGTAAAGCGTCTTGGGGCGGGAGGAAGCGAGTGATGCAGGCACAAGAGATCCGCGAGATGGGTACCAGCGAGATCCAGAAGCAGCTAGAGAACGTGCGGGAGGAGTATTTCAATCTGCGATTCCGGCGGGCTTCGGGTCAGTTGGAGGATTATACTCAACTGCGCAGTGTACGCCGCGATCTCGCCCGGCTGCTGACAATCCTGCGCGAGCGCGAGATGGCGGGATGGGCCGGCGACGGGGAGAGTGAGAGCCTGTGAAAGCACAGCGGAAACGTATGGTTGGCGTTGTCGTCAGCGACAAGATGGACAAGACTGTGGTGGTGGAGGTCGCGAGGACTGTCCGTCATCGCCTCTATGGCAAGGTGCTGCGCCGCACCAGAAAGTACATGGCCCACGATGAACAGAGTACCTGCCGGATTGGGGACCGAGTGGAGATCATCGAGTCCCGGCCGCTCAGCCGGCACAAGCGGTGGGCTGTGAAGCGAGTTGTCAAGGGCGCTGGATAGGTGAGCTAGGCGATGATCCAGCAGGAGAGTAGGCTCAAGGTAGCAGACAATACAGGCGCCCGCGAGGTACTGTGCATACGGGTGCTTGGTGGGTCCAGGCGGCGATATGGCCGGGTGGGCGACATTATCACGGCTACTGTCAAGTCAGCGACACCGCATGGCTCGGTGAAAAAGGGCGAGGTTGTGCGTGCTGTCATCGTTCGCACAGCCAAGGAATTCAAGCGAAAGGATGGCAGCTACATCGGTTTCGACGAGAACGCAGCGGTGATCCTGGACGGCGCGACCCGGAACCCGAAAGGGACTCGGATATTTGGCCCAGTGGCGCGTGAGCTGCGCGAGAAGGGGTTTACCAAGATCCTTTCACTGGCGCCGGAGGTGTTGTAGCTGTGAAGATCAAGCGTGGCGACACGGTCCTGGTGATTAGCGGGAATGACAGGGGTGAGACGGGAACTGTACAGCGGGTGATCGCTGGCAGCAGCCGGGTCGTGGTGAGCGGAATTAACATAATCAAGAAACACCAGAAACCGGTGCAGACGGGCGGACGGTCCAAGACGCAACCCGGCATAATCGAGTACGAAGGCCCAGTTCACGTCTCCAATGTGCAGCTGATCTGCCCAGGCTGTGGGCAGCCGACCAGGGTGGGCTATGGACATGATGAGGGCGGGCTCAAGGTGCGTGTCTGCAAGCGTTGTGAGGCGGTCATCAAGTAGGTAACGGGCTGGCGCGATGAGCCATATGAGTAGCGAGGATCGCTGATTGGATGCTGCGGGCCGAGGGGCCGATGCGCTGAAGCGTCGGTGCCCGAGAGCGAGCGAAGAGGAAACCGGATGTCAAGACTGCGGAAACGATATCGGGAAGAGGTCATCCCGGTGATGATGAAGGAGTTCGATTACTCGAACGTCATGCAGGTGCCGCGCCCAACCAAGGTAGTGGTCAATGTGGGCGTGGGCGAGGCGCTGGAGAACGCCAAGGCGCTGGATCATGCAGTGCAGGATATTGCCACCATTACGGG
>JAUVHW010000104.1 GCA_030593075.1 Ardenticatenales bacterium
CATATAGTCTCTGACCAGCATCCTCTCCAGATCCTTTCCATACTCGCTTCTCTACGGGTTGCTCGAATTCTATGCCATCGGAGGCGCCACGTCAAGCAGCTGGCGTGAGGGGTGTCGAAAAACAGATGGAACGCCATTCCCCCTGCGGCCCTGTGCTGCCGAACGGAAACAGACGGCGGGCTCTTTCTGGGCACCCTCCGGCGTTGACTTGGCGCGGGAGTGCTGCTAGTGGTCTGTCAACGATTGTCGTTTGGAATGGCACACATCTTGCTCCTTGAGAAGCAGGCACATCTCTCAAGGCGACGACCGTGAACAGGAAGTACTCTGATTCTCACTGAAAAACAGCGGTCATACCTGAACAAGCTGGTCTCCTCGGGTGTTGCTCCGGCGGCACCATTGCCCGGGCTCGCATGTTGCTCAAGTCGGACTGCCGGTCCGCTACTGCCAGGTGGACGTACGAAGGGATCCGTAGCGCCCTGGATGTTAGTGATCCAACGATTGCCAAGACACGGAGAGCATTTGTGGAAGAAGGCCTGGAAGCAGCCCTCCATCGGCACAAACCCAATCGGGAATACGAGAAGCTGGCTGACGAGAAAGAGGCCCATCTGACTGCGTTGGCTTGCAGTGAGGCGCCGGCAGGCCACGGCCGCTGCGGCTCCTGCGGGACAGACTGGTCGAATTCGGCACTGTGAACAGCATTTCGCACGAGACAGTCCGGGCCACACTGTAAAACACGAGCTTGAGCCTTGGTTGAATGAGCACTGGTGTAGACCGCCGAAGGCGAATGCCCAGTTCGTTTGCCGCATGGAAGACGTGATGCATGTCACCACCCCACCCCATGATCCCAGACGGCCCCAGGTCTGTATGGATGAGATCAACAAGCAGATGACAACCCACGCACGAATCAGACTGAAGCATCTCTATCCGAACGGTGAAGCTCGAGAGACCAGTAGAGTGATACCGGACTTGGGTGGAGAGATGGAAACAACCCTGCAGAGTGCTCCCAGATCACTGGGCGAGGCGCGAGACCGTTACCTGGAGCGCGCGACGCTCAGGTCTCCACACACGGTAGCCGCCTACCGTCAGAGCATCTCCTGCTTCTTCCATTTCCTGGAGGCCACCGCCGGCCGCGGCACGCTCCCCATCCAGCAACTTGGCGGTTCGGCCGCTGACTCGCCGCTGTCCGCGCTTTCAGCCGCCGACGCTCCGGTGCTGTTGGCTTTTGCCGAATGGATGCTGCGCAATCCCAACAACCCCGACGACCCTCGCCCCTATGCACCCGGTACGGTGCGCCTGCGCCTGGCGGGCATCGGCAGCTGGCTACAATACCTGGACGACTATGACTGGCTTCCGACCCGGTTCCCACTGGCCAAGGCACAGCGGATGGTCAGGGACGAACTGCGAGCCCACCAGAAGGGAGCAGGCGGTGCCCCAGAGCCTCCTCGTGGGGTGGACGAACTGCTGACTTATTATGCTCAGCTCAAGCCCCCCAGGCGCCTGGCTGATCTAGACAAGGATCATCCCCGCTATCGCCGTTGGGAACTGACCAGACTGCGCAACCAGGCGCTGGTATGGACGCTGGCGGAAAGCGGCGGCCGGGTGAGCGAGGTCCTCTCGCTGAACCAGTCGGATCTCGCCGCGCGTGATCTGCAGGCCCCCTATTCCTCTGTGGTCCGCGTCCGGGTGACCGGCAAGGGGCAGCACGACTATGATCTTCGTCTGCACCGCGCTCTGGCGCCCATTGCCGTCTACGTCAAGAAGCGAGGAGCGGACCTGAGAGCAGAGAAGGGCCAGGTTCCGCTTTTCGTGAGCCACGACCCGCGTGCCGAGGGAAAGCGTCTCTCGCGCACGGCCGCCTGGCGGGTGGTTACTGGCGCGGCCAAGGGGTTGGGGCTGCGGCCGATTCACCCTCACGACCTGCGGCACTGGAGGGCGACCCAACTGGTCAATGCCGGGCAACCGCTGGACGTGGTGCAGGACTATTTGGGCCACCGCTCGGTGGAGACCACCCGCGCCTACTATGCCCGCACTAATCCCCTGCGGGTGGACGAAGCAGCCCTGAGCACCCCGGTCGCCGACGAGTCGCCCTGAGGCCGCTCCGCTCTGACGCTCGGGCTGGACGCTCCCGCCGGACGGCCTCGTCCGGCGCCCGCGGACGAGGCCGTCCCCGGGGAGCGGAAGCTCTCGCCGGACGACTTGGTCCGGCGCGCGCGGCGCAGCCGCCGAGTAGCCACGCCGAGCTACGTATGCTCAGGCGCGAGCTATCCCCCCTCGTCCGCCCCCTCAGTCCCTCTCCAGCCCCAGCAACACCCGCGCGTCGTCCACGGGTATCACGGCCGGTCGATCAAGCAGATAGTAGCGCGCACTGGACCACGGGTAGAGCTCCGGCCGCTCCGCCAACTGCCACTGCGGCTGACACGGGTTGCCATGAACGTACTCGATCTTCTGCTTCAAGAAGCCGGGCGAAAAGACCTCCTTGGCAACGTAGCCGTCCTCCCAGACCTTGTACCTCTGCTTCCCCGGCCGCTTGACGGCCGAGGCCAGCTTGTCCAGTGCAGGCTGGTTCCCTTCGGCCTCCAACTGCCAGATCACCGATTTCGCCACCGAAGTCTTGAAATCCCGCATCCACCCTGCAAGCCCCACCTCGGCCGCAGCCTGCAGGATGAGGTGGACGTGGTTGGGCATCACGACAAAGGCGTAGAGCTTGATCTGCCTGATCGTCCGCCTATCGTGCAGATTGTCCACGAGCAGCCGCTTCATCACGTCGCGCTCGAAGAAGCGGGCGCGGCCGGCGGCCGTGGTGGTGACAAAGTAGAGATGCTGCGGATCAAACTGTGGTCGCCATCTGGTCATATCTGCCCCTTCCCTCTACTCCTCAGGGGACGACCACATCCTCCTCTATGGCTCGGGCTGGACGAGACCGTCCAGCCCCCTGCTCCTCTAGCCCGCGGACGGGTCGTCCGCGGGGAGCGGTGCATGTATGCTCTGGCTGCCCGACCACGTTCCTCGCCCCGCTGCGTTCGCGCGGGACTGCAATCCAGCCCCCGCGCCGCAGCTGCGGATGTGGTGGGTCGGACGAGCCGTCCGCGCCCGGCGAAGAGTGGCCAGGATCGTGCGGCGCTCTACGGCGAGTAGGCCACTATGCGGTGGTTCCCCGCGTCTGACACGTAGACTGTGCCGTCGTCACCCACAGCTATGCCGGTGGGCAGCGCCACCCCATCCACCCCGTCACTGTACCGCCCAAAGCCGTACTGATAGTCGCCCGTCAGGTCAAACACCAGCACCCGGTACATCTCGGGGTCGGTAACGTACACCACACCCTGCGGGCCGACCGCCAGGTAGGGCTTGTTGTTGACCGATTGTCCGTACCAGCCCTCCACCGCCCACTTGCGGACGAACGTATGTTTCTGGTCCCACACCGCCACCCGCCCATTCCAGGTGTCGGCCACGTAGAGCAGCCCGTCTGGCCCAAAGTCCAGCCCCACCTGCTCGTCCATCTGTCCGTCCAGGGGGCCGCCCTCTCCGAATTCACCCACATAGCGCCCGTCCGCCTCAAAGACCTGTATGCGCTTGTTGCCGGTATCTGATACGTAGAGCAGCCCTTCCCTGCTGATGGCAATGTCGCGCGGCCCGTAAAAGACACCCATCACACCGGCCGACTGCCCAGGTCCCACCTGGCCGAACTGGCCCCAGGACCCCAGGAACTCGCCTTCAGAGGTGAACCGCTGCACCCGGTGATTCCAGGTATCTGCCACGTAGACCGTGCCGTCGGCCGCCACAGCCACGCCCCACGGTTCCTTGAACTGCCCAGCGCCTGGTGGCTGCGGGCCGGCTCCGTCCGGGTCGACACAGTTGGCTGCGCCCTGCTCCAGGTCGCACAGACTGCCCCAGCCTCGCACAGACTCCCCGTCGGTCTGGAAGACCTGCACGCGGTTGTTCATTGAGTCCGCTACGTAGAGGTATCCATCCGGCCCCAGCGCGATGTCCCGCGGGGACTGCAATTCGCCCTCTGCTTGCCCGGCCCGGCCGATGACCAACACTGGTGAGAGGTCAAGCCGGAACCCTTTCTCGTAGGGGTCCTCGAAGGATGCTTCGGCCGCTGACGGGCCCACACCATAATCCCACAACTGGGCAACCACATCCTTGCGTACGTAAAAGCGCATCTGGTGGCGCAACGGCCAGGAAGCCAGCGAGAAATCCCGGCCGGTGACCTCAGCGTACCGGGTATAGTCCCGGTCCACGAATATGTCCCACAGCGCGGCCATCATGTCGGGATTGCTGAGCGCCCCGCTGACCCGCTCCCAGGTCAGGTTCTTGTAATCCTCCATCGGCCACCAGAGAAAGGTATACTCGAAACTGTGGTAGCGGCTGCCCAGATAGGGCTCTACCTTGGCCCAGTTCTTGTCCCCGACCACTGCCACTGGAACATCCAGGCTGTCGCGGCTGGGGGACTCCCCAAAGTACACCTTGTTGGGATAGTCGCGCAGATACCACCAGAAAGGCCAGGAGGAATCGTTGTCAAACGCCACCCGGATTCCCAGGTCGCCGTGCATCCTCAGGGAGATGTCCTCGATCTGTTCCATCACCAGCTTGGTCGCCGATGCTCCGTGGGCGTAGACCATCTGTTCCTTGGGGTTGTCATAGTTGATGTAGCTGGCTATCCAGGCGGAACGTGCTGTCAGTACTGCAAGCAGCGCTGCCCCGGACAGGGCAAGCATACCCAATACATTTCTCTGAGAGAGGCCCCTGGTATAGTGAACCAGGCCGACCCCGGCTCCCACGGCTACAACTGCTCCCCCCAGCGCGCGCCCAGCTACGATCAGGCTATCCAGCTGCTGGCTACCCACGTCCAGCTGCCCGAGCACCGCTGGACCCACGCCCCGAACCAGCCCGGCTGTCAGGACGGGTAATAGAACCGCCACTGCCCAGCCTCCCGCCTTCCACACGGCCGACCAATCGGCCGACCGCAGCAGACGGCCCAGGGCCCACCCCGCCAGCAGGATCATGGGTACCGCGAAATGGGTTATCAGCCAGCCCATCTTCTCCCCAGAGTAGGAGTACAGAATCCAGGTCCCAAGCGTCCACCACAGCAGGAAGGGGACAAAGCCAAACAGGCGGACTCGGTCCTCTTCTTCCAGCTGCCACCCTTGCGACAGAAGCCGGCCGACGAGCGCCGCTCCTCTGTCCCGGGCAAACCACACCGTGGCTGCCGCTGCCGTCCCCAACAGAGGTAGGAATTCATAGATGGGAACCAGATAGGCGTAAAAGTAGAACGGTTGGTCACCCCGCTTGACGTCCTGCTGGACCAACCAGTAACCCAGCGAGCCGATCCACCCGGTGGCGAACCCCCTGCCGTTGGTAAAGACGGTGGTAAAGAGGACCACTGTAATGGTGTAGAATAGCCCGGCTGCGCCCAGCCAACGCCGCCAGTCCCACCACAGTCCAACCGCAACAGAGGCGGCGAGCAAGGGGAGGAACACGGCCGCAGAGCGGAAGACCCCCGCACCGGTAACACCCTCCAGGATGGTGAAAGTCCAGATCGTGGCCAGCGGCACCGTCAGCGCATACACGGCAGCCACCCACTTTAGGGCCGCCAGTCCACCCTGCGGCGCTCTGTCCGCGCTCTTCCCGCCCAGGCGACGAACGCGTGCATACCAGGCCAGCAGGCCGATCGGTACTACCAGCAGGTAGAGCCAGGCGATGAAAGGCGTGACGCCCAGCTGGCGCAGTGCTTCAATGTCGAATGAGTAGTCCAGCGGGTCTGCCCTCAACAGCGTGACCGGTATCGGCGTTATGAACGGCAGCAGCAGCGTGCTGAACAGGACGACCAGGTCGAACTCGGGATACTCCCGCAGGCGGGCGCCCATGCCCACGACCGCAGTTCCGATGGCAAGCGCCAACGAGAAGCATCCAACTGCCCCGCCGACGACCTGGACCACCGACCAGGGATCGGTGGGTCCAGAGTCCTCACCCTCCGCCCCGAGCTCGGCCCCGAGGTTCTCATCGGGAGCCGCTCGCTCCGCCCAGTTGGCCCCTGCCATCCCCACCCCAAAGGTCAAGGCACCCACCAACAGACCGACCAACCCAATCTGGAACCAGCCCCGCAGCCGTAGCGTAGTGCCCGACTCACCTGTGGGGTCCTGGGGCCACTGGTCCCGCAGCATTCCTGCAACCAGGCGCATCACGAGAAAGCTGCCAATGATGGCAACGTAGATGAAGGCGACCTCTTTGGTGGTGAACATCAAAGCCAACGCCGCGGTGAACCAGTACAGGTGCTTGTCACCTCGCCTGTTCAGGTAGGCCCAGATGGCGAACACCAGCACCAGCGTAAAGACGATGACCGGCACATCCATCCGAATGTAGCGCGAGTAGTAGAGCAGCGATGGAGAGATGAGCAACAGGAATGATGTAGCCAGTGCACCTACCCGGCCGAGTTGGCGGCGGAGCAGGTAGGGCAGCGCAACCAGTACTACTCCCAGCAGTGCAACCGGCAAACGGGCGCTGGCGTCACTGTCCCCAAACAGCCAGTAGGAGAGCGCGGCCGCGTGAAAGAGAAAGGGGCCGTGCATGAGGGGCGTGTGAGAGAACCCCTGGCCGTTGTACAGCTCCCACGAGTAGCGGGTATGCAGGCTCTCGTCGTGGCTCTGCGCCCGCACTCCCAGCATCACAAAGCGGCCGGCAACAGCTAGCACGATCAGGAGCGCGTACAGCGCCTGTTCCCAGCTGATGCCCCCCGCTCTGCGGTCGAGCCAGCTCACCTTCTCCGGTATCGGAATAGTCATCGAACTCCTCAGTGTGGCGTCGCGAGGCTAATCTAGGGCGCTCGCGTCGGGCGCGTTGGGAAAGGAATAGGTAGGGGCAAAGGCCGCCGCTGGGTTGGGCCGCGGTTGCGGCGCTGGGTCTGCCAGTGCTGGCTCGGCCGTGCCCCAGGCCGTGGGCTGGAATGCGACGATATCCACTGTCGAGTAACCCGGATAGCCGGACGGCCGGGACGGCGTTGGCGTGGTCGAGACAGTGGGGGAAGCGGTAGAAACTACCGTCGGGGTATGGGTGCCCAAGAGCAATCCGTCGAGACGGCCGAGGCCACCGGCTGCACCGGCCAGGAAGAGCAGCGCGGCAGCAAAAGCGGCAAACGCAGCCCGCCACTGGGCCTGCCAGTTGGTGTGGGCCCGGCCGAAAACGGCCGCCGCAACACTGGGCCACAGCGCTCCGAGGCGGCCAGGGGGAGCTACCGTCGCACCGCGAAGAGCGCCTGCGATCTGCGTTGCCCGTCTCCGCTCGCTCAGCAGGAGACCCATGCAGCGTGGGCAGCGAGCTGTGTGCTGGGTCAGCTGCCGCCTCTCCTCGGCCGCCAGCAAGTCCAGGACGTAATCATCCAGCAGAGCGTCAATGTGATTGGTCGTCACTCCATTTCTCCGATCAGCCCTCGCAGCGCCTGGTGCGCCAGGCGCACCCGCGACTCGGCCGTCTTGTGCGGTATGCCCAGAATCTCTCCGATCTCCCGGTAGGTGAGTCCCTCGAAATACCGGAGCACTGCAGCGTCGCGTAGCTTGGGCGACAGTTGGGACACGGCCGCCCGGACCGCCTGCTGCAGTCCTGCTCCCTCTATGGCGGTCTCCGCCGGCCGCTCGCTCTCATCGGGAAATGCAGGCGCCTCGTTGATCTGCAAGAGGTCCCACAGTGGTATGGTGGGCAGCCAGCGGCGCCGGCGCTTGTTCCGGGTGCGAGAGACGGCAATGGTGAACAGCCAGGTGCGAAAACTGGCCCGCCCTGGGTCATAGCGACCCAGGTTGCGCAAGGCATAGACAAAGGCGTCCTGCACTACTTCCTCAGCGTCCTCTCGATGCCCCAGCATACCGTAGACTAGCCGGTAGACGTCGCCGGCGTACACGCGATACAGCCCCGCGTACGCTGACTGCTCACCCGCCAGACACTGCTGGATCAGGGTGAGTGTCTCTCTCTGGGTATATACACGGCTGGCGGCAGTGGTGCTCATTGGGGTGCAAATTCGAGCTAATCCTGCGCGCTACGCGAACTCTCAACCAGCGTGACGTCCTGCCGCAGCCACACTATTACCTTCCGCTCCGGAGTGGGCGGCGGCGCATCGTGCAAAATGACCCACCGGATTGCTGCCACCCACGGCGTCAGCTCTGGTTTCACCGGCTCACCTATCTGCAGCACCAGGTCCATGCCCAGGTAGTTGTCGCCCAACGTTGGATCCTGCTGGTCATCCGCGGTCACTACTGCTTCTGACGTGACTCCTGCGTTCAGGGCCTCAGCCCAGGTCACCTGCGAGAACTCCCGCAGGTACCACCGCAGCACCGGGTCATCCAGCTGGACTGTCAGCGAGAGCGTGTGAGCAGAGCCAGTGGCCCTATGCGAGGCGGTCCCCAGCGCCTCTACCAGCAGGCGCGCTCCCGGAGCGGTCCCTGTCTCCACCCACAGCTCCCGGGGATCGTTCTGCTGGATCCTCCAGGCGGTGCCCCACCCATAGACTGCCAGTACCACCGCCAGGCCGGCAGCCAACCCGCGCAACGCCAGCCACCCGCTGTAGGTCCAGAGAAGGGCCACCACTCCGGCCAGCAGTATGGCGGAGAGAGCCGTCAGCAGCAGGCTTGCCTCTGCCCGCTCCACGTCCCCGACGATGTGGTGGGCGTACTGGCCCAGGCTGATCAACCCATGGGCAGCCAGAAGAGTGATAGCGGCCCCGGTTGCTACCACCAGCGTCCGGGCCGGACGTGCCGCCAGGGCACTGCCGAGGATGGCGCCAAGCAGCGCGCCACCCAGCAACGCCAGGGGGATTAGGGGAGCCAGCACCGCGTCCGGTTGTCCCGGCCGCAGCACAGCCAGTCCTAGCCCGAGCAGGGACCAACAGGCCAAAAAGACGAGCAGTCTGTGCTGCCGCCCCCTCAGGGCCCGGCCCACGCCGAACAGCCCGAATACCAGGACCAGTGGCTCGTACCAGAGAAGAATCAGGAACGGCCGCCCTACGGCAGTCAGGTCCACTCTGAACCCGGATAACCACTCGCCCAGGCCGTCAGCCGTAGCCCCCAGGCCGGCTGGCAGGAAAAAGAACGCGGTGCTACTCAGCACCAACACCGCCACCGCTGTCAACAGAGAGGCCCTCTCAAAGAGGCAACGCTCCTGGCCCGCCAGCTCCGGGGGGCGTGCTATCAGCCAGGCGAGGGCCAGCGGCAGCAAGACGCCAAGAAAGGTCGCGCCCGAGGCGATTCCCAGGCCCAGTGCGGCGCCGGCCGCCAGCAGCCAGCGCCGGTCACCGCTCTCGCGGTGACGCAGCAGCGCGCCCAGCAGGAACAGGGCAGCCGCCACGCCCAGGATGGCGCCCGAAGCGGTTCTGGAGAAGAGCACCAGCGACGGGCTGAGAGCCAGCAGGCCGGCCGCGAGCAGCGACCCGGACCTACCCAGGTACCCTGCAAACAGCCAGGCAGCCAGAGGCAGCACAGCGCCCACCAGCGCCGGCAGCAGCCGGGCGGTAGCATCACCCGGTCCTACCAGCCAGAAAAGGCAGCGGTTGACACCCAGCAGCAGCCCACTGGACGCAGTCCCTGTATCCCCGGCCGTTGCGATCCCCGCCCAGGCCTCGCGGGCCTCGGCAGGTGAAAGTGGCGCCGCTCCCAGGTCGTGCAAGCGCAGCAGCGCACTCACCAGCAGAACGCCAGCCCACAACAAGAGGTCCTTGCGCCATCCGCCGTTCTGGCGCGGAGCAGGGCTCTGCCCGGTCTCTTCCCCGCTTACTCTGTCAGTCCCTTCCATTGGTATATCTTGATTCCATCGGTCTCGAAAACGATCTCTAGCGCCCGGTCGAACTTGGTCGCTGCCAGTTGGCCGTAGGTGCTCAGCTCCAGCGGCCCGACTATCACGTACTCGACACCGTACTTGACCAGGAGAGCCTCGGTCTGCGGCCAGGAGCGGGAGGTGTAGAGCTTATTGATCTCGGGCTCGCGGATGCCCGGCTCGGGGGTGGAGCCGCGCCACTGGAGTTCGTGCCCGGCCCATCCCAGCACAGTCGGCAGGCCAGTGTGCGCCGAGATGCGGCCGCCCCAGGAATACTGGCCGCCCACTGCCTCTAGGATGGTGGGCGTACCGCCGGCGTTGTCCTGCAGCCAGCGAATAGCTGCATAGTCGTCCGGCTGGGTTCGTGCCATGTAGGCCATGCCATCCAGGGTCGGCTCGCCGGAGAACTCGCCCGCCTTGGTAGGAGTTGCCAGCAGCGGGTAGACGAGGCCGGCCGCGATGAGAACGGCCGCGCCGGCTCCCCCTACCCACCGGATCAGGCCTCTCCGCTGGAGCAGGGCGTACAGAGCGTAGCCGCTGGCGATGGCGAACATCACCCAGGCTTGGTAGTAGAACTTGAAGACCGTGTTCAGCCGCGCTCCAAAGTTGTCCCGCAAGTAGACGTACTCTGGGATCAGCGTGAGCATGGCAGCGGTGAACACCAGAAGCAGCACAAAGGGAGAAACGGCCGGACCGCGAGCCCGGCCGCCGGCCGGCAGCTCCCCGCGAGTTCGCAGGTAGGAGTGCAGCAGCGCTGCTACGCTGCCTATCACACAGACCAGCAGCAGCGCCGTGCAGGGGTTGGTTGCCCGCAGCCAGAGTATCCGGAGGACGGCTTCCTCCGTTCCCCCTACGCGCTCCGCCCACTGCTGCAGCACCCCCTGCACCTCCGGGTCCACTATGGCCGCAGCAGCCAAGGCGAGCGCCGCCAGGCACAACGCGGCCATCAGGCCGACAGCAACGCCTGCAAACAAGATGAGAGAGACCGGTTCCCGGCGTATCCGGTCCCCCAGCCACAGGGCGAGGATGAAGAGGAAGGGTCCAAACATCACCAGGAACTGGGGAAGGCGGGTGGGGTTGATGGCGTTGGGGAGTATGCCGCCGACTTGAGAGCGGAAGCCGAGGTAGAAAGGCAGATAGGCGGCTACTCCGGCCGCCAATAGCCCGGCCCCCACCAGCAGCGTCTGACCCACCAGTCCCAACCTCCATTCGCCGCCCGTCCGCTGCCGGTTCCGGGCGAGGTAGGCAGCGACGGCCGTCAGCAGGCAGAGAAGAAGCGCTGCGGCCGCGGTTACTGCCCTCA
>JAUVHW010000416.1 GCA_030593075.1 Ardenticatenales bacterium
ATTGGACCTTTGCACCCACGCGCTCCGGCACGGCGACAAGGTTCGCCTGGACGAATCGGTCCGTGGGCGCATCATTGAAGCCAATCGCATAATGGCCCAGTCGGCGCTGCGGAATCTAGCGGTTGCGTATCGTGACCTCGACGATCTACCGGATGAGGTGACGGCGGACAATATCGAGAAGGACCTGGTCTTTGTGGGACTGATTGGCATGATTGACCCTGCCCGGCCGGAGGTGTCGCCCGCCATGGAGACTGCGCGAAGAGCGGGCATCAGGACTGTCATGGTGACCGGCGACTATTCCGATACCGCGAGAGCCATCGCTGACCAGATTGGCCTGTTGCGGCCGGGTGGAAAGGTTGTCGGGGGCGCGGACCTGAACCAGATGTCGGACGAGGAGCTGGTAGACATTGTGGAAGAGGTGGACGTGTTTGCCCGCGTCAGCCCCGAGCACAAGGTGCGCATCGTGGAAGCGCTCAGGGCGCACGATCAGGTGGTGGCGATGACCGGCGACGGCGTGAATGACGCTCCGGCGCTGAAACGGGCCAACATCGGGGTGGCGATGGGAATCACCGGCACCGATGTCAGCAAAGAGACGGCCGACATGGTGCTGACCGATGACAACTATGCCAGCATCGTGAGCGCTGCCGAACAGGGCCGGGTGATATACGCCAACATCCGCAAGTTCGTCTACTATTTGCTGAGCTGCAATCTCGCGGAGGTCGCCACTATCTTCATTGGGACCCTGCTTGGCTGGGCCAGCCCGCTGACTCCCATACAGTTGCTCTGGCTGAATCTGCTGACCGACGGTGCGCCGGCGCTGGCGCTGGGCGCGGAGAAGGGCGATCCGGACATCATGGACCGGCCGCCGCGGCCGATGAACGAACCGGTGATCAATCGCGAGATGCGGTTGGGAATGATCATTCAGACCATTGCCATAACGGCCGTGGTGCTGTTTGCCTACTGGCTGGGTCTGAAGGAAGGGGAGGTGCTCCACGGCGCGGGCTCGGCCGGCGCCATTACCTTGGCCCGCACCATGGCTTTTGTGACGCTCTCGGCATCGGAGTTGTTCCGCGCCTACACAGCCCGCTCCGAGTTCTTTTCCCTGTTTGGATTGGGCGTGTTCAGCAACAAGTACATGCAGTACGCCGTCGGCGCATCGACTATCCTGCTGTTGGCGGTGATCTACGTGCCGTTTCTGGCCCCTATCTTTGACACCGTAGCCCTGGGCGGCCGCGAGTGGGCGACGATGCTGCCGCTGATCGTGTTTCCCTCAGTGGCGGCCGAGCTGACCAAGTGGTACATGCGGGCGCGCTCGGTCAAGCCGGCGGCGGCGCCAGCGTAGCGTCTGGAACGGCAGAGTTAGGAGGCCGTCGTTCTGCGCCGGCCCGTCTCTGGCGTGCCGGCAAGGGAGAGCGCCATGTCCTTCGGTGACACTTACCGGCTGAGCGTTCACGCTGTGATCAACAATGATGCGCAGCAGGAGCTGCAGGTCCGGGCGACCTACGACGGCGAGCAGTGGGGGCTGCCGGGCGGCTCGTTGGAGCCAGGCGAGACCGTCCACCAGGCGCTGGCGCGCGAGTGTCGTGAGGAGCTGGGCTGTGCGGTGGCCGTGAGGTATATGAGCGGGATGTACTATCATCGCGAATACAACTCTCACGTCTGCATATTTCGCTGTGACCTACCGGCCGGCGCCCAGGTGCGGCTGAGCCAGGAGCATTCGGAATGCCGCTACTTTTCGCTGGACCAGCTGAGCGCAGTCCAGCGCCGCCGCGTGATGGATTGCCTGGGTTTTGACGGGCAGGTGAGGAGCGCGGCCTTCTGACCGCCGTAGCGAGTGCTGATCAGGAAAGCGCTCTCACTGGCTGGACTCGGTCACCGGCGGCGGTTTAGACTTGGTGATGGCATTATCTTTCGGGCGGGACTGCAGCCGTGGCCCTTGTCCGCATGGCGGGCGTGCGGCCCAGCAGGCTGGCGGCCGCTCACTAGTTCGTTTCGCGAGGTGACATGAGGCGCGCTCCAGGGTCGATTGACCGCGGCCGCTATCGGCGGATCACACGCTTCTTCGTGGGGGTTGCTCTTCGC
>JAUVHW010000256.1 GCA_030593075.1 Ardenticatenales bacterium
GTACTCTTGCACCAGGTAGTCCTTCCGTACCCCGACGTCGATGTGGTCCCAGGGCAGCGTCTCGTCCAGGGGGCGCGGCCGGTAGAGGTGGAAATCCCAGTCCAGGCCGGTCTCCCGAAGCGCCTGCTGCCACATGCCGAACTCAAAGTGCTCGTGCCAGCCATCAAACCTTGCGCCCAGCTCCCAGGCGCGGTAGACAGCAGCGCCGAGCCGCCGGTCGCCACGACTCAGGAGGGCCTCCACCACGGTCTCCTCAGGCTGGTTCCATTTCAGTTCCAGCCCTCTGCCCCCGGTCTTCTCCATCAGCAGTGCCTGCTTGGCCTCAATCTGGTCCACGCGGTCCAGCGCCGCCCACTGAAACGGAGTGTGCGGCTTGGGGATGAAGGTGCTGACGCCAAGGTGTACCCGCGCCCGCCGGCCGTGGTGTTTGCGTCCCAATCGCAGCACGTCCCACGCCAGGTCAGCGATGGCCGCCACATCGTTCATCGTCTCCTGGGGGAGCCCAATCATGAAATAGAGCTTCACTGTGCGCCAGCCCCGCCGGAACACCTCCTCGGTGGCTGTCAGAATCTGCTCTCGGGGCATCGTCTTGTTGATCGCGGCGCGCACGCGTTCGGTACCTGCCTCGGGAGCAAAGGTGACGCCCCCCCGCCGGCCTGCGCTGACGGTCTCCAGCAGGTCGGCCGAGGTGGTATCGATCCGCAAGCTGGGAAGAGAGATACCGATGCCCGCTGCGCCGTGCTTTCGCGTAATACACTGGGCCAGGCGGAGGACATCGGTATAGTCGCTAGAGGATAACGAGAGCAGCGCTACTTCCCCGTGACCGGTGCCCGCTATCAGATCATCGACTGCCGCCATGACCTGGGAGGCCGGCCGCTCGCGCACCGGCCGGGTCACGAACCCGGCCTGGCAGAAGCGGCAACCCCGGGTGCAGCCGCGCATGATCTCGACCATGGCCCGGTCGTGAGTCGTCGCCACAAATGGCACCACCGGTCGGGTCAGCGGAGGAGGCAGCTGGGGCACAACCCGCTTGAGAATCCGTTCGGGAGCCTGGGGGATGTTGGGTCTGATGCCCGACAGAGTGCCATCCGGATGGTAATGGATTTCGTATAGCGCAGGCACGTACACCCCTGGGATCGCTGCCAGCCGAAAGAGCTGTTCCGCCCGGTTCTCTCCAGCCGCCTTGGACTGACTGACGGCCCCCAGCAGCTCAATCAGAGCCTCCTCTCCGTCACCAATGGCAAAGGCGTCGATGAAGGAGGCCATAGGCTCGGGGTTGAAGGCGGCGTGACCGCCAGCTATGACCAGCGGATGGCGGTGGTCTCGGTCGGCCGAGAACACCGGAAGCCCGCTCAGGGCCAGCAGGTTGAGCGCATTGGTGTAGACCTGCTCGTAAGGCAGGCTGATCCCCAGCACGTCAAAGG
Organism: Ardenticatenales bacterium; assembly: GCA_030593075.1. GTDB lineage: Bacteria > Chloroflexota > Anaerolineae > Promineifilales > UBA4811 > JAUVHW01. The sequence goes on from JAUVHW010000256.1 coordinate 1,425, forward strand.
AGGCGACCGGCCGCTTGCTCTCCAGGGTGAAGAGGGGGAGGCCGGCCGCTCGCATGGCCTGCTCCATGTCGGGCCAAGGGCTGTAGACCCGCTCGGCCAACATATCCGGCTGCCGGTTCACCAGTTCGTAGAGGATCATCAGACCCAGATTAGACATCCCCAGGTCATAGATGTCAGGAAAGGCCAGCGCCAACCGCACCTGGACAGTGTCCCACTCTTTGCACACGCTGTTGAGTTCACCTCCGGTGTAGCGACCCGGCTTGGCTACCCGGGGCAGCAGCCGCTGAAGGGTAGTGCCTACATGCTCGGGCCGAACCCTTTCGAAGGCAATTTCGCTTAACTCCATAAGACTAATTATACACGGCCGCAGGCCGGCGGCAAGCCTGGAGCAGGGGCGCGGCCGCTCCGGTCCCGCGCTGATTGACACGAGAAGGCTCTGTGGTAGAATCCCGTCACGCGGCCCATTCGTCTAGGGGTCCAGGACGCCGCCCTCTCAAGGCGGAAACACGAGTTCGATTCTCGTATGGGCCACAGGCCAATCCGGAACGTCCCAGCCCGGCGCTGGGAGCGGACGCGCCCAGGCTGGTCAGCCTGCGGCGCGTTTTGTTTAGGGGCACCGCGGGATAAGGAGTCGACAGGATGAAGGTGGTCACGGTAGCCCAGATGCGGGCAATCGAGCGGGAGACTGACGCGGCCGGGGTTTCTTATGCGCAGATGATGGAGAACGCTGGTCGCGGTGTGGCGCGGGCGATCCTGGATAGGGTGGAGGTGGAAGGCCGGTCGGTCGTGGTCCTCGTGGGCCCGGGCAATAACGGGGGTGACGGTCTGGTCGCCGGCCGCTACCTAGCACAAGCCGGGGCACGGGTCTCCTTCTGCCTGTCCCGGCCGCGACCAGCGGACGACACCAACTATGCACAGGTTCGGGAGATGGCGTTGCCCGTCACGGTGGCCCCTAATGACCGCGCAGGAAAGAGGCTGCAGGACGCGGTATCGGAAGCCGATATTGTCGTGGACGCTCTACTAGGAACGGGGGTAGAACGTCCAGTCAAGGGCCCCCTCAAGAAGATGCTGCTCCGCTGCGGGCAGGCTCTGAAGGACAACAGAGACCGGCGTCTGGGCGCGTCTGGCAGTGCGGTTTCGCCTACCACTCCCTCGCACCGGCCGGCCGGGATCCCTCTGGTGGTAGCGGTGGACTGCCCCAGCGGCCTGAACTGCGACACCGGAGCACTCGACCCAGCGGCGCTTCCGGCTGACCTGACAGTGACCTTTGCAGCCCCCAAGGTGGGGCAGTTTCGGTTTCCCGGGGCGGCCGCCATCGGTGAGCTGCTGGTTGTCGATATCGGTTCTGACGAAAGCCTGCCGGCTGTGCAGTCAGTTGAGCTGGAGCTGGCGACGGCCGATCAAGTGCGGCGCTGGCTCCCCCGCCGGCCGCCCGACGCCCACAAGGGCACTTTCGGCAGGGTCATGATTGCGGCCGGATCGGTCAACTATACCGGGGCGGCGGCCTTGGCGGGCGCAGGCGCCTACCGCGCGGGGGCGGGGCTGGTCACCCTGGCGGTGCCCAGCTCCATCCACGCACCGCTGGCAGCCCAGCTGGCCGAGGCTACCTATGTACTCCTGCCGCATGACATGGGAGCCATGAACGAGGACGCTGCCAAAGTGCTGCTGGAGGCCCTGGGAGATCTGGCCTACGATGCGCTGCTCATCGGTCCAGGGCTGGGCCGCGATGAGAAGACGGGGCTATTCCTGAAGAGCCTGCTCGCCGGTAGAGAAGCGGCTGCCAGAAAACGAATTGGTTTCATTCAGGGTGCACCAGGGGCCGGAGAACGCGATGCCCCTGACCTGCCGCCCCTGGTGGTAGACGCCGACGGATTGAACCTACTCGCCGAGACGGACGGCTGGGCAGATCACCTGCCGCCGAACTGCGTCCTTACCCCACATCCCGGCGAGATGGCCCGCCTCCTCAAGTGCGAGCGGGAGGAGGTTACGTCAGAGCGCCTCGGGGTGGCTCAGCGCGCCGCTGCCAGCTGGGGCCAGATCGTGGTCCTAAAGGGAGCGTTCACAGTGGTGGCAGCGCCCAACGGGCGCAGCACGCTGATCCCATTCGCCAACCCGGCCCTGGCAACGGCCGGGAGCGGCGACGTGCAGGCGGGCGCCATCGCTGGGATGTTGGCTCAAGGGTTGGAACCATACCAGGCGGCGGTGGCTGGAGCATTCCTGCACGGAGCAGCCGGCCAAAAGGCAGCGCAGGAGATCGGGCGGGCGGGGGTGGCGGCCGGCGATTTGCCCATTTTCCTGGCGGCCGCGCTGGCTGAGATGGAGACCTGACAGCAATGCAAACGGGTGACGGAACTCGGTGTTCCGTCACCCGCCCCTGGTGCTACACGCTGTGGAACTCGCCGTCCACCACGTCCTCGTCTGGAGGTTCTGACGGCGGGGCCCCCGGCATGGGTCCTCCAGCGGCCTGGGCCTCCGGCTGGCCATACATCGCCTGTCCGAGCGCCATGGAAGCCTGCTGCAGCTCCTCAATCAGGCGGCGTATCCTGGCGGTATCGTCGCCCTCGGCCGCCTTTTTTAGCTCGGTGATCTTGGCTTCGGTAGGTTCGCGGTCGCTATCAGCGACCTTGTCGCCAAGTTCGCGTAGCGTCTTTTCAGTCTGGTAGCTGAGCTGGTCCGCCATGTTGCGAGCCTCGACCAGCTCCTTGCGCTTCTGATCTTCGGCCGCGTGCCGGCGGGATTCCTCCATCATCCGCTCCACCTGCTTTTCATCCAGGTTGGTGCTGGCTGTGATGGTGATCTTTTGCTCGCGGCCGGTGGCACGATCCTTGGCGCTCACGTTGAGGATGCCGTTGCTGTCGATGTCAAAGCTTACCTCGATCTGCGGCACACCCCGGGGCGCTGGCGGAATCCCGTCCAGCCGGAACTGACCCAGGAGCATGTTGTCCTCCGCCATTGGCCGCTCCCCCTGGAACACCTTGATGTCCACGGCCGGCTGGCCGTCCTCTGCGGTGCTGAATACCTCCGTCTTGGCGATTGGAATAGTAGTGTTGCGCTCGATGAGCGGGGTCAGAACCCCACCCAGTGTCTCGAGACCCAGGGTTAGCGGGGTCACATCCAGCAGCAGCACATCCCGCACTTCACCGGAGAGAACACCCGCCTGCAGGGCTGCTCCGACGGCCACAACTTCATCGGGATTGACGCTCTTGTTGGGCTCCTTGCCCCCGGTCAGCCGACGGACCAGGTCCTGAATCATTGGCATGCGGGTGGCTCCACCGACCAGCACGACCTCGTCAATCTCGCTGGCGCTGATGCCGGCGTCCTTGATGGCCTGATGATACGGCCCTTCCACCCGGTCTACCAGATCCTCGCTCATCTGCTCGAACTTGGCGCGGGTCAGCTTGAAGAGCAAGTGC
>JAUVHW010000220.1 GCA_030593075.1 Ardenticatenales bacterium
GGCTCGGCCCGAAGGCTAAGCCCAGGCACGGAGCCCGGAGGCTCGGGATGCCTGGTGCCTCTGCTGGCGAGAGGTCCCGGCCAACCTTGCGAAGGTGCCGAACCCTTGGTTCGCAACCTTCGCAAGGTTACTATTCAGCCACGCAGCACTACAGCGGATTGAGGGGGGAACGAATACTCGGCCGGCAAGCCGCTGAATGAATTCAGCGGCTGATATCAAGAAACATGTTGAAACATGTTCCACGGCCCCAGTGCGGTGGTGCCGAGTAGCCACAGCAATGGCGCTGGCCGCCGCCGAGTGCGAGGGGTTCGGCAGGTGGGTGTGGCACGGTCAGCCAGCTTCAGCTGGCTTCCTTGTATCAGACACCGAATTCATTCGGCGGCTACAGCGAATTGAGAGAGGAACGAATTCCGTGCATCATGCCAGCAGCGAAACGGCCAGCCATCCGCCCAGCGCCAGAAAGAGGACGAACATACCCAGCTTGACCGCGGCGGCGCGGCGCTGCAGGAAGGCGCTGAACTGCCGGGCGCCGGTCCCATAGTAGGCCAGCACAAAGACCACCACCAGCGGCGCGGTGAAAAGCAGATTGTAGAGCAACAGGAAAAAGGTCGCCCGCGCTTTGAGCTCGGGCATGCTCATGACAAAGATGATGGTCGGCAGGTAGACCTGCCCGGTGCAGGCCAACTCTAGGAACGAGACGATGATCCCGGTGAAAAAGGCGCCCGCCACGAAGGCCCGTGAGTGGCGCGATTTGCGGATGACGGCGTTGATGCGCTCGCGCAGCCAGTGCGGTAGGTTGAGCGCCATGTCGCCAATCTCCCCCCGCCGGGCCTTGAAATAGTCCAAGAGGCTAAACACCGCCAGGACCAGGCAGAAGGCGGCCGTCAGCCCAAAGACCCAGCGCCCCAGCTTGGTGAGCAGGTCCCCCGCCAGCTCCAGCACCCGGAAGAAGCCCATGCCCACCGCCACGTAGGCCAGAAACACGCCCAGGGTGAAGGCAGCGCCGACTGCCAGCACCTGCTTGCCCGTGCGGCCGCTGATGGTGAGGTAGGAGACGAAAAAGACCAACGTGGCAAAGGCGCACGGGTTGAGCCCATCGACCAGCCCGGCCAGCACCACGGTCAGGACCCCCAGCGACTCAAAGCGCTCCACGATGCTTTGCTGGGCGTCGCCGCCGGCGGTGTCCTCCCAATCCTCCCACACCCGTTCCGCTCCCTCTGGGGCGTAGGCCTCCAGCAGCGCCTCCAGCGAGCGCGCGTCCAGCTCCTCGTCCAGCAAATAGTCATCGCCTACAAAGACGGCCGGCGCGGTCAACCGCCGCAGAGCGGAAACCCCGGCCCGCTCTCCCAACCACTCGGAGAGCGTCGCATTCTCGCGCACGTCATACTCTTTGACGATGAGCTGGGGGAATCTGGTCTCGAGATACTCCAGGTCCCCCTTGACCCGGTCACACTCCTGGCAGCCGGTCTGGGAGAAGTAGGCCAGGTAGATGGGCTGGGCCTCGGCCGCCGGCTGCTCTCCCTCCCCGGCCGGCGCGGCCGCGCCAATGATCTCGGTCAGGCCCGGTAAGGGAGGGTAGTCTGCCCCTCCCCGGTCCAGGTGCTCCTGGACCAGCGTGTCCAGGTCTCGAGGAATCTCGACCGAACCAACCAGGTGGGTGTCGCCGATATAGACGGCCGGCACCCCCTGCCGCTTGGGCGGCACCTCAAACAGCTCTATGGCCGCCAGGTAGACCTCATAGTGAGCCGGATCGGAGATCTCAATCGAGGCGATCTCTAGCAGGCGGCCATACTTATCCACGAGCAGAGGAAGATCCTCCTCCATTACCTCGTGGCAGTGAGGGCAGTGCTCTCCCCAGAAGAAGACCAACCGGGCCACCCCATCACCACTCTCCTGCTGCGCCGTGCAGCCGGCGCCCAGCGCCAGCAGGACAGCCGTCAGCAGCCAGAGACGCTTCGACGCCATCACCAGTCCACTGCGTGGTTCAGCCCGCAATCAACTGCCCCTGCATGTCGGCCGGAATCGGCAGCCCAAAGAGATCGAGTATCGTCGGAGCCACGTCCATCAGGTGACGCGACTCTCCCCGCCGGCCGCCCTTTTTGTCCCGCGGCTTGACCAGGATAAACATCCCGTTCTCCGCGTGGTTGGCGTCATCCGGCCCTGTGTCATTCTCAAAGGTATAGACATCATCGTAGCCGAAACTTCCCACCGAGCGCCACGATAGGCCCCCAAAATAGACAATCAGGTCGGGCGCGATGTTGCGCACCTGCCGGTAGACATCCTGCGGCTTGAAGACCTGAGTGCCGATGTCGCTCCCATCGGGCGCCGGGATTGAGCGCAGCGCCTCTGCCAGTTCGTCCCGGAACCCCTCGTACTGCGCGGCCGGGATCGTCCCCTGAGGCTCCCGCCCTTCCACGTTCATAAAGATCCGCGCATAGTAGCCGCCCGAGCCCCACACCTGCGTCTTGCCCCAGTCCACCTTGACCTCGGCGAACGGTATGGGGCACTCTCCCTCCGGCTCCTCCTGCAGCGCCAGGTACCCTTCCCGGCGCAGCCACTCGTTGACGCACACGCCGCCGTGCATGGCCTTCACACCGTGGTCCGAGACGACCAGGACCGTCGTCTCCTGGGGAATGCGCTCCAGCAGGGTCCCTATCTGCCAGTCCAGGTGAACATAGTAATCGCGGATGGCGTGCTGGTGCTTGTTCCCCGGCTCGTGCCTGGGATGAGTGGTATCGTGGTATTTCCACATCCCGTGGTGTATGCGGTCCACGCCCATGTCCACGAACATGAAAAAGTCCCACGGCTTGTTGTCCAGCAGATAGCGCACGACCTCGAACTGCTTGTCGTTCATCTCGTAGATCTGCTGCAGCAGATGGTCCTTGTCATCGGTCCGGAACTGGGGCACGTCCACGTCGTACTCCCGGCCTCCCAGGACCCGGTCGATCTCGTAGCGCAGTTCGTTGGGGTAGGTGAATTGCTTTTCCACCGAAGGCGTGAGAAAGCTCGAAATCAGATGCCCGTTGACCGGCCGGATGGGATAGGTCTGCGGGACCCCGACGACTATTACCTGCTTGCCTGCTTCCCCCAGATAGTCCCACACCCGCTTGTCCTTCACGGCCGCGCCGGTGGCAATCGACATCTTGTCGTAGGAATAATCGGCCCGGTTGCGGAACCCGTAAAAGCCCAGCACGCCGGGGTCCTTGCTGCTCAGCATTGAGCTCCAGGCGGGCACGGTGATGGCGGGAATAGAGGACATCAGGTCGCCATAGATCCCCCTCTCCATCAGCTGGCGCAGGTTGGGCAGCCGGTCCCGCCAGGCGTCGAAGACCAGCTCGGGCGCGGCGCAATCCAGGCCAATCACCATGACCTTGGGTTTTTTGCTCTTGCGTAGAAAGCTCACCATCTCACGACTCTGCCACCGGCCGCCGCACCAGGCCCTGGTCAATCAGGTGTTCCAGGATGCGATGGGCGTTCTCCTCGGCCGTGCAGCCGACCGTGTCGAGCACGATTTCGGCGTGGTTGGGCGCCTCGTACGGATCGTCGATCCCGGTAAAGCCCTTGATCTCTCCCCGCCGTGCCTTGGCATACAGCCCCTTGATGTCACGCTGCTCGCAGACCTCCAGCGGCGTGTCCACAAAGACCTCCACATAGTTGCCTTTGCCAACCATGTTGCGCACGTCGTTGCGGGTCGCCCGGTAAGGGCTCACGGCCGCGCAGACCGCCGTCCCGCCGTGGCGCACCAGCTCGGCCGCCACGAACCCGATCCGCCGGATATTGACGTCGCGATCGGCCTTGCTGAACCCCAGCCCCTTGGAGAGGTGGGTTCGCACCACGTCCCCGTCCAGGACCGTTACCTGACGGCCGTGCTCTTGAAGCAGCACGGTCAGCACCTCGGCCGTGGTGGACTTGCCCGACCCGCTCAGCCCGGTGAACCAGATGCAGACCCCTTGCTTGTGTCGCGCCGGGAAGGTCTCGGCCAGGATCTCCGCCACCTCGGGCCGGGTGAACCAGGAGGGCAGCATCCGGCCGTTGTTCAGATACTCCTCCCGGACCTGCGTGCCGGAGATGCTCGCGGTCCGCGCGTCGGCCGGGACCTTGGATATCTCTTCGTACCGCTCCTCGTCTGGCAGGTAAACCAGCATCCGGAACGGCACCATCCCCACCCCCAGCTCCTCGCTGTACCGGCTGACCATCTCCTGCGCGTCGTAAGGGCCGTAGAAGGGGTTTCCTTTCGAGTCCACGCCGGGGCCCGCGTGGTCCCGCCCTACTATCAGGTGAGTCGCGCCGTAGTTGCGCCGGATCAGCCCGTGCCACAAGGCCTCCCGCGGGCCGGCCAGCCGCATCGCCAGCGGCAGCAGCGCCAGCAGGACCCGGCCGGGCTCATAGTAACTGGACGCCAGCGCCTTGTAGGTCCGCACCCGGGTAAAGTGATCCACGTCGCCCGGCCTGGTCATGCCGACCACGGGATGCAGCAGCAGCGCTCCCCCTATTTCGTCGGCCGCCCGTTTGGTCAACTCTTCGTGCACTCGATGCAGCGGGTTGCGCGTCTGGAAGGCGACCACGTTCTGGTGGCCCATGGCCTGGAGGCGAGCGCGCGTCTGGGCCGGCGTCAGCCGCAGGTCCTGGAAGTCATAATGGTGCGGCGGCCGGAGCACGCGCAACGGTCCCGAGATGTTCAGCTTGCCCCAACGGTGCATTTCGGCCAGCAAGGGGTGGCGCAGGTCCTGTGAACCAATGACCTTCTCCGCCACCTCCGGCCGATCCCACTCATAGATCTCCTCAATGGTCATCACCGCCAGCAGCTCGTTCTTGGCGTTGCGCAGAGCAACCTCCTGATCCAGCCGGATGGCCGGACCGGGCTCAACCGGCAGGGCAATGGGGATCGGAAAGATGTGCCCGCTGGTCAGGCGCATCTCATCCAGCACCCGCTGGTGATCCTCTTGACCCATAAAGCGATCCAGGGGCGAGAACGCCCCCACTGCCAGCAGCTCCAGGTCACACTCTGCCCGGCTGGCTACCTGCACGGAGGGCAGCCGGCTGGCGTTGGCGACCGCCTCCACACGTTCGGCCTCTGGGATCAGTAGATCCACCAGCCGGCCGCCGTAGGGCGAGATAACGGTGTTAATCTCAGTGCTTTGCGTCACGTAGAATCCTCTCAGTGGCTGCGACTAGCAGCTATATGGTCTGCTGAGCTTCCCGGTCGGCCCGGCTCCAACAGGCCGCCCTCAAGTCACACTACCTCAATCCCCTCTCCCCGCAGCACCTGGCCCACGACCCACGTGGGCTGGTCGAGCGCCGCGCATCGGGACCGCAGTGCCTCCACCTCCTCGCCGGGCAAGGCGATCAGCAGCCCGCCGGAGGTCTCTGCGGTGAACATCAGCATCCGCATCTCGTCCGGGATACGGTCGGCGAAATCGACATAGTCCCGGTAGGCAGCCTCGTTCTTGTTGGTCCCACCCGGGAACAGCCATGGGTCGGCCAGCGCCTGGGCGCCGTGAACCAAGGGAAGTGAGTCCAACGAGAAGCGAAAGCGGATGCCGCCTCCTCTCAGCATCTCCCAGGCGTGCCCCAGCAGCCCAAAGCCGGTCACGTCGGTGGCGGCGTGAAACTCGCCGGCGGTCATGGCCCGCGCCGCGTGGCGGTTCAGCCGCACCATCGAGGCGACCGCCTCGTTCACACTGCGCTGCTCGGCCGCATCCGACTTGAAGGCGGTGGTGACAATCCCCACCCCGAG
>JAUVHW010000148.1 GCA_030593075.1 Ardenticatenales bacterium
GCGCCGAATCGAGCAGATGGAGGCCGAGCGACTGATCCTGCGGGCCGGCTTTACACCCACCGACGCACTTCACTGTCTGGGGCGCTTTGAGCGCTGGAACGCCAGAGCCTCGCGGCTGGGGGCCGAACTTCTGGCCCAGCAGGCCAACCTGGCATCCGACGAGTTCTGTCAGCTGGTTGCCGCTGGCGTATCGGATAGAGTGACCACCGAACTGGTGAGCAAAGTGCTGAGCGACGAAGATGCGGCACCCGACTGGGAGAATGAGCCGGCCGCGGCCGCGCTGCTGGAGCGATCGCTGGGGGCCGTGCCGGGCTCTGATCTGCAATGCCAACTCGAGCTGGCCCGGCCGGTGGTAGCCATCGGCGCGCCGGTGGAAGCCTACTTTCCCCGTTCAGCGCAGCAACTGCACACCGAACTGGTCATTCCGCCTCATGCCGAGGTGGCTAACGCGGTGGGAGCGGTGGCGGGCGGCGTGATACAGCAACTGCGGGTGTTGATCCACCCCCTGGACGAAGACCTCTGCTTTCGCCTCCATCTCCCCGATGGCGTCCACGACTTTCCTTCCCTGGAAGAGTGCGTCGAGTTTGCGCACCGCATGGTGCCGGCTCGGTTGGAGCAACTCGCCCGGCAGGCTGGGGCCGGGCAGGTGGAGGTCAAGGTGATACGCCAGGATCACCGGGCTCCCGTACGAGGGGGATGGGCGGAGGAGATCTATCTGGGGACGGAGCTGTTCTTCACGGCCGTCGGCCGGCCGAGCCTGGCGAGGGGGTAGGCGCCCCTAGCTTGGCGCACCCCGCGCCCTACTCACTCCGCCCAACGAGCAGGGCCACCCCCAGTACAACCAGCGCGGCCCCCAGGACCTGGCTGGGTGCCATCTGCTCATCCAGCCAGAGGTGCGCATAGAGAGCGGCCGCCGGAATTTCCGCCATCGCCAGGATAGTGGCGACGCTGGCCGGCATTCGGCGCAGCGTCCAGGTGTAGACCAAGAATGGCAGCAGGGTAGACAGCCCTATCAATCCCGCAAACCTCAACAGGTTGGTGGACGAGCAGGCAGCAGTCCGGAGCGGCGAGCCAAGCAACTGCGAGGGGAGCAGCACCAGCGCGCTGAACCCAAAGGCATAGGTCAGCATGGTTGGTACGTTGCAGCGCTGCCTCACCTTCTTGCTCAGTAGGTTCCAGCCGGCATAGGCAACGGGAATGCCCAGGCCCACCAGGAAACCCCACGGGGTCGCCCCGGCCGCGCCCGGCTGATCGAGGCTGGACACCAGGGCAGTACCGGCCATCACTAGAACGATAGCCAGAGCCTTGCGCCAGGTCAGGGGTTCCCGCCAGGCAAACCAGGCGACGACAGCCACAATCGCGGGTATCGCCGACTGCTGTACTGTGGCCACTGCCAGGCCGTTGAGCATCACCCCCAGGTTCCACAGGGCGTGATTGGCGCCCAGGCTGGCCCCCAAGGCCACCAGCCAAGCCAGGTCACGGCGCTGGACGCGCAGCCATGCCGGCCGCAGCGCACCCACACACACCAACAGCGCGGCAAAGCTTACCAGGTCGCGCCAGAAAGCGACGACCACGGCCGAGAGGTCGCTGCTGGCGAGAATCAGCTTCACAAAGAGGCCAGAGGTCGCCCAGCACGCGGCCGCGAGCAGCACAGCCAGATAGCCGGTCATCGCTGGCGGGGCACTAGCCCGCACTCCTGAGCTGGTCTCCATCACCGACACCCCGCCAGATGCAAACTCGCCGAGACACTACAACGAATTGAGAATACAACGAATTCCGCCGCACGCAATTCGTTCCTTTCTGAATTCGTTGTGGTCCTCCCACCGGATGCAATTCGTTCCTTTCAAGATTCGCTGTAGTGCTTCCAGGCCTCACCCTAGCCGAACGGGCGTGATGACCAGTCGGGTACCGTGGAAATTCGCCAGGATGCCCAGCTCCAGACCCAACTGGCGCAACCGGGCCCTTAACCGGTTGGGCATAGCATCCGCAGCCCCTTTCAGCGCGAAGGTAGCCAGCAGCACCCTGTCTTCGATCAGAATCAGACGAACGTCCTCATGCCCCAGGAGTTGCCCCTCGTATTCCACAGGCAATCGTTTGAGGTACCGGTAGCTGAGACCGCTATGTCGCAGCTCTATCATGGTCGCCCGCCGGTACACCTGATGCAGAAAACCCGGTCCCAAGGTGAAATGGACACAGTGACAGACGCGCTGAAGCGCGTTCACCAAATCAGGGTAGAGAAGCACCTCGCGAAGCGATTGGCCATCCTGCTGCCAGACGAACTCTGGCTGCCTGTCGCGAAGGAAATTGGGCAGCCGCTGATCCTCAAGAACCGGGCCGCCGTAGTTCACCACAATCGCCAAGTCGGCGTCGGTGACCTTGAGGTAGGATATGGCTTGGGCTTTATGAACAGCCTCAATGGCGGGCGCGACCTTGATCTCGATTACTATCTTGCCGCCATCTACCCATAGGTCCACGTAGTACAGGCCGACACGCTCGCCTCGGTATTAGACCTCAAAGGCCCTCTCCGGCTCGCAAGCAACCCCACGCTTCTCCAGGCCAATTGCGATAGCATCCTGATAGTATGCTTCCTTGAGCATGGGGCCGAGGGTGTTGTACACGTCCAGAAGCACACCGCGCACCTGGTAGCTGAGTTCAGGGTGAACAAGTTCAGGCACGATCGTGGCTCCCTGGTTCATTCCTCTCTGCATTCATTGTGGTCCTCCCGCCGGACAGAACCACTACAACGAACAGGTATTACAGCGAATTCCGCCGGGTACAATTCGTTCCTTTCTGCATTGGTTGTAGTGCTCGCTCCGCACAGAAACACTACAACGAATTGAGAATACAACGAATTCCGCCGCACGCTCCTTCGTTCCTTTCTAAATTCGTTGTAGTCTTCCCGCCGCACACAATTCGTTCTTTTCTGGATTCGTTGTTGTGTCCCCGCCGCACGCTCCTTCGTTCCTTTCTAGATTCGTCGTAGTGTTCCCACCACGCAGAGACACTACAGCGAATTGGGTATCCAACGAATATGACCGCACCCAATTCGTTCCTTTCTGGATTCGTTGTTGTGTTCCCGACGCGCGCAATTCGTTCCTTTCCAGATTCGTTGCAGTGCTTGCCGCCGACCCGTTCAGGTCTCCACGGAGCAGTCCCGCCGCTCCTACTGATCCATTCACTCCCCCTCGGCCGGCAGCGCCCCCCTCACATTGTCGTAGAAATCGCCCACATGGCGGCGCATGATCTGCTCGGCGCGGTCAGCGTCGCCCGATTTGATTGCGTCCACCAGCCCCAGGTGCTCCTCCACCGCCGAGGGGAGAAAGCCCAAATGGGGCAAGGCCAGATACCACAGCCGCAGCGAAAGGCCATAGTAGCGCTCCAACGTATCCGCCAGGTATCTGTTCTGCGCCGCGCGGGCCACCGCCTGGTGGAACTTGTGGTCCAGGTCAAACAGACCTCGCGTGGCCTCGGCCGTTGCCTTCTCAATTCCGGCCGCCCGTTGAGCCTGCTCCTGACGTAGCGCCTCCAGCACCGCCAGGTCATCGGAGGTAGCCCGCTGGGCAGCCAGCCGCGCGCAAAGTGCCTCCAGGGCAAGGCGCATCTCGCTGACCTGCTCGAGGTCGGAGAGATTCGCCTCCGCGACGTATAGGCCGTGGCGAGGCGTGATCACGACCAGGCCGTCGTAGGCCAAGAGCTTGAGCGCCTCCCGGACTGGCGCCAGCGCCATCTCGAGCTCCTCCGCCAACTCCTGCTCGTTGATGGGTGCTCCCGGAGCAAGCTCCAGGGTGACGATCTTTTCCCTGATCAGCCCACAAGCGCGTTGAGTGCCAACGTTCACCAGTTCCATCACTCACCTCTGCCGGGTACTCTTCTCAATCCATCAGCCGGGGGCTGCCCATCGCCTTGGCCCGAACGCGAAAGCTGTCCAGCCCATCGCTCAGCACCTCAACCTCCACCTGCGGGCTGTCAGCGCCCGAGCGGATGGCGCCGCCCAGCGCACGCTCCTCGCTCAAGGCACGAGCCTGAGCCAAGGCGTCATCCATTTCCTCAAACTCTTGTCGTTGGTCGCTGGCCTGGACATAGTAGCCGAGCACCTCCAAGCCTGAATCGGAGAGCCGGGGGTAGACCAGCAACTCCTCCACCACCATGACGCTGCCGGCAATCGCGCCCAAGGCGTTGGCTACCTGATAGTGCTCGGGAAGGATCAGGTCGGTGTAAAGTGCCCGGGCGGCCTCACTCAACATGACGCTGGCGGCCGCGCCGATGCCGACAATGGGTTGTCGCAGCCGTATCTGGGTCTCCAGATGCGGGTGGGCGGAGTAGAGACTGTTGTAGAAGAACCACCGGCCAATGTCCTCGTCCTCGGCCCCGGCGCCAGCAGGGGGCGAAACGCTCCCCGATAGCTGCTGCCCACCGGCGCGCCGCCGCGGCAGATCAAACCTCTTTCCACTCAGGAAGGTGACGACAGCGTGGACTATCATCTCGTTTACCTGAGACCAGATCAGTTGGCACAGACTGGCGGGGTCCTGGTATTGGCTACCGGCAAACACGTCCAGCGCCGCCGCTGCTGCCTCCGCGTCCCACTGGCTGTACTTTCCCTCAACGTGCATCAGGTCCGTGGGCGTGAGGCCTGCTTTGCCAATGATCTCCTGCCGCAGCAGTTCCTGGGCGCCGATCTGTGCCGCATGCAGCAGCTTGAGGTGCTTGAGGATCTCCGGCAGCGGCCGGGGTCCGTCGCCCAGGAACTCGACCAGCGCCTTCTCCTGCGCCGTCCAGCGATCAATCGCCTCTCCCGGACCGCGGAGCAGGTACCAATATTCCAACCAGTCAAGGGTCACGTGGCCCCGGGGGCGCTGGCGAAGGGTCAGGAGCTGCTTCCTCACCTCCGGGTGCTGCTGGGCCAGTTGGGCCAGCGGCATGACGCGCTCCGGGCCAACGGCGATCACCTGCTCCCGACCCAGGGTGATGTGGCTATCGCCGCCGAGTGCAATGGAGAGCAAGTTGGCGGCGCTGACGGCCGTATTGTAACCGCCAACAGTCGCACCCTCCTCACTGACCGTCACCTGCCCACCTTCAATGAGGGCAATGTCGGTAGTGGTGCCCCCCACGTCTATCACCAGCGCCTCATCGAGTTCGGAAAGGAAGCGGCCGCCAATCGCGCTGGCGGCCGGACCGGAATGGATGGTTTCCACGGGAGTGCGGGCGGCAAATTCGTCACTCATCAAGGTGCCGTCGCCCCGCACCACCATGAGCGGGGCGTCAATCCGGCGTCGCTCCATCGCCCGCCGGACGGCGATGATAAAGTCCTGCAGAACCGCCAACAACGATGCGTTGAGGGCGGCCGTCGTCGCCCTCTCCACCGACCCCAGCTTGGTGGAAAGCTGGTGCCCCAGCACCACGGGCAGATCGGAAATCCGGGAGACGGCCTGGTAGACTCGGTTCTCGTGCTCTGGGTTGAGCGGGCTAAAGTAGCTAGAGACGGCGATGGCCTCCACCTTGCCCCTGAGCTGGCCCACCTGTGCCAGGATCCCCTGCAGGTCCAACTCGGCCTTCTCCCGGCCGTACAGGTCGTGTCCGCCGGCAAAGTAGTAATAGTGGGGCGTGGCAAAGTGGTTCTCCATCTTGAAAGAGGCGATCAGCTCCGGGTCGTACCCGACCAGGAACAGCGCGACCCGCTTGCCCTTTCCCTCGGCGATGGCATTGGTGGCCAGGGTGGTGGATATGGACACCATCTTGACGGCCGATGGGTCCTGGATGTGGATCCCCTCTATGACGCTCTCGATGCCGATGGCAAAGTCGCGCCTGGTCGTCAGGCTCTTATGCGAGGCAAGCACCCGCCGCGAATAGTAATCCAGCAGTACGCCGTCGGTATAGGTGCCGCCGGTATCAATGCCCAGTACCAGCCCGGACCGATGGCGCTGGGGTGCACCATCCTGCGCGCGGCCGGCGGCGGCTTCTGACTCCAACTCGTATCCTCGCCAACTAGACGCCCTCCCGCCGATTCGTGCGACGGGAGGGCATAACCTGCACTATTCCTGTTGCTCTGCCTTCCTCGCTCGCCTGTGCCCGTGACCGGGCCAGACCACGGAGGTGCAAAGGAAAGCCAATCCAAGAGGGGCCGAGTGCTAGACAAACATGTTGACGTCCAGCTCCTCGTCTTTGTGGCGCGCATCAGCCAGCTCACAGATTCGCCGCAGCTCCTTGAACATCGCCTCATCCATCAGCGGCTTTGTCTCGGTCTCCAGAATCTCGATCACCCGCTCGTGGACCCGATCCTGATAGGTCCTGCTGCCGGCCGCCTCCCAGTTCTCCCAGTTGTTGCGGTCGATCAGCTTGGGCCGCCAGATCTCGGTCTTGAAGCGTTCGTAGGTGTGATCGTGTTCCAGAAAGTGGCCGCCTGGGCCAACTTCGTCGATCACCTGCAGCGCCTTGGTGCCGTCGGTCACCGGGATGCCCCGTAGGATGCGCTTCACCATGTCAATGATCTCATCTGAGGCGACCATCATCTCCATGGAGCTGGTCAGGCCCTGCTCCAGGTAGCCCACGTCGTGGATCATGTTGCCTCCAACCAGCGCGGCCGTGGAGATGTTGATGGCGGCCTCCATGGCGGCTTGCTCGTCAAAGAGCTTGGCGTCGGAGCAGCCGGCCGTCTCGTACTCTGGCACTCCCAGCCACTTGGTGATGTCGGTGTAGGCTGCGCTGAGCAGCGCCATCTCGGGTGAGCCGTAGCAGTAGACCATGGTCCGCATGTCCATGTTCGACATCAGGCCACCGATGATGAGCGAAGCTCCCGGCTTGCGCAGCTGGCTAAGGACTATGCCAAACAGGCTCTCGGTAAGGGCCTGCACCGCCGTACCCGCCAGTGTGCAGGGCGCTGTAGCACCTGCCAGGGGGCAGGGTGTGTACACGAACGGTATGTCGTTGTCTGAGGCAAAGAGCAGTTTTTGCACCACCTCTTGGGAATGACTCAGCGGCGACACCGGCTCGATATACAACGAAAAGATGGGGCCTTTCTTCCACTCATCCTTGCCACCCACCCGGATGTGGGCCATCTCCAACTGATCGCGCACGCCTTCCAGATCCACAGCCGTGATGTTGATCGGCTTGCTGGTCCCTTCCAGCATCGCCAGGTACTGCCAGCGGTCGTAGGTGCCCACCGCGGTGTCCTGAGTGATGCCCAACGACATGTGGAAATCGAGGTTGGGCAGCGCCTGGGCGACGCGGGCAAAGTTCTTGACGTCCTGATAAACCGCTCGGCGCCGCTCGCCGGTATAGGGATCAATGGTAAAGGGGGTGTCGGAGCCCGCGCCAAAGTATATCTGGTTCTTGCAGAGTTCCATGCGGTATTGGCGGTCCGGGCCGACCACCACCACCTTTCTGGGAAGCGTCGCTCGGGCACGGTCTACCATCCAGGGGGGCATCTTGACCAGACTGCTGTCCTCGGTGGTGTCCTCGACAATGGCCCCGCCAGAGTAGGCGACTTCCACACCCTCCTTGTCATAGACGCGAACTCCAGTCTCGTACAGCACCCGCAGGGCTGAATAGTAGATTACCTCCACCTCGTCCTCGGTGAGCACCTGGAGTGTCGGCGTGGCGTTCACTCGATAATTGGTCTTGCGTACTTGCATCGTCTATCCTCCAACTTCTAGCGGATGAACTGATCCTGACAGATCTCTCCACCGGGCTGAATCACCAGGAAATCGCCCTCAGCGCCGCTTGGGAGTTCAAGCCCTTGAGCCACAGCCTCGGCCGTCTCAAACAGCCGCCGCACATAGGCGTCCGAGCCGAGCCTCTCCTCATAGCGCATGCCCCATCGCTCACAAAAACGAGCGACTTCCTGGGCCTCCGGCCGGCACTCCTCAAGGTCGGCCGGAGTTCGGGCTACCAGCATCAGCCTCTCATAGTGCTGATACTGCTGGTCCATCACCCACATGGCATCGTCAGAGCCGTACTTGGCCTCGTACTCGCGGTACTCGTTGAGCGGGTGGCTGCCGCATTCGAGCCACCCCTTGCTCAAGTAGTAGGTGCCCGGCACCGCCTCGAACTCCCGAAGATAGTCCTCGTAAGAACCCAGCAAGAGGGCGATGCAGTCGTCGGCGCGGGGGACTACCAGGGTATGTTTGCCGGCTCTCAAGCCCTGCAGACCGGTCCCGCACAGGCCGTAGCCCAGCACTACCAGGCTGGGCTCTTGGATGCTATCAAGGACGTCCTGCAGGGCCCCGGCCATCTTGGCCGGCACGCGATGCAGGCCATAGTCCATGAATGTGACCTGGCCATAGGGAGAACCGCGGTCCACAGGTGTTGCGGTTTCCTCAACTCCGGTCTCCTGGCGCTGGCAGCTTGCCAGCTCAGGTGGCCGGAGCCGCACATGCTCCTGCACATCGTCCTCCAGAACCTGGCAGGCGATGACGACTATTGGCAATTCAGTCAATGGCGATACAGTCATATGCGTACGGCCCAGGAGCCGGTCCTATGCCGCGCCCACAAACTGCTTTGCCAGATCAACTCCGCCGGGCGCGTTGGAACCATAGCCATCGGCCCCGATACGGGTGGCAAACTCGGCGTCCACCGGCGCGCCGCCGACCATTATCTTGATCTTGTCGCGCAGCCCCGCCTCCTGAACAGCCTT
>JAUVHW010000314.1 GCA_030593075.1 Ardenticatenales bacterium
CAGTAGTGACAGAGGTGTCAGGGGAGAAGTGGCCGGGGTCGTTCATTGCCTCGTTAGATCCTCCCCCCTTCCATTGCGGCCACAGCATAATTGGACAGCCGTGCGAGCCGGCAACGGGCCCCACCCCTTCAGATTCCGGCAACCCTGCCGATACTCCTACTGAGAGGAGTAAACGATGACCTACCAGAACGACCCGAACAGGACGAAGACCGTACACAGCCCGGCGGAAGTCAAGCGCATGATGATGGGCGGCGGTGACCCGGCCGCGGACCATCCCAAGGGTTTGCTAGAGCAATCCTACGGCGAAGGCCGGCTGCTCTCTGAGGTCCTCGATGAGGACCGGGAAGCGGAGCAGTACGCGGGGGACCGGTGGTCTGCGCGTAAGCAGCGGATGGTCAGCACTGTCGCGGGCACGGACAAGCGTCTCCGCTGCCCCACCTGTGGACGAGCATTCGACTGCGCGTGCGGAGACGACTGCACCCACTGCGTGGATGGTACGCCACGCCAAGCAACGAGGAAGGCAAGACGATATGCGCCAGCAAGTCGGTAAGCAGTGCTCGCGCTGCGGCGGCTCCATGATGCCCGAGCGCGACTCTCACGGAGAGTACCTGGCATGCCTCCAGTGTGGCCACTCTGTGGACATGCTGCACGGCAGCGAAGTCAAGCCCGCGTCGCGGGAAGAGCTCGGCTACGCCCGACCGCGCAGGAGTACGTCACGGTGAGCAAGCGAAACTGTACACACTGGTGGCGCGTGCCAGCGCCGCACCTGGGCCCGGATGCGCTGTCCACATGCAAGCGCTGTGGGGCGACGCGGAAGTTCCCACGGACGCTGCCGCCGCAGAGGTGGTACCCGCGTCTGAAGGCGTGGAGTGGCCAGGTCACGGACCTACAAGAGCGCCTACGCGCAGCGGAGAACGCACAATGATTACCGTCGGACCTCCAGTGTCACCGATCAGTTCGCTCTGGTGCGACGCCTGCGCCGAGGGCCGGCACGCCGACTGCGTGCGGCTCTGGGAATGCACGTGCTGGGCGTACGCCCGGTGCTCCAAGGAGAAGCCGCGTGTCTAACGTCGGCCGCGAGAACTTCTACACCTGCGACGCCTGCGGCGCCGTCATGGTGACCGTGGATGTGGACGAGGGCACGACACCGATGCTGATCGACTGCCGTGTTGGCGTCTGCAAGGGCCTGGCCCAGTCGGGCTGGTACGCGCCGAAGCCGAAGATGGCTGGCTCTGCCACATGGGAGTGGTACCGCCCGGCCAAGAAGACGACACGTGGCCTGAGCACCGAGGACAGGCTGCACGTGTCGCTCGGCGGGCTGCTGCTGCGGCCACGGAGTGAAGGAGGAGAAGATGTGTCAACCTAAGTACATACGCGGCGACCAGGTAGCCTGGACAAATGGTGCCAGGGGCAAGATCGCAGACGGTCCGTTCGTGGGAAATCCATATCGTGGTGGGTCGTTGCATGAGGGCGACATGCAAATCTGCGCGCCCTTCAGTTACGTGGTGGAGTTCGAGCAGAACCGGCCAGAGTTTGGCGGACGTATAAGACTGCTGCCAGAGACGGCTCTGCATTCGGAGTGGAAGTGGTGCAAGGGAGAGCATCGTCAGGTGGCGAGTGGCGATTGGGAGACGAAGAGGACTTGACACGGATGCTTAATCATGCTATCATGCGAGTACGGGGCCAACATGAGGTCCCTCGCAACACAGGAGGAGAGTAGTGGCGTCTAGGAGAAAGCCTGGCCGGTGTTCGCGTTGCTGGCAAGAAGGACACTATGCGGATCACTGTCCGCGCTGTATGAGGTGCGGGCAGTACGGGCACAGCGAGGCAAGATGCTCCTTTCTCAGACTGCGGTGTGCAAACTGCGGGTATGCTCGGGCACCACATGGGAGGCTTGGCTGTGATCGATTCGTCTACCCCTGCCCAGAGTGTGCGGAATATCTATGCGCCGACCTACGGTACGAAAATGCGTACGTCGAAAATGGGATCTATCGTAAGGCGCTGTCACCGCATCAACGGCTAAATCGGATGTGTTGGAGGTGCCGCTTAGCCAATGAGCGGTGGGAGAGAGGAGGTGAGGATTGGACCGAATGTAGCCGAGCACGACTCAGACAGGAAGTTAGCGAATGGCTGACCACTTGGCGGGGTCAGCGCTACCTACAAGACCTACATGACGAGGAGGAACTAGAATGGCTAGCAAAGGGAAAGAGAACACTGACGGAAATACGGGCGTATCTGCGAAGGCCAGGAGCCTCCCAGTCGCTGCGGCGGGTGTGAAGACTGGGGCGCAGTTTGCCCAGCTCATGTCGTCTCTCATGAGCGATGTGATCGAGGGTCGCATCTCACCAGATATCGCCAACTCGGCGTGTAACGCTGGGGGCAAGCTGCTCAAGGTGATAGAGATGCAGCACAAGTACGGGTCACAGACTCAGGAGCGCCAAGCGGCGCCGTTCGTACTGATTCCCTGATTCCGTACTAGGCAGGGCACGGCTTGGCGGAGCCGAGCAGAGAGCACGAGGAGGTAGTATGAGCGACCCACAGTTTGAGGCGCTATCGAATGAGGAGCTTGCGGCTCTGTTGAGGGACACGCCTCCTCCCCCCTTGTCGGGGGAAGAACTCGATGCACTGTCGAAGGAAGAGCGGGAGGCACTGCTCGACAGGGAGGCCCGCCGGCTCCTGGGCATTTCTGGCAAGGAATTCATGAAGGCCTATAATGCTATGCGGCCGCAAATGATTGCTCTTCGTCAGCACCTATCCGAGCTGCGCCAACAGATCAGCCAAGAGTGGCAGCGCCGGGAAGCCAACTTTGGAGCTGCGGACGCGCCAGACACCGCAGACGCCGCCGACCGGTTCTTGCGCGAACAGGAGACGCCGTGACCAACCCGCAAGTCCTGCTGTATTGGGTGCGCATGCTCATTATCGCTCCTAGCCGCGAGCACCTTGCGTACTTCTTCGCTCAGATATGCCTTCAGGACATGGGGGCGGCGGTACGCTTGGCGGAGTTTCTGGCTTACGTGCTGCCCGACACTGCCGATATGTGGGGAGGTATTCTGCAGGGGGTCGCTGAGCACCAGGCGCAGGTCGAGCAATCCGCCCCGCAGCCGTTCCTCTGGACCGACGCGGACTCGGCGGACACCGCGGAGTCCATCGACGCGCACCTACACGAAGGAGGAGACCATGCCCCAGAATCTCAGTGATCTAGTACTACCGCCTGGTACCCGTCCGCCGAAGGCGATCCCGAAGTGCCCTGGGTGTCATGAGGAGTTCGCCGAGGGGCAGTTTATCATCCACTTCGTCGGCGCAGTCGTGCCTGGTGGGCTCCGGACGGCGCCTATCCACCTGGGCTGTGCGATAGAGCTGGCACGCCGAGCGGCGGAGGAAGAGGCTGCGGAGGCCGAGGAGTCTGACTAGACCCATGCGGTACCACGAGCGCAGAATCACACTTGACGACCGCGAGCGCCTCGCGTTCGACGTGCTGCACAAGCCGCAGGAGAGTACGGAGATGACCCAGTCGGAGGCGCGGATTCTGCTGACGACGCGGTTCGCGTCGCTGCTGCACTGCATCGCTGCGGGACAGAAGCCGGACGTGCTCGAAGGTCTCTCACCCAAAGCGCTTGAGCGCCTCAACGAGGCGATGGACCGTGCCGACCAGTATGACGAGCTGCGCGGGATGACGGCGATCCTGCCGACGAAGTAGATGGCCAAAACACAGCGCTGTCCGGCCTGCAGAGAGGACCTGACTGAGGAGTGCTACACCCCATCCTATTGGGGCACAAAGGGGCAGGCATGTC
>JAUVHW010000135.1 GCA_030593075.1 Ardenticatenales bacterium
ACGAACCAGCGCGGGTCGCGAAACTCAAAGGCGTGGGTCAGCTCGGCCGGGAGGAGAGCGGCGAAGGCCTCCAGCCGCTCCGGGTCGGCCCGCCATCGAGGCGGCAGCTGCCAGAGTATGGGGCCAAGTCTGTCGCCCAGCCGGCGAGCGCGAGAGAGGAACCTCTCCAGCGACTCTGCGGCGTCCTTAAGGCGCTTGACGTGGGTGAGATAGCGGTTCGCCTTGACGGCATACACAAAGCCCGCGGGAGCCTGCTCCCGCCACCGATCAAACGCCCTCTCCGAGGGGAGACGTTAGAAAGAGTAGTTGATCTCGACAGTATCAAATTGCTGGGCGTAGTGACCGTACCAACCAGACTGGGGCAGGCTGGCCGGATAGAATACGCCCCGCCAGTGGGGGTAGACCCAGCCGGAGGTGCCGAATCGGCACTCGGCGCTCACCGCCCTGCCTTCCTCAGCCCATCACCAGGAGCACCTGGTGCTGCCGGCCGTCGCCCGTCAGCGGAACTCCCATTCCAGGCAGGGCTTCTCCGTCCAGGGTCACCTGTTTCACGCCTCGACTGACCCCCTCGGGGTTTTCCACTCGAACGTGATAGGATGTTTCACCGTCACGGTATGTCAGTTCATAGCCTGGCCAGGCCCTAGGGATACAGGGATTGATGTGCAGCGCTTCTCCCACGCGCCGCAGTCCGAGAATGGCTTCGATCCCCAGACGGTACATCCAACTGGCCGACCCGGTGTACCAGGTCCAGCCGCCGCGCCCAGTGTGGGGCGGCACGCTGTAGACGTCTGCTGCCACCACGTAGGGCTCCACTCGATAGCGTTTCACGTGCTCCAGCGTGTCTGTGTGGTAGATGGGGTTGAGGAGACGGAACAGAGCCTCGGCGCGGTCCCCCTGCCCCAGTTCGGCAAAAGCCCACACGGCCCACAGCGCGGCGTGGGTATACTGACCGCCGTTCTCCCGGATGCCCGGCAGGTAGCCCTTGACGTACCCGGGATCATGCGTCGTCTTGTCGAAAGGCGGAGCTAAGAGCAGCACCAGCTGATCGCGGTACCGTACAAGGCGGTCGGCGACGGCGTCCATGGCCCGCGCCGCGCGCTCCGGCTCGGCCGCCCCGGACAGGACCGCCCAGGACTGCGCAAGCGAGTCAATCTGGCACTCGTCGCTTTCGGCCGATCCTAGAGGCGTTCCGTCGTCATAGTAGGCGCGCCGGTA
The DNA here is from genome assembly GCA_030593075.1 of Ardenticatenales bacterium. GTDB lineage: Bacteria > Chloroflexota > Anaerolineae > Promineifilales > UBA4811 > JAUVHW01. The sequence goes on from JAUVHW010000135.1 coordinate 1,216, forward strand.
CCAGCTCCCGTCCCAGGCACTCGCTTCCAGATTCTGGCGCAGCTCGCGAGCCTGCTGGCGGTATTTGGCGGCCGGCTCATCATCGCCCATCAGCTCGCAGATGGCAGCAAAGCGCGTCAAAGTGGCGTACAGAAACCAACCCAGCCACACGCTTTCGCCACGTCCCTCAATCCCTACTCGGCTGAAGCCATCGTTCCAGTCGTGGCTGCCGATCAAGGGCAGGCCGTGCGCGCCGGCGGTCAGCCCCTTGTCCAGTGCCCGCCGACAGTGCTCGTAGAGGGTGTAGCTCCCGGCGGTACTTTCATAGTGCCCATACCGTTCCAGTTCCTCTTCCTCCAGGGGGGCGGCCTTGAGGAACGGCACCTTTTCAGAGAGGATTGGTTCGTCACCCGTGGTCGTCACATAGTGCGCCGCGACAAAAGGCAGCCATAGCAGGTCGTCGGAGCAGCGCGTGCGCACCCCGCGCCCCGAAGGCGGGTGCCACCAGTGCAGTACGTCGCCCGCCTCGAACTGGTGGCGCGCCGCTCGCACTATATGGTCTCGGGCCAGAGCGGGCGCGGCGAGGGTCAGGCCCATCACATCCTGCAACTGGTCGCGGTATCCAAAAGCGCCGGACGACTGGTAGAGCGCAGAGCGCCCCCACAGCCGGCACGCGAGCGCCTGGTAGAGCGACCAGCGATTGAGCAGTAGATTCATCGCTAGGTCGGGGGTGTGCACCGCGACAGCGCCCAGAAGACTGTCCCAGAATGCATTCACTTCCTCCCAGGCGGCCTCGCCCTGGGCAGGGTCCTGGTACCGGCGCGCCAGCCGGAGCGCCTCTTCCCGGTCTGCTCCCTGGCCCAGCAGGAAGGAGATCTCCTTTGCCTCCCCGGGTGCCAGCCAGACGTGAACTTGCATCGCCGCGCAAGGGTCAAGGCCCGTCCTCACGATGTTAGCCAGCCCACCCCGGCGGAGGGCTGCCGGGCAGCGCATGCTCCCCCCACGCCCCAGGAACTCGGTGCGATCGGCGGTCAGACCGTGAGGCTCCTTACTGGGCGCCACGAAGGCCACGCGGTCGCCGAACTCCTCGTTGTAGGGGTTGCTAGCCAGCAGCGCATGGCTGCTGGCGTCAAAATCGAGCACGACGTACTGCTGGTGTAGGTCTCGGGTTGTGCCCAACACCCACTCGGCGAAAAAGGTCGCCGTGATCCGCCGGTTCCGCCTCCACCTGTTTTCAAGTCGCAACTGCACTACCTTCACCGGAGCGTCCGGCGCGGCGAAAAGGCGCAGACGCTGCTTGAGGCCGTGGCTGTTGTGTTCAAAAACAGAGTAACCAGCGCCATGGCGGATCAGGTAAGGAGCCGTCGCGCCCGCTGGTAGCGGTGTGGGCGACCAGACGTGTCCTACCTCCTCGTCGCGCAGATAGAGCGCCTCGCTCGGCACATCTGCCACCGAGTCGTTGCGCCAGGGGGTGAGCCGGTTCTCGCCGCTGTTCCCCGCCCACGTGTAACCCCCTCCCGCCTCGGAGACCAGGAAACCCAGGTCTGGATTGGCGATCACGTTGATCCAGGGAGCCGGCGTCCACTGGCCCGGCTCAAGGTAGATAACATACTCTCGTCCATCGGCGCTAAAGCCCCCCAGACCGTTGTCAAAGAGAAGATCCGTGGGGCGAGGCAGTGGTGCTATGAGCTCCTCGTCCTCGGTAGGGGGCAGCGTGGAAACAAAGTGCGGCAGACGGGGTGGCCGTTCGTACAGATCTCCCAGTTGTTCAGCCAACGAGCCCTTCTTCCCATCGAGGATAGCTCCGGCGGCCGTTTCCAGCAGCACTCGATCGGCATCGCCCATCGGCTCGGCGCGCAAGAGAAAGATGCCTCCAGGGCGGTTCAGCCAAGCGTCACCGCCGTTGCGCTCAACCAGCCGGCGCAGCCGGCTCTGCAGCTCCTGCGAGTAGCTGGCATCCTGCAAGTTGAGGATGACCAGGTCAACCTTGATATGACGGTTGCGCCAGTAGGCGTGGGCACGGAGCAGCTCGCCCACCAGCGCCGTCTGCTCCTCGCTGCCGATGCGCGCCAGAACGATCGGATGGTCACCGGAAATGGCGTAGCGCCATAGGCTCGATTGCCCCTTGCGGTTCGCCGCCAGCGTGGCCGGATCCGCGCGCAGGGCGAGGTTGGGATAGAGGAGCACCGAAAGCAACTGCTGGAACTGTTCCACCTCTGGCACCGTGAGTTCCAGCTGATGCAGCTCCAGTTCGCTCTTGGAGCGGGCCTGGTCAAAGGCCCTGTCGATCACGTGAAAAGCCCGGTAGCGGTCAGCCAGGGCCTGGGCCTCAGGACGCGACCCGGCTACCAAGGTTACGTAGGCGAGCTGAGCCGTCCCATGCGGTTTCAGGCTGACCTCCTGGCCGAGTGCCATGATCGGATCCAGAGTGGCGCCGGTGGTGCTCGAAAGCCCCTCGCTGTCCGGACCTAGGGCGGCCGGAGAACGGCACGTCCGTCCCCGGCCCAGGAAGCGGGCGCGGTCACTTTCGTGGGCGCCGGTGACCGCACCCCTTTGCTTCAGAACCAGCAAATGGGCCAGGTAGATTGGAGCCTCCTCGGCCGAACGAGGGCGGCGCCGGAACAGCAGACCGTTCACCTGGGGCAGGTATTCGCTCTCGATGAAAAGCTTGTTGAACGCCGGATGCCTCCGGTCGGCCGCGTGGGGCGCTAGCACGACTTCTGCGTAGCTGGTGAGGCTGATCCGGCGAAGCCGGCCGCTGTGGTTGGTCAGTGTGACACGCCGGATCTCCACGTCATCGTTTGGAGCGACCGTGACCTCCATCCGCAGGGAGATGTCATGATCCCGACGCTGGAACTCGGCCTTGTGGGCGTAAAAGAGCACCTCCCGGCTCTCCGGCAGAGAACCGATGGGCTGGTAGCCGGCCGACCAGAGCGCACCGGACTCCACGTCCTGAACGTAGAGCCAGGTTCCCCAATTGTCCAGGGTGGTGTCGGCACGCCAGCGGGTAAGGTCAACCTCCTGCCAGCCCTCCCGTGAGCCAAGGGCGTAGCGGCTGAAGCCACCACCAAAGCTGGTGATGAGCACACCGTAACGGCCATTGGAGAGAAAGTGCACCTGGGGAAACGGGGCATCCACGGGCGCGGGCCAGGGGCTGAAGGCCGCGCGAGGCCGAGCTGGGGGAAGAACGCCGACCTCCTCCGGATGAGGGACCTCAAGGGGGGCCTGCTGCGGCACCCGCTCCTGCAGAAGCAGTTCTACGCTCTGCACCCGGGGGTCGGCGTGAAAGCGACTTATCATCGCCTGGTTCTGGAGATAGTTGGTCAGCGCTAGCAGGATCATGCCCTGGTGATGCGCCATATACGACCGCACCACTCCGCTCTCCTGCCCCAGCGAGAGCCGCGAACGAGTATAGTCAATCGCTTCGTAGTAGCCGTACAGGCCAAGCATATCAAGCTGGTCGAGCTGGGCGAGGTTCTTCATCACCGCCTGCGGATCTATGGACAGGGCCAGCAACGAGGCGTAAGGCGAAATCACCAGGTCCTCGCCTAGGCCGCGTCTGAAGCCCAGCCCGGGCACCCCGAACCCTCGGTACTGGTAATTCATCTGCGCATCAAAGCCATAGTAGCCGGCCTCAGAAACACCCCACGGCACGCTCTTCTCGCGGCCGTAGCCGATTTGCCGCTCGACGATGGCGCGGTCAGTCTGCTCCAGCAGGGTGCCCTCATAGCGCCGCATCAGCAGCGGGGGCATAAGATACTCAAACATGCTGCCATTCCACGAGAGAAGTGCCCGCGTACCGTCGACCTGGGTGACGGGACGAGCCAGGTGGAGCCAGTGGCTCTGCGGCACATCTCCGCGGGCAACAGCCACCAGACTGGCTATCCGCGCTTCCGACGCCAGCAGGTCATAGTGGTTGTCGTCCAGCTTTTCGGCCGCCACGTTGTAGCCCAGGTGGAACACCTGGCGCTGGGAATCAAACAGGAAACCAAAATCCATCGCCTGGAAATATGCCTCTACCTGCTCACTCAGGTCCTGAAGGCCAATCAACATGCTCCCTGCGGCCAACCGGGCCGAGCCCAGCTCCTCGGTCAGGCGTGTGCACCAGGAACGAGCCTCCCGTACCTGGTCCGCTGGCCCGACTTGCGCCGTGATCAGGTTCCCTAGTTGATCCAGTTGTGCCTGACCCGCTCTGCAGATTTCGGGCACTCGGGCCAGTTCCGGCGTAGCCGGCAGAAGGTCCAGCAGCGCCTGCCAGGCATCCGTCAAGGCTGCTGCCTCGGTGAACAGCAGCGGCGGCTGGCTCAAGGGCAACAGCCAGGGCTGCAGCAAGTTCAGTTCACTCTGCGCAGCGAGCAAATGACGGTGCACCTGCTCCGACCAGATGCCCAGGTGGCGCAGGGTCGTGGGGTCGAGGGCATGCGCGCCTGACTCGACCAGCGACGTCAGCCGCTGGTCCAGCTCCCGCAAGCCGTCATCGCACAGACTGGTCAGCAGGGGTGCCCAGCCGGCCGGGTCATCTCGCACCGCCAACACCTGCTGGCGGATCTGTGCCAGATGGGCCTCCAGCGGCGCGACCGCCCTGTCAACTCCGTCCCACTCGAGCCCCTCCACAATCTCTGCCAGAAGCCCCAGTGTGTCGAGCAGCCCCTGCCAACGCTGCCAGCGCAGGACGGGGTCGTGGGACAGGGCCAGGCAACCCTGCTTGAGTGCCAGGAGGCAGCCTGCCAGATTGCCACTGTCCACGGTGGACACGTAGCGGGGCGGAAGAGGCCGGAGATCGCGGGTGCTGTACCAGTTCAAGAAATGACCGCGGTATCGCTCCAGTTCGCCCATGCCGTCCAACGTGGCCCGCAGCCGCAGCACCACATCCATCAGGCCGACGTAGCCAAAGTCGTAGGCGGCCAGAGTAGAGAGCAGCAGCAGACCCACGTTGGTGGGGGAAGTGCGATGCGCAACGAGTCCGCGCGGCTCCTCCTGAAAATGGTCCGGGGGCAGCCAGTGGTCATCCGGGCCGACAAACTGCTCGAAATAGAGGCAGGTGCGGCGCGCCAAGCGGCCCAGCTGCTGACGCTGATCGGCCGATAGAGGCTCGTCTTTGTGCACCAAAGGGCGGCCGACCCGGAAAGCGACCGGGGGCGATACTAACCAAGCGAGCAGCAGCGGCACAGCAGCGGGCAGCGCCGCCGGGTTGATCAGCCTCACCAGCCAAGCTAGTCCGACGGCGAAGAGCGACGTACCAAGCATCCGCTGCCAGAACAGCCCCACCTGGGTCTGCCTGCCGAACAGTCGAATCGTGTGTGCGGTCGTGGTCCATTGCAGCAGGCGCCTGCGGGTGATGGTCAGCCGGACCAGGGTGCACCCAATGGCGTCTATCATGATCCAGGTCTCGTACGGGAGAAAGATCAACGCCAGCAGCCAGCGGATAGCACCCGTCGCCAACTGCCCGGTCTCGCCTGGCACTCCGTCCACCAGCCTGTGGGCCACGCCGGCTACCGTGCCGGTGACGAGGGGTACGGCCGGCACCAGCAGCACTCCCAGCGTCCAGGCCACTCCCGAACCGGGCAGCCATAGCCAACCGGCGACCAGCAGGGCCAGCATCGCCGGCATCAACAGGCTGCGCCGCAGATTGTCCAAGATCTTCCACCGCGCAAACACCGAGAGGCCATTGGGCATCCCTCCGCTGTGCGAGCTCGGCACTTTCGGCAGCAACCAGGGCAGTAGCTGCCAGTCCCCGCGCACCCAGCGGTGCAACCGGCGCGCGTAGGCAAGATAGTTCGGAGGGAAATCCTCGAACAGAGACACGTCTGTGACCAGCCCCACGCGCCCGTGAATTCCCTCAAACAAATCGTGGCTCAGCAAGGTGTTGTCGGGCACCCGCCCTTCCAGGCTGCGCTCAAAAGCGGCTACGTCATAGACCCCCTTGCCGACGTAGATTCCTTCGCCAAATAGGTCCTGGTATACGTCGGACACCGCCAACGTGTAAAGATCGAGGCCCGTATCCCCGGCGAAAACCCTGGTAAACAGCGAACGGTTGGCGCTCGTCGGCCTGATCTGCACCCGAGGCTGAAGGACCGTGTAGCCGGAGGCCACAGCGCCAGTAGCGCTGTCGAACTCCGGCCGGTTCAGCGGGTGCGCCAGAGTAGCGATCAGGCGGCGCGCACTATCCGGGGGCAAGACGGTATCGGCATCCACTGTGATGACGTACTTGATCTCCGGCAGAACGCACAGGTCCCCCAGTTGCACGCTGTAGGAGGTCTCCCCGCTCCCGCTCAACAGCCGATTGAACTCGACCAGTTTGCCCCGCTTGCGCTCCCAGCCCATCCAGCAGTCCTCAGCTGGGTTCCATGCCCGATCCCGATGGAACAGATAGAAAGGTCCAGACGCTCCGCGGGAGTGTCTCCTATTGAGAGCCTGGACACCGGCCTTGACCTGGTCGAGCAACGCATCATCGCCTGGCATATGTTCCTGGGGCGCATCGGCGAAATCGGTGAGCAGAGCAAAGTGCAAGCGAGGGTCCGAGTTGCCTAGGAAGCGAAGCTCCAGCCCCTGCAGCAAAGACTGAACCTCGTCAGCGTCGGTCGCCAGGGCGGGCACAACCACCATAGTGCGGCACCCGGCCGGGATGCCTTCGTCAAAGTCCAGCCTGGGCAACGTGTGGGGCGGCACGCCGAGAGTGATGAACCAGTTGACCAGGTGGACGGACACGGCCGAAGCGGGCAACAAGGCCAGCAGGCCTGCAGTGATCGTCTGAAGGAGCGTCCCCCCCGCGACGCGGGAATAGAAAACGGTTCCCAGCAGGATGACCGTGGTGAGCAGCGCGATGGCACTCAGGTATAGGAGCGTGGGATGCTCAAGCAGCCAGCGGCGCAGACGCACCCTCCACGAAGGGTGATAGTCCAGACGGGCCTCAAGCTCCGCGCGGCCTGCGTCCAAGAGATAGAAACCGACATGGGTGGCGCGGGATCCCTTCGTCGCCGACTCTCGCTGCCGTTCGGCGAGCCAAAGCGCTTCCCGTGCGACTCTTTCCTCCTCCTGGTCCACTGCCCGAGCCAGTTCCTCTACAACCTTACGATAGCGATCCCGGGTGGCAGAGTCCATGCGAGAGTAGACGTCCGCCGAGTCGCGGCGCAATATCGCCTCAACCCGACTGACCTGCTCGAAGAAAGCCTTCCAGTCTTGGGTCGCGAGGGTGCGCAGGCTGAGGATGCAATTGGCGACAGTCGCCTCGTCTGACAGCTCTTCAAATGAAGAAGTAATGGCTGACAACCCGTCGCCGCCAGGTACCTCCAACCCCGTGATCCGGCCGAGCGCCTCTACCAGACACTCCACAATCCCTATGCGCAGCATGGTCGGCAGCGCCCACAGCTCCCCTATGGTCAACGGCCGGACCGTTTGGTAGAACCCTACAAAGCGCGTCACTCGATCAATATCGAGATGGCTCTCGCAGTAGCGAACAATCCCCCGTGCCAGGGCATACACACGAGGATAACCCTCCAGGGAGGAAGGCCCCAGTCTGGGCAACTGGCGGTAGTAGCTCGCTGGCATGTCCTCGCGAATCTGGCGCACTGTCTGTTGCACCAGGTAGAAATTGTCCAGCAGCCACTCGCCCGCGTAGGAGACGGCAGGTTGCGTCTCAGATTCCTTCGCAAAGTACCGGTAGGCTCTGCGCAAGAGCGCTTCCTGCTTCCGGAGGCGATCTAGGAGCGGAGGCCTGCGCCTCGGACGACGCGAGACAGTATGGCTTTCGGCCAGTCGAACGGCCAGCTCTTCGCAGTTTGCCACGCGTTAGTGTCCCTTGTGCTCTCTCGCGGCCATCTCGGCCTGGGTCTTCTCCACTTCGCCCGGAGAGAGGTCCTGCACGATCAGCAGCGGGGTGGTACCGTAGACGATGAAACTGAGAGCCACGCTGCCGTAGGGCCACTTCTTCCTGCCAGA
>JAUVHW010000098.1 GCA_030593075.1 Ardenticatenales bacterium
GAGACGGCCGGTCTCGCCGTCACGCTGCACCCGTCTCCCTCTCTCTCCCCCCTCTCCCTGACCGTGCCCGGCGACATCTCCTCGGCCGCCTTCCCGCTGGTCGCAGCGGCTCTGGTGCCCGATTCGGAGGTCACGGTGGCGGGCGTGGGCATCAACCCTACCCGCACCGGGCTGCTGGACGTCCTGCAGGAGATGGGAGCAGAGACCGTGATAGATGGCGCGGGCGAGCACGGAAACGAGCCAACGGCCGACGTCACGGTGCGGGCCTCAAACCTGCACGGAGTGAAGATTGGCGGCGATACGGTGGTGCGCATGATTGACGAGTTCCCGGTGCTGGCGGTAGCCGCCACCCAGGCGCACGGCACGACGACGGTGCGCGACGCGGCCGAACTCCGCGTCAAGGAGACCGACCGCATCGCGGCTACGGTGTCCCAACTACAGCTGCTAGGCGCACAGGTCGAACCGCTGCCGGATGGCTTTGTAGTGGAAGGACCGACCCCGTTGCGGGGCGCCATGGTCAGTAGCTGCGGCGACCACCGGCTGGCGATGGCCCTGGCGGTCGCCGGTATGATCGCAGAAGGCGAGGTAGTAGTACATGACGCCGATTGCATCGCTGATTCCTTCCCCGGCTTTGGCGGACTGATGCAGGAGCTGGGAGCTGGCGGATGATCGACGGGCGCACGCAACTGGTGGGGTTGATAGGCTGGCCGGTAGAGCATAGCCTATCGCCGGCGATGCACAACGCTGCCTTTGCCGCTCTCGACCTGAACTGGCGCTACCTGCCGCTTCCCGTGCGGCCGAGAGCCACTGCCGAGGTCCAGGCGGCCGTGCACGGCCTGTTAGCCCTCGGCTTTCGGGGCGCCAACGTCACCGTGCCTCACAAGCAGGCGGTCATGAAGCACCTGGATGAGATCAGCAATACAGCTCGCGCCATCGGCGCAGTGAACACCATCGTGGTTCAGGAAGGGAGGCTCTGCGGATACAACACTGACGGCGATGGTTTTGTGGCTGCATTGCGAGAGGCGCATTTCGAACCGGCCGGCCGTCAGGCGCTGGTGGTGGGTGCTGGAGGCGCGGCCCGGGCGGTCGTCCACGGTCTGCTGTCGTCAAAGGCTGAGAAAGTTACAGTGCTGAACCGCACCCTGGAACGTGCCCAGGTGCTGGTCTCGGAGATGGGCGGCCACTCCGGCCGGCTGCGCGCTCTGCTGTTGACCCCGGAAACGCTGGTCGAGGCCGCAAGCTCCCCGGAGATCGGCCTCCTGGTCAACACGACCACGGTGGGGATGTGGCCCCAAGTGGACGGTTCCATCTGGCCCGAAAGCAAAACCCTCCCGGCTAGCTTGACGGTGTTTGACCTGGTATACAACCCCTTGGAGACGCACCTCTTGCAGGAGGCCAGCATATCGGGTGCGCGAGCGGTGGACGGTCTGGGCATGCTCGTGATGCAGGGGGCACTGGCCTTCGTCAAGTGGACCGGTGTTCAGGCCCCGCTGGACGTGATGCGTGCCGCCTGCGAACGAGAGTTGAGGAGATGACGACGCTACGATTCCTGACGGCCGGGGAATCCCACGGTCCGGCCCTCACCGCCATCATAGAGGGTTTGCCGGCCGGCCTGCCGCTCACCGAGGAGGAGATCAACCAGCAGCTGCGTCGCCGCCAGAAGGGCTACGGCAGCGGCCGGCGGATGCAGATTGAGCGGGACAGCGTCAGTCTGACGGCCGGGGTGCTCAACGGCCAGACCACCGGCGCGCCTGTCGCCATGCAGATCGAGAACCAGGACTGGACCAACTGGTGCGAGCGCGACATCCCGCCCATGACCGTCCCCCGACCCGGCCACGCCGATCTGACGGCGGCGATCAAGTACCGCTACCGCGAGCTGCGGCTGGGGCTGGAACGAGCCAGCGCGCGGGAGACGGCCGCCCGCGTGGCGGTTGGTGCGGTATGCCGGCGGCTGCTGGCCGAGTTTGGCGTCACCGTCGGCAGCTACGTGGTGCAGATTGGCGGCGTACCGGACACACTGCCACTCGACCTGCCCTACATCGAACGGTTCGCGAGGGCTGAGGAGAATGACGTGCGCTGCCCCGAACCGGCCGCGGCCGAGGCAATGCGCAAGCGGATCGACGAGGCGGCCACCGCCAAGGACACGCTGGGCGGAGTGTTCGAAATCGTCGCCCTGGGAGTCCCGCCGGGGTTGGGCAGCCACGTCCATTGGGACCGGCGGCTCGATGCCCGGCTGATGGCGGCCGCTGGCTCTGTCCAGGCCATCAAGGGTGTGGAAATCGGACCAGCCTTTCAGAACGCGGCCCAGCTCGGCACCGAGGTCCACGACGAGATACTTGTGGAGCAGGGCCAGCTCACCCGCCGCACCAACCGCGCCGGCGGCCTGGAGGGTGGCATCACTACCGGGCAACCGGTGGTGGTGCGGGCGGCGATGAAACCGATCTCGACGACGCTGACGCCGTTGAGGTCGGTGGATCTGGCGACAGGAGAGCCGGCGACCACCCGCTACGAGCGGTCGGACATCTGCGCGGTGCCTCGCGCGGCCGTTGTGGGCGAGGCCATGGTCGCACTTGTCCTGGCCGACGCCTTGTTGGAAAAGCTGGGAGGCGACAGCCTGGAGGAGATGCATGCACGGTTCGCAGCTCTGCCGCGCGGCGCGCTGGACGAGCTGGAAATGGACAATGAGCCTTGGCGATTCAGGTAACCTGATCCTAACCGGCTTTATGGGAACCGGCAAGACGGCTGTGGGACGAGCCGCGGCGCTCCAGCTAGGGCGGCCGTTTGTGGACATGGACGCGGAGATCGAGGCCCGGGCGGGCAAGCCCATCCCGCGCATCTTTGCCGAAGAGGGAGAGGCAGCGTTCCGGTCGATGGAGTCGAACCTGTGCCGAGAACTAAGCGCCCAACAGAGTGTGGTGGTTGCCACCGGCGGGGGAGCGCTGGTGGACCCCGACAACCGAGCGCTTATGATGCAGAGCGGCACGGTCGTCTGCCTAAAGTGCGGACCGGATGAGATTCTGCGCCGGCTGGACGAGGAGGGAGTCCTGGACCGGCCGCTGCTCCAGGCGGCCGATGCCAGCGCTGAGATCGAGCGGTTGCTGGAGGCCCGCCGCCAGGCCTATGCGGCCATTCCCTGGCAGGTGGACACTACCGGGCTGTCAGTCGACGAGGTCGCAGCGCGAGTGATCGAGATGGCGGAGACCATCACCCTGTCGGTCCGCCACCCCGGCGGGGAATACCAGATCCACATTGGCAACGGGCTGCTGGCTCACGTGGGAGGAGCACTGCGGGCGGGCGGTGCGCCCCAGGGCGGCCGCGTCGCCGTCGTCTCCAACCCTGTAGTGGCTCCGCTCTACGGTGCCCAAGTCGAAGTGGCGCTACTCACGGCCGGGCTGCAGCCCTTTTCCTGCTCCATCCAGGACGGCGAAGAGCACAAGACACTGGCCACCGTCGCCACTCTCTACGATCATTTCCTGGCCGGCGGTCTCGACCGGGGCGGAACGGTCCTCTCTCTGGGAGGCGGGGTGACCGGCGACGTGGCTGGTTTTGCGGCCGCCTCCTACATGCGAGGAATCCGCTTTGCCCAGGTACCTACCACCCTGCTGGCAATGGTGGACGCTAGCCTAGGAGGCAAGACCGGGGTCGATCTGCCGCAGGGCAAGAATCTGGTGGGCGCGTTCAAGCAGCCGGCCGTGGTGTTGGTGGATCCCAGGGTGCTGGTGACGCTGCCGGCCGAGGAGCTTCGCTGCGGCCTGGTTGAAACGATCAAGCATGGGGTGATTGGGGACGCCGGCCTCTTTGATGAGTTGCGGAAAAACCCAGGTCTGGAGATCACGGGACAGCAGATCGCCAGAGCGCTGCGCGTCAAGATCGAGATCGTTGAGGAAGACCCGTTCGAGGGCGGGCGGCGAGCGGTGCTCAACCTGGGGCACACCGTGGGCCACGCGCTGGAGAAGCTGAGCAAATTCACGTTGCGCCACGGCGAGGCGGTGGGGATCGGAATGGTGGCAGCGGCGCGGATGGCGGCCGAGCTCGATCGGGCCGACCCATCGCTCGCCGGCCGCATCGAGGCAGCGCTGGTAGCCTGGGAGCTGCCGGTTGAGTCCCCGCCGTTCAGGGTTGACGCCGTGTGGAACGCGATGGCCCACGACAAGAAGCGGCGCGGGAATGCCCTGCGCTGGGTGCTACCCACCACCATCGGCCAGGTGGAGATCACAGAAGAAGTACCGCGCGACGTCGTGGAGTCTGTTATGTGCGATATGGGAGCGAGGTGTAGCCCATGATGAATCCCAAATCACGAACCGTAGATCAACCGCTGAAGGTGCTCGTTTTGCACGGCCCCAACCTCAACTTGCTGGGGCGGCGCGAGCCGGAGACTTACGGCCGGGTGACCCTGGACGAGATCAACGCGGCGCTGAGCAAGGCAGCGAGTGAGCGCGGCGCTAAACTGCGCATGGTTCAATCCAACCACGAGGGTGCGCTCATCGACGCACTGCATGAGGCCATGGACTGGGCTGATGGAGCAGTAATCAATCCTGGTGGGTACACACACACCAGTGTTGCGCTGCGGGATGCAGTTGCCGCGGCCGGGTTTCCGGCGGTGGAGGTTCACCTCTCCAACATCTCGGCCCGCGAGACCTTTCGCCAGCAGTCGCTCATTGCGCCGGTCTGCCTGGGACAGGTCAGCGGCTTTGGCTGGCGCAGTTATCTGTTGGGGCTGGCGGCGCTGTTGGATCACATTGGCGGTGGGTAGGGCGGACACCTTGGTCCGCCCCTACGGGACGGGGAGGCATCGCGATGAAACGTGCTGATCGGCTGCGGGATATGCCGCCCCATCCCTTTGCCCGCTGGGCAAGGCACGTGGAAGCGGCCCGTGGTCGTGGCCTGGACGTGATCCGGCTGGACATGGGAAACCCGGACCTGCCGCCACCCGAGGAGGTCGTCGAGGCGCTGGCTGAGTCGGCGCGCCAGCCCAACCACCACGGCTACCCCGGTTACCGGGGCCTGCTTCACCTGAGGCAGGCAATCGCCGAATACTATCATCGGCGATTCGACATCTCCCTCGATCCGGACACCCAGGTCGTTCCGCTCATTGGCTCCAAGGAAGGCATCGTAAACCTGGCTCTGTCCTACCTGGATCCCGGAGACCTGGTCCTGGTGCCCGACCCCGGCTATGCCTCTTACACGATGGGTGCAGCTCTGGCAGGCGCTCAGGTCCACCGGTTCCCGCTGCGGCCGGAGCAGGGCTTCTTGCCGGATCTGAGCGCGATTCCGGCCGACGTTGCCGGCCGGGCGGTCATGATCTGGCTGAACTATCCCAACAACCCCACCGGCGCCACGGCCGAGCTGGGGTTCCTGGCGGAGGCGGTGGAGTTCAGCCAGCGGCACAATCTGCTGCTCTGCCACGACGCCCCATACTGCGACGTGACCTACGATGGGTACCTGGCGCCTAGCGTGCTCCAGGTGCCTGGGGCGTCGGAGGTGGCGGTCGAGTTCAACTCGCTCTCCAAGACCTGGAACATGGCGGGGTGGCGGATAGGGATGGCAGTGGGAAACGCGGCCGCGCTGGCGGCGCTGGCCCAGGTCAAGTCCAACACCGACTCGGGCATCTTTCGGCCGGTGCAAGAGGCGGCCGTCCGCGCATTCTCGACCGTCCCCGAATGGACGGCAGCCCGCAACCAGGTGTACCAGGAGCGGATGGGAATCCTGCTGGAGGGGCTGGAGGCGGCTGGCATGGAGGCCTCACGCCCCCGCGCCACACTCTACGTGTGGGCACAGCTTCCCAGGAGATGGACCGCCAGTGAGAGGCCCTCGGAACGATTCGCGCTGGCGCTGCTGGAGGAGACGGGCGTGGCGGTGGCTCCCGGTTCGTTCTTTGGCCCGGCCGGAGAGGGCTACGTTCGGGTCTCGGTGACATCGCCCACGGAACGGATTCGAGAAGGGATGAAGCGGTCCGAGGAATTCGGGCTGGGTTGACAGCTGGATGCTGTATGCTACAATTCCGGCACGATGGACAGGATTTTGCTTCTGAGTGTTGCCCGCGCCCGTCGTAGCGTCGGACTCCAGGTCTGGCGCTTTAGGCTGCCTGTGCCCTGAGCAGCGAAGCACACTACGGTATCTCTAGCCGCCAGACCAATCGGTTTGGCGGCTTTTTTCTTTGTCAGATGGAGAAGAGCATGCTCAAAGCAGGCGTGTTTGGAGCCACCGGGTATACAGGGTTTGAACTCATCAAGCTCCTACTGAACCACCCGGCGGCCGAGGCGCTCTTTGCCACTTCGGAATCCTATGCCGGGTCATCTCTGGCAGACGTCTATCCGGCCGGGCCTGATCTGCCCCTGATACGCTCCGAGGACGCTCCTCTCGATCAGGTCGACGTGGTGTTCCTCAGCCTGCCCCACGGCGCGGCCGCCCCCGCGGCTGTAGCTGCGCTGGCGACCGGCGCCCGGGTAGTCGATCTGAGCGCCGATTTCCGTCTGCGCGACGCGGCCGCCTATGCCCAATGGTATGGGCTGGAGCACCCCGCGCCGGACCTCTTGGCAGAGGCGGTGTACGGCCTGGCGGAACTGGCTCGCGAGGATCTGCCGGCCGCTCGCCTGGTCGCCAACCCCGGCTGTTATCCCACCAGCATCCTGCTGCCCTTGCAGCCGCTGCTGGCAGCGGGCCTCTGCGCTCCAGATAGACCTATCATTGCCGACTCCAAATCGGGCGTCTCGGGCGCCGGCCGGGCACCCAAGCAGCACACCCATTTCGTGGAGGTCGCAAACAACGTGAGCCCCTATGCTATCGGCCGGGCGCACCGCCATCTGCCCGAGATGGAGCAGGCAATTGCCTGGTGGAGCGACCCCCCGCCAGCGCTGGTCTTCTCTCCCCACCTGGTGCCCGTGCCGCGCGGCATTCTGTCCACCATCTACGTCCCTCTCGCCAACGCATCTCGGGCGCAGCACGAAGCGGACCTGCGCGGCCTGTATGAAGAAGCCTATGCCGCGGCGCCCTTTGTCCGCCTGCTCCAGCCCGGCCAGCTGGCCTCCCTGGCGCACGCCAATTACACCAACCGTTGCGTCTTTTCCCTCACTATGGCCGCTGAGACCCTCATCATCACCTCGGCCATTGACAACCTGCTCAAGGGAGCGGCTGGCCAGGCGGTCCAGAACATGAACCTGATGTTCGGACTCGAAGAGACAACCGGCCTGGTCTACACACCCTACCTGACGGGACGAGCTTGACATGCACGTGCTCAAGATCGGGGGGAATGAACTGGATGACGCCGGGTTCCTGGAGGGGCTGGCGGAGGTAGTGGCGGCCGCGGCGGAACCGATGGTGATCGTGCACGGAGGCGGCCGGGCCATCGCAGACCTGCAAGTTCGGCTGGGGCTGAACAGTGTTAAGGTCGAAGGTTTGCGCGTCACCGACGCCGATTCGCTGGCGGCGGCAGAGATGGTGCTTTCCGGCCGGGTCAATAAACGGGTTGTCAGCGCCTTGCTGGCGGCCGGCGTCGATGCCACTGGCTTGAGCGGCGTCGATCGGGGACTGCTGCGCTGCCAGAAGAAGGAGCATCCCACGGCCGATCTGGGCCTGGTGGGGGAGGTCGTCCAAGTACGGACAGAGGTGATCACGCAGTTGGTGGAGCAGGCCGTTACTCCAGTGGTCTCACCAATCTCGCTGGGGCTGGACGGCAGAACCTACAACGTCAACGCCGACCACGCGGCCGGCGCGCTGGCAGGAGCACTCAGCGCCAGCCTGCTCGACCTGGTGTCAAACGTCCCCGGTGTGCTGCAACAGGGGAGAGTCATCCCGACGCTGACGCTAGCGCAGGCCGAGCAGCTGATAGCCAGCGGCGTCATCCAGGGCGGGATGCTGCCCAAGGTCCACGCTGCGCTGGCGGCCGTGACCCAGGGCGTCCAGCGGGCCCGCATCATCGACCTCGCCAGCCTCTCCCGGCCGGACTCATCCCATGCGGGCACCACCTTCATTGCCCACGAGATCCGAAAAGCGTGACAGATCACCGCGGTGAATCGGCACAATCCGTGTAATCCGTGGTTGAGGACATGACATGAACCCAGACGAAATCATACAGGCCGAGTCCGCGCTCATCGTTCCCACCTACTTGCGTCCGCCGATGGTGCTGACCCACGGCGAGGGCGCGTACCTCTTTGATGCAGAAGGCAAGCGATACCTCGACTTTGCGGCCGGAATCGCCGTCAACGCCTTGGGCCACTCTGACAGCGAGTGGGCCCGGGTAGTCGCCGAGCAGGCCCGAGTGCTGACCCACGTCAGCAACCTCTATCACACCGCGCCCCACATCGAGCTGGCGCAGCGGCTGGTTCAGAACTCTTTCGGCGACCGTGTCTTTTTCTGCAACTCTGGCTCCGAGGCCAACGAAACGGCGATCAAGTTCGCCCGCAAGTGGGCGCGACAGAAGGACGATGACAAGACGGGGCTCGTCGCTTTCACCGGGAGCTTTCACGGCCGGACCATCGGCGCGCTCTCTCTGACCGCCAAGAACAAGTACCGGGAGCCTTTTGCGCCGCTGATGCCAGATGTGGTTCTTTCGCCGTTCAACGATCTTGCAGCCGCCCGGGAGGCCATCACAGCCAGAACCTGCGCTGTTGTCGTGGAGCCAGTCCAGGGAGAAGGAGGCATCCAGCCGGCCGAACCCGCCTTTCTCCAGGGCCTTCGCCAGTTGTGCGACCAGAACGGGGCTCTCCTGGTGTTCGACGAGGTGCAGTGCGGCCTGGGCCGCACCGGATACCTGTGGGCCCACCAGGCCTACGACGTAACGCCTGACATCATGACGCTGGCCAAGCCGCTGGCCGGAGGGCTGCCCATAGGGGCGACACTGGTCACCGAAGCGATAGCTCAGGTGATGCAGCCAGGCGACCACGGCAGCACCTTTGCGGCCGGTCCTCTGGTCTGCCGGGCGGCCCAGGTGGTCTTTGATCGAATCAACCAACCCGAGTTCCTAGCCAACGTCCGGGCCAACGGAGAGTACCTCCTGGGCCGCCTGCGGAAGCTGCCCTCGACAAAGGTGGTCCAGGTGCGGGGAGCGGGTCTCTTTGTCGGGGTAGAGTTCAGCGAGTCGGTCAAGCCGCTGGTGGCGGCCGCGGCCGAGCGGGGGCTGCTGATCATCAATGCGGGCGAGAACGTTCTCCGGCTCTGCCCGCCGCTCATCATCACGCGGGAGCAGATAGACACTGCCCTCGACACTATCGGCGACTGTCTGAAGGACTTCTGAGCCATGAGGATACGACCTGCCAACCCCAACGACGTTCCCGCCATCGCCGCCCTGATAAGCGACTATGCCCAGCGCGCCGAGGTTCTGCCCCGCTCGGCGGAGGAGATCCGCGAGACGCTGCCCAACTGGATCGTGGGCGAGCAAGCGGGCCAGGTTCTGGCCTGCGGTTCGCTGCTGCACTATACACCTCGGCTGGCCGAAGTCCGCTCGCTCGTCGTCCGCAATGGTTCCAAGAGGCAAGGAAGGGGAAGCGCCATCGTGACCGCACTGATCGCCGAAGCGCGACGCCAGGAAATCCCCACTCTCTTTGCCCTCACCAGAGTCGTGCCGTTCTTCCAGAAACACGGCTTTGCGGTCAGCGAGCGGGAAGCCTTTCCGGAGAAGATCTGGCGCGACTGCCAGCTGTGCGCCATCCGAGATAACTGTGATGAGACGGCCGTGGTGCTTCACCTGGCCGACATTAACCATTCTGCATCTAGCGAAAGGAGTGAGTCATGACGTCCAAGATCAACAAGGTTGTGCTGGCCTATTCGGGCGGCCTGGATACCTCGGTCATAGTCCCTTGGCTGCGGGAGAACTATGGCTGCGAGGTCATCTGCTTCTGCGCCAACATCGGGCAGGGTGAAGAGCTCTCGGGGCTGCCCGCCAAGGCGGTCGCCAGCGGAGCTAGCAAGTGCGTCATCGAGGACCTGCGCGACGAGTTTGCCCAGGATTTCCTCTTCCCCATGCTGCAGTCAGGCGCCGTATACGAGCGCCAGTACCTGCTGGGCACCTCCATCGCCCGGCCGCTGATCGCCAAGTGGCAGGTCGCGGTCGCCGAAGCCGAAGGGGCTGACGCCGTGGCGCATGGCTGCACCGGCAAGGGGAACGACCAGGTGCGTTTTGAGCTGACCTACAAGGCGCTCAACCCTACTCTGAAGGTGATCGCCCCCTGGCGCGAGTGGGAGATTCGCTCGCGGGAGCAGGCGCTGGCGTACGCCAAGGCCCACAGCATCCCGGTTTCTGCCACATCGAAATCGAACTATAGTCGAGATCGAAACATGTGGCACATGTCACACGAGGGCAGCGATCTGGAGGATCCGGCGAACGAGCCCAAGGCTGCCACTTACCAGTGGGTCGTACCGGCGGACAAAGCACCGGACGAGGCCGAGGTAGTGGAGATCGTTTTCGAGCAGGGCATACCGGTCTCGGTAAACGGAGTGGAACTCAGCCCGGCCGCGCTGATCGAAACCCTCAACGAGCTGGGAGCCAAGCACGGAGTGGGCCGCACTGACCTGGTAGAGAACCGGCTTGTGGGGATGAAGTCGCGCGGCATCTACGAGACGCCGGGCGGCACTATCCTTTACACTGCCCACCGCGAACTGGAGTCGCTCTGCCTGGACCGCGACACCGCCCATTTCAAGGAGCAGGTGGCGCTGCGCTACGCCGAACTGGTCTACTTCGGCAAGTGGTATCACACGCTGCGCGAGGCGATTCAGTCCTTTATCACCGAGACCCAAAAGACGGTAACCGGATGGGTGCGGCTCAAGCTCTACAAGGGCAATGCCATGGTGGCCGGCCGCTACAGCCCCAACAGCCTCTATCGCGAGGATTTCGCCACCTTTGGCGAGGACGACGTGTACAATCAGGGAGACGCGGTCGGCTTTATCAACCTGTTCGGCCTGCAGATGAAGGTCAAGGCAATGATGGAGGTCAGCAACGGTGGAAAGACTCGCTACGCCGCACCGGACTATTCCAAGTTCAAACGGGACTAGCCGCAAACAGAATCGCCTCCGGCCACGACTGCGCATCGACACAAAGACGGGCGCAGATGAGATAGTCGACCAGTGCTCATCTGCATCCGAACACGACCCTAGGGAGCTGCTATGAAGCTCTGGGGCGGCCGATTCACCAAGGAACACGACGCGCTGGCCCACCGGTTCAACGCCAGTCTGCCCTTTGACAAGCGGCTCTACAACCAGGACATCCCTGACAGCGTCGCCTGGGCGCGGGGCCTGGCTCGCGTGGGGGTGCTGACCAACGAGGAAGCGGCCAAGATCGTAGAGGGCCTGGAGGCAGTGCGGGCCGAAATGGCGGAGGCCAGCTTTTCGTTCCAGCCGGCCGACGAGGACATCCACACGGCCGTCGAACGCCGCCTCACCGAGATCATCGGGCCGCTGGGCGGTAAGCTGCACACCGGCCGCTCACGCAACGACCAGGTGGCAACCGATTTGCGGCTCTA
>JAUVHW010000382.1 GCA_030593075.1 Ardenticatenales bacterium
CACCGCGGAGCACGCAGAGACCGCAGAGAGAAGAGAGGACGTGGGACACCGTCTTGAGAGTGTGAGAGGAAGGGCGTCGCGTTCCAGGGCACACCTGAGACTCAGCGTTCTCCGCGATCTCGGCGGTGAATGACCCCCTTCTTGAGAGGACTCCGCTGAAGGTACTGGATCCACCGCGGAGCACGCAGAGACCGCGGAGAGAAGAATGACCAGAGGCGCAGAGTTGAGAGGTTCACAGTGAAGCAGCGGTATTGCAGGGCATGCTTGAAACTCGACATTCTCCGCGATCTCGGCCGTGAATGACCCCTTTGACGAGAGGAGTCGTGACCATGACCAAGTGTGCGTATTGCGGCCGGCCGGCCTGGTACCAGGATCGGATCACAGGGGAGCCGCTTTGTCCGGTTCACAGCTGCCTGGAGGTCCGCTCCACCCGCGGCGAAATCCGGTCGGGAGAGGAGAGGCGCGCGTCGGCACTGCAGGTCCGGCCGGGCACGCCGGCCGACGCGCCGGACATCCTGCGGCTGTGGGACCATTTCTGGGGTCAGGACGACATGGACTGCTTTGGCCGCACCTACCGGGCGGCCGAGCTGCCCGCGCTGCTGGCTTGCGACGGTGAGCGGGTCGTGGGGGTACTGAGCTACGCTGTAGAGCCGGACTGGGACGCGTTCAACATCGTGGTGCTCAACGTACTGCCGCAGTACCAGCGGCGGGGCGCCGCCGGCCGGTTGATGGCAGTGCTGGACGAGAAGGCGCGAGAGATGACGATCGGCCGGCTGGTCGTGGCGACCTCCAACGACAACCTGCTGGCGCTGTACCGGTACCAACGCTGGGGGTTCCAGATCACCGGGATCCGCGCCGGCGGCATAGCGGCCGATAGCCCCGGCGAACCGCATATCGGAGTCGGCGGCATCCCGGTGCGGGACGAGATCCGGCTGGAGAAGCGGTTGTGACCGACTGAGGCTGCCGCCAGAATCGGTCGAGATCTACCGCTACCCCCATGGGTGGTGTCTATCGATGCACATGCCACCATACTGGGGGCTGACCAGAATGGGTTGGTCCGCTTGGACAGCTCCGGCATCAGCAAAGACCGGCATCCAATGTTGTCAGATCGACCAGGTGAGCGCCGGCGGCTTTTCCCTCGGAGCGCGCCGCGTCGGTAAAACCGGCACGAGCAAAGAAGGCATAATGGACCTGCCATCCGCTGTCCGGAGTCGCTCCGGGGTCCGGGATCACTCGTGGTGCTTTCTCCAGTAGCTCCCGCACTGTGGAGCGGTGTACGACATCGACGCCCCACTTGCACTCTGCCAGCAGGATCGCTTTTTGCCGCCAGTTGATTGCCACCACGTCCACCTGAACGTCCCTCGCCCAGTGGCTGCCCACGATCTCCGGCGGGAAAGGCAGCCTCCCGGCGCGGGCCTGGACCAGCGTCCATTCCCGGCATAGGTCCTCAAAGGCCGTCACCCCTACGAATGCACGGAACTGCTCGGCCATGCGTTCCCACAGCAGCCCGGTCAGCTCCTGTTCGACCAGGTTCAGGTTCGGAGCAATGAATCGGAAGTAGAAACGCAGGTAGGGATCGGCCAGGTGGTAGCGGCTGGTGCGACTGGTCCGGCGGCGCTCCGGCGGGATGGTGGCCGGCAGGCGACGCTCAATCAGGCGCAGCTTTTCCAGTTGTTTGAGGTAAGGACTGAGATAGGAAGAGGCCAGACCCAACATGGCGCCGATCTCCTGGGGTGTCCGCTTGCCGGCCGCCACCGCTTTCAGTACCGCCTCGTAGGTCTGCGTCTCGCGGCGGATCACATCCCCAATCAGGATGAACGGCTCGCTGCGGAACATACCGGTGCGCCGCATGAAGAGGCGCTGGACGTTGGCGCCGATGCTCTCCGTGTCGACGAACCGCTCCAGGTAGGCGGGGATTCCCCCGACGACTGCATACACAGCCACCCGCTCGGCTATGGAGTATCGGGGCAAGAACTCGGCCAGTGCAGGGAAGGGGAGTGGGTCAACTAGTAGCTGAGCGGTGAAACGCCCGTAAAGGGGAGCGTGGTAGGCCATCAGCTCCACCATCATCCCGATGTGCGAACCGGTGAGCACAATGGTTACGTCACTATCCTTGAAGTGGTGGTCCCAGGCCACCTGCAAATTGGAGGGCAGCGGCGGATCAGACTCGGCCGCGTAGGAGAACTCATCCATGATCAGAATCACCGGCTGGTCGCCGATGAGACGCGCGGCCGTTTCAAAGAGTGCAGCCCAGGTGTCGAAACGGGGTACAGCCTGGCTGCCCGGGTGGGCCCAGGCCCAGAGGGCCTGAGCAAAGCCCAGCCGCACCTGCGCTGGCGTATCGCGGGTGGCTACCCAGTAGATGACCGGCCGCCCCGCCTGCTTGGCCCAACCCAGGACGAGAGTGGTCTTTCCCACCCGTCGCTGGCCATAGACGAGGACGAACTGAGCGCCGCCATCTTCCAGAACTGTGTTCAGTTCGGCCAGTTCCCTCTCCCGACCAACGAATCTACTCATGGCACGCTCTCTATAAGCTGATTATTATAAGCAGCCTAGATTATAGGAGGCAGAAGACTGGCTGTCAAATGGCAGCCGGCAGTATGGCGGATAGCGCGGATCCAGACAGTTCGTTCTCGCGCCGCCGGCCGTTGCCACCTCTCATGATCTTTGAAACGTAGGCGAGCCACGCGGCTTGACAAATCAACGGCCGTGTGGCAGAATCAGCGCGTTCACATTTGCCCCCATAGCTCAGTGGATAGAGCGTTGGCCTCCGGAGCCAAAGGCCCGTGTTCGAGTCACGGTGGGGGTACCTGCGTAGGCCGGTGGCGCGCAGAGCACACACCGTCCTCACTGTTCAAGCATTCGCGGGGGAAGAGTGTAGGCTGCAGCGGAGGTCTCGCATGGCAGAACCCAGGTTGATTCGCGCAAGTCG
>JAUVHW010000065.1 GCA_030593075.1 Ardenticatenales bacterium
CAAAACCCTCGGTCCTCTGGTCGATGAACTCGCCGTCAGCCAGACCTTCGTCGAGGATGACGTTCATCATCCCATTGAGCCAGGCGACGTCGGTGCCCGGCCGCTGCCGCAGATGGATGTCGGCCATTCTCGCCATCTGGATATCACGGGGGTCCACGACGATCAGCGTGGCGCCCTTTTCCTGCGCCCGATATACCCGGCTGGCGATGAGGGGATGGGCCTCGCTGGTGTTGGATCCGGCAATCAGGATGCACTTGCTGTTCTCGATCTCCGGCGTGGAGTTGGTCATTGCCCCACTGCCAAACGCTGCGACCAGACCGGCCACCGTGGGGCTGTGTCAAAGACGGGCGCAGTGGTCTATGTTGTTGGTGCCGACGACGGCGCGGGCGAACTTTTGCAGGACGTAATTCTCTTCGTTGGTGCACTTGGCCGAACTGAGCACGCCGATGGAATCTGGACCGTGCTCATCGCGAATACGGGTCAACCGCTGAGAGACCAGCGCCAGCGCCTCGTCCCACGACGCCTCTCGCAACTCCCCCTCCCGCTTTATCAGGGGCGTGGTGAGCCGGTCGGGATGGTGCACGAAGGAATGAGCGTTCCAACCCTTGATGCACAGCTTGCCCTCCCCGGCGGGATGGCCCTTGGCAGGCAGCACTCCCGACAGCCGGCCGTCCACGACCTGCAACTCCAGGTTGCACCCCACCCCGCAATAGGGGCAGGTTGTCTGTACGCTGTGATACTCCATGGACCGATTCCTCTGAAAAAAGAGAATCAGCTCACCGCAGAGATCGCGGAGAGCGCAGAGTTCTGGAGGTCTGTCTCAAAACTCCTCGTTTCATTTGCTACTCTCAGTATATTGCAGCCCTTCCCTTCTTCTCTCTGCATGCTCCGCGGTAGAGCTTCTCTGTTCAACTGAGACAAAGAACGAATCCCCACCAGAGCTGTCAGGTCCCGCTTCTCAGTGCTGCCCGCGGCCGGGTGGCGAGAGTTCATAACGTCACCAGCAGCGGAGGCTGGTCCTCCACGCTCTTGCCCGGGAGATAGCCCCATAACTCGGCCGCATCCTGGCGCATCAGGGTGTAGAGGATGGGCAGCGGGATGTCGGCCGGACAGGCCAGTTCGCACTCCTTGCAGCCGATGCAGCGGCCGACCATGTGCATGGCACGGACCAGGTGAAGGCTGGGGAACGGAGGGGCCATCAACCCACGCTCTACCCATATCTCGTCTTCCAGCGCGCAGGCAGGGCAGTAGCAGACGGGGCAGATGTTGCGACAGCCGTAGCACTTGACGCACTTGGCGAATTGGCGACTCCAGAAGGCATCGCGCTCTTCCAGAGAGAGCCGGCGATGCTCGGCCACCAGCGCATCCTCCACGCCCTCGGCCTGGACGCCTACGCTGATGGTCGAGGGGTAAGGCTCCGCGCAGCGACACTCGACCGCCTGCTCATGCGAGCAGGCAACCCCAATGATCTCCACCCGCTCCAGATCAACCTGGTGTCGCTTGGCCAGCTCAGTCAGCGCCCATTCGTCACAGCCGCGCGCCACCACGCCAAGCCGCGCCTCGGGAAAGCTATCCAGCAGTCTGTCCAGCACCAGCGCCATGGGATAGCGCGGCTCAAGGGCCAGCAGATCCAACTCTTCATCGCGCTGGTAGAGATGGGGAGCGGAGCCAACCGGCTGTTGTTTCAGTGCGAGTACGCCGTCCAGCCGGGACAGCGCCTCTTCGACGGCCGCTCCCAGCTGTCCGCGGATCTCAGGCTCCATGCTGCCTCGCTCCCTGCAAAGCGCCCTCCGGGACGGCCGCCAGCGCCCGGTACCCGGCCGGTCCCAGCCCCCGAATAGCGGCTACGAACTCGTCCACCACGCGGGCCAGCTTGGGGCCTTCGGCCGAAGAAACCCAGTCCAGCCGCAGCCGGCGCGGGTCTATCCCCACGTACCCCAGCAGGTTCTGCAGCATGGGGATGCGCTTGGCGGTGCGGTGATTGCCGCTGATATAGTGGCAGTCACCGATGTGGCACCCGAGGACGATCACTCCGTCCGCCCCTTCGCGGAAGGCGCGGATGACCATCTCTGGCGACACGCGCCCCGAGCACATTACTCGTATGACGGTCACGTTGGGCGGATACTGAAACCGAGCAATGCCGGCCCCGTCCGCCCCGGCGTAGCTGCACCAATTGCACAGGAAACCCACAATGCGGGGCTGAAACGTCTCTGTCATCGGCCCTCACCGAGACGGGAGTGAGCGGGCAGCGTCAGGCCCGCATTCACCCGTCAGACCAACACCAGCTCCCCGGGGCGATTCATCATGCCGACCAACTCGGCCATCAGCTGCTCATCCTCGAAATGGCTGACGTCTATCGCGTGACTGACACAAGCGCCTACGCAGGTGCCGCACCCTTTGCAGAGCGCCTCGTTCACTTCAGCGCAGCCGTCCGCCAGAGCAATGGCGCTGTAGGGACAGGTCAGGACACACTCACCACAGCCGGAACACCGCTCGTCAATGACGTGAGCTGTGACGGGGTCGATCTCTACCTCCCCCTGAGCCAGCAAGCCAATCACCTTGCTGGCGGCCGCGCTGGCCTGGGCCACCGTATCAGGGATGTCCTTGACGCCCTGGGCGCAGCCGGCCAAAAAGACGCCATCAGCGGAGGTGTTGACGGGGGCCAGTTTGGGGTGCAGCTCGTTGAAAAAGCCATCCTTGCCCACGCTGACGCCCACCAGTTGACCAACCTCTCGCGCGCCAGCGGACGGCTGCATGGGGGTGATGAGCACCGCCATGTCCACGGGCACCTCGATCTTTTCACCGATCAGAGTGTCTTCCGCCCTGACCAGCAGGCGGCCGTTGGAAGGTTCGATCTCGGTAGCCTTGCCGCGAATGAACTTGACGCCGTCCTCCTGCACCCGCCGGTAGAACTCTTCGTACCCCTTGCCGGCCGCGCGGAGGTCAATGTAGAACTCGTACACCTCGGCGCTGGTGAAATCCTTGGCCAGATGGGCCAGCTTGAGCGCGTACATGCAGCAGAGACGGGAGCAGTACTCCTTGTGATTGTCGTCACGGCTGCCAATGCAGTGCAAGATGGCAATTGACCTGGGCTCGCCACCATCGGCGCAGAGTATCTTGCCGCCGGTGGGCCCCGACACATTGGTCATGCGCTCGAACTCTAGCCCATCCAGGACGTTGGGGTAGCGGCCGTGCCCGTATTGCGGAATCCCCGCGGCATCGTACAGCTCATAGCCGGTTGCCAGCACAACGGCGCCCACCTCGATCTCGCGCACCTGCTCAGTCATCCGGTGGTCGATGGCGCCGGGACCGCAGGCCCAGACGCAGCGCAGGCACTCGCAGCAAGAAGCGCAATCCAGGCAGCGGCCGGCCTCAGTCCTGGCCTGCTCCTCAGTATAGGTCAGCCAGGTCTCGCGGAAGGTCTCCGCCCGTTCGGATACCGGCAGCGCCCGCGCCGCGACCCTGGGTTTGGAATCGATGCCCTTCTGGCGAGCCTTGGCGATGGCCTCTTCCCGTGTCCACTTGGTCTCGGGCGGCCGGGTCTTGGGCGGCGCGGAGAGGGACTCACCTTGCAGGTAGCAATGGATGTTCTCGGCCGCCTGGTGCCCCAGCGCAATAGCGTTGACCACAAAACCTGAGCCGGGTATCTCGCCGCTGTGGGCAAATATGCCCTGAAGCGCGGGCTCCGAACCGACCGTAACCTGCAGCGTCTCTTTATCCCCCGCCAGGCTCTGGTATTCGGGCGCCAGATAGGAGAGGTCCGCGAACTGGCCCACGGCGCGGATGACCGTGTCAGCCTCCAAAGTGAACTCAGTGCCTTCCACTACCGCCAGGTCCCGCGCCCCTGTCTGGTCAATGCGGCCGGTCGGCTTGGACTCGACGGCTTCCACCCCCCTCACCCGGCCGTTCTCGTCTCCGAGGATGGCGGTGGCTACGGTGCGGTCCCTCAACTGGACCCCCTCGTTTTCGGCCTCGGTGAGATCCTCCTTGTACACCGGCAGCTCGCCCCGCGACCGACGGTACAGCAGCGTGACATCCTTGGCCCCCAGGCGCACCGCGGTGGTGGCACAGTCCACGGCCGTGATGCCGCCGCCGACCACTACCACCCGTTCGCCAATCTCCACGGGCTGCTCCAAGCTCACGTCGCGCAGGAACTTGACCCCATCCAGGTAACCCTCCAGGTTCTCGCCCGGGATGCCCAGCCGGGTCTGCTTGCTGACGCCGGTAGCCAGCAAGACCGCGTCATAACCCTGCTCTCGCAGGGCCACCGGATCACTGATGGGGCTGTTGAGCTGCAGGTCAACCCCCTGGGCGAGGATGTGGTCGATGTCGCGCTGCAGAATCGCCTTGGGCAACCGGTGTTCCGGGATGCCCACCCGCATCATGCCGCCGGCTACCGGCAGCGCCTCGAAAACGGTGACGCCGTAACCGTTCCGGACCAGGTCCTGGGCGGCCGTCAGGCCTACCGGCCCCGAGCCTATGATCGCGACCCGCTTCTCCTGGGTCTGGGGAACCGGCTCGACCTCCGGCTGCCACCCAAGGTCGTGCAGGTGGTCGGTGACAAAGCGCTTGAGCGCCATGATGGACACCGGTTGGTCCACGTAGCGGCGCGTGCACCGGCCCTCGCAGGGGTGATGGCAGGAGCGACCACAGACGCTGGGGAACGGATTGTCCTCCCGGATCACACGGAGAGCATCCTCATACAGCCCCTCGCGAATCAGGGCGATGTACCCCTGGGCGCGCTGTTCGACCGGGCAGGCGGTCTGGCAGGGAGGGATGCCGTCCTTGTCGATGGCATAGACATTGGGGACCGCCTGAGCAAAGGGGCGGTAGGCGATCTTGCGAGAGCAAAGCCCCGCGTTGAACTCGTCCACCGCGGTCAGCGGGCAGGCCTCGGTGCAGGCGTTGCAGGCAGTGCACTTGGCCGGGTCCACGTAACGCGGCCGGCTCTTGATCGTGGCCTGGAAGTTCCCGACGTAGCCATGTACGTCGGTAACCTCGCTCATGGTCAGTAGCTCGATCCGGGGATGCCGACCGGCATCCATCATCTTGGGGCCGAGAATTCAGGTGCTACAGTCGAGCGTGGGGAAGGTCTTGTTGAGCTGGGCCATACGGCCGCCGATGGTGGCCTCCCGCTCTACCAGGTAAACCTGATAGCCGGCGTCCGCAACGTCCAGCGCGGTCTGGATGCCCGCTACCCCGCCGCCGACGACCAGGGCCGCCGTCGTGACAGCTACCTTGCGGGGGTACAGGGGCGCGTGCAGCCGAACTCGCTGCACTGCGGCCGCCACCAGGTCCTTGGCCTTCTGAGTGGCGACGCTGCCATCCTGGTGCACCCAGGCGACCTGCTCGCGTATGTTGGTCATCGCCAGAAAGTAGGGGTTCAGCCCGGCCGAGTTGATGCAGCGCTGAAAGGTGCCCTCGTGCATCCGGGGGGAGCAGGCTGCCACCACCACTCGATCCAACCCTGCGGCTGCGATGTCGTCGGCGATCTGCTTCTGACCAGGGTCAGAGCAACTGTACTTGCTCTCCTGGGCCAGTGCTACACCTGGCAAGCCCTCGGCAAAGGCGACCACATCCGCCACGTCAACCTTGGCGCTGATGTTGGTGCCACAGTGACAGACGTAGACGCCGATTCTGGGTTCGCTCATACTACAACACCCCTGTTCGCTCTAACACCGGGAAGGGTGAAATCACGTGGCGCTTCAAACCCAACTCCTCGGGGTCGATCTCCATCGCCAGCCCAATCAGCTGGCTAAAGTAGAGCACCGGCAGGTCGAATCTCCGCTTCAGCCGTCTGCCTGCTCTGGGTTGATAGGCGTCCAGCAGCATGTGGCACAGAGGGCACATGGTGATCATGCAGTCCGCCTGGATCTCGGTCGCCTGGCCCAGGATCCGGCCGGTGAGGTCGAGAGCAAGGTCCTCTCGGTTCATCACAATACCCCCGCCGCAGCACTTGGTCTTGCAGGGGGAGTCCAGCGGCTCCCCACCCAGGGCCTCGACCAACCGGTCCAGGGCAACCGGCCGCTCGGTGTCCTCGTAGCCTCCCTTGGGGCGGGTCATCGGGCAGCTATAGTAGGGCAGCACCTTGAGGCCGGTATGCTGCTTGCTCACCTCCAGGCTGTCCAGCCCCAGGTCCACCGCCAGCACCTCTACTGCCCCTTTGACGGTGGGGGGGTTCTCGATCCGGCGGCCGTCCAACCGCGCGTTTACGGCTTCCCGCAGCTGCGGATCCTCCTGCAGCAGCAGCGACGCCTTGCGCAGGTTCTTGTAGCAGGCGCTGCAGGGCGCGACCACGTCCAGCCCCTGCTCCTCGGCCCAGGCCAGGTTGCGGGCCGCCAGGGCCGCACGGGTAACCTCATCGGTCGCAGCGCCCGGCGTAGCCCCGCAGCAGTTCCAGTCCTCGATCTCCACCAATTCGATTCCCAGCCTGTCAAAGACAGCCCGCAGCGACATGTCGTACTCTTTGGCGCTGCTCTCCAGGCTGCATCCAGGATAATAGGCGAATCTCATCTCGCTCATGGCGCCCTA
Source organism: Ardenticatenales bacterium (assembly GCA_030593075.1). Classification (GTDB taxonomy): domain Bacteria; phylum Chloroflexota; class Anaerolineae; order Promineifilales; family UBA4811; genus JAUVHW01. Next base: position 6,532 of record JAUVHW010000065.1, read on the forward strand.
TCCAGAATCGCCCGAACCTGGTCCCGTCCCTTGATCCGGTCCGGCAGCGGAGAGACCTTGCCACGGCGGAACATGGTCAGACCAAACCCGATCTGCTTGAGCAGAGCGAAGGGATTGGTACGGAGACTGTAGCGCAGCAGCAGCTCGGCCTCAAAGGTACGGCCGTGCTCCTTGATCACGTCGAGGAAGCTCTTGGTGAACACCATACCCCCTTGCGCCCGGTAGCCCCGCTGGATCGCCAAAGAACGTAGACGATACATCATCTCGGTGATCTCGATGCTGCGGGGGCACTTGGCGGTGCAGTGAGTACAAGAGGCGCAGGTCCAGATAGCCGTGCTGCCCAGCGCTCGCTCCTCCAGGCCCAGGGTGACCAGGTGGATGATCTGCCGCGGGGTATAGTCCATCTCATTGGCGACGGGGCAGGTGGCGGCGCAGGTGCCGCACTGCATGCACTCTTTGAGCGTGTCGTGCAGCGCGGCCATCTCGGCCGTATGGTCGTGTTCCCCTATCCTGGCAACGATGCCATCAGCCATGCGGCCTCCCTCTAACGCGGCGCCCAGCCGCTGCTGGGCCAGGCGTTTTCACTCCGGGTAGTATATCCCATGTTCACCACTGCGCCATCACTCTTTAGTGCCATTGCCGTCTTCCGGGTTGCGTCGACTGCCAGGTGGCCGCTGGCAAAGAGTGATTGAACGGGTGCGCACTCCGTGCTACAATTGCAGGGCGGCCACCAGGGCCGCCTCTATCCGGAAAGGCACGTGGGTACACTGAACCCCAAACTGCTATCGACCGAACTGAGCGACGAGTTACACGCGGCCGGCAACATCATGCGGTCCTACCACCAGCCGCTGCTGACCCCGGAGACGATGCTCCTGGCCTTTATCCGGCGGCCGGGATCGGCCGCACACCGGCTGCTGGCTCGGATGGCAGAGGAGCGAGGTTTCGAGCTCGAGGCGCTAGAGAGCACGGTGGAGACGATGGCCCGCATGCGGGTGGGACGCGACGTCAAGTTTGCGTTTCGAGACCCCGATGGCAAGCGGGTGCCGCTCTCCAACGAACTGGTCAAGGTCCTGGACGAGGCCCTGAGCATTACCCAGGCCTACGACGAGGTCAAGACCAGCACCGACCACGTGCTGGCGGCGATGGCGCAGCGGGGGATCACGACCTCGGGCGTGCTGCAGCGCCACGGTCTGACTTCGGCGGCCGTCACCGAGGCGCTGGCGTCCCACACCGGCGCGCGGCGCGGCACTACCGTTGACTATGTCGCGCTGGCAAAGGAGGGGAATCTGCCGGCCGTCTACGAACGGGCCGAGCTGCTTCAAGAGCTCACCAGCCTGCTCTCGCTGGCGCGGGACAGGCACGTGATTCTCGTCGGCCCGGCCGGAGTAGGCAAGCGATCCCTGGTCCACAGTCTGGCCTTCCAGATGGCGGAGGGGAACGGACCGGCCGATCTCAAATCGCTGGTCCAGGTCTCAGAGCCCGTGCTGCTGGACGAACCCGTCAAGGCGCTCCGCGCGGGCCTGAACCGCGCCCGGGGCGGCGTCCTCTTTCTGCCGCACATCCATCGCTTCTTTGGCGGCCGGTTGGACGCCGAACTCTACGACGCCAGCGGCCCCCTGCAGAAGGCCTTGCTGGAGGAAGCGGTGACCATCGTGGGGTCCACCGACCAGCCGGCCTACGACAAGCTGATGAGAAAGAGCACGGCCGTCGGCGAGCACACCCACCGCCTCAAGGTCCCGCCTACCACGCTGAAAGAGACGGTTGCCATCCTGCGCCTGCACCGGCGGAGCCTGGAGCGAGACTACCAGGTGAAGATCGACGAATCCGCTCTGGAAAAGGCGCCGTCGTTGGCCCAGCGCTATCTCTCCTCCACTCCATTGCCCGGCGCTGCCATGCACCTCATCCACCGGACGGCCGCTACGCTGCGGGCCGCGCGGCCGGAGCAGGACGAGTCGCTGGACCTGGAAGATGTCACACTGACCCTCAGCCAGATGACGGGCGTTCCGGTGAGCAAGCTAGGGGCGGACGAGCGCACCCGATACGCGCGGATGGTAGAGCACCTGCACAAGCGGATCATAGGGCAGGAGGAGGCGGTGATGGCGGTGAGCCGCGCGGTCAAGACCGCGCGTGTGGGGCTCAAGGACCCGCGCCGGCCGATTGGTTCTTTTCTCTTCCTGGGCCCCACCGGCGTAGGCAAGACCGAGTTGGCCAAGGCGCTGGCCGATTTCCTGTTCGGCGACGAGGAAGCCGCCATCGAGATAGACATGAGCGAGTACCAGCAGGAGCATTCGGTCAACCGGCTGATCGGCGCGCCGCCCGGGTACGTGGGGTACGAGGGAGGCGGGCAGCTGACGGACGCGGTGCGCGAGCGGCCTTACAGCGTGGTCCTGTTCGACGAGGCCGAGAAGGCCCACCCCCGGGTGGCGGATATCCTGCTCCAAGTGATGGAGGAGGGGCGGCTCACCGACGGGCAGGGGCAGACCACCCTGTTCAGCGAGTCGGTCATCATCCTCACCAGCAACCTGGGCTCCGAACTCCTCACCGACCCGATCATCAGCGAAGAGCAGCGGACTCTGCTGATGGAGATGGTGAAGCACCGCTTCCGGCCGGAGTTCTTGAACCGGCTGGACGACATCATCCTCTTCCACCCGCTGTCCGGTGAGCAGCTGGGCCTGATCCTGAAGCTGATGCTCAAGAAGGAGGTCAAGCTGGCGGCCGAGAGCGGGTTGGAGCTGGAGGTAACCGAGGGCGCACAGGAGTGGCTGCTGGCTCAGAACGAACACCCGGAATGGGGCGCGCGGCCGCTGAGGCGCATCCTGCGGCGCTACCTGCGGGAGCCGCTGGCGGATGTGTTGCTGCAGTCGTCGCCAAAGAGAGGGACGAGGGTGCGGGCGGAGGCGGGCGCCAGGGAGCTCGAGTTCGAGCTCGGCGGCCATTTGCCCAAAATGTAGACCGCTCCTACAGAGCCGTGCCCCTACCTGATGTCCACAGGGGCGGCCTGGACCCTAACAGCCTCGCAGGGGCGACATGAAACCTCCGCCCGTTCGCTGGGTCAGAGGCGTCATTGAGGCGCATTCCATCAGGCGCACTTCCGCGCCGGCGATGAACCTCCCCACTCGGCACGCCTCCCGGCGTATCCCCTCCAGCACGACCTCTTGAGCCGGCCCGAATAGAAGGAGTTTGACCACAGCTTCTTCTCCCTGCGGCTGCTCGAAATCCCAGACGCCGGCCACCCTTCCCTCGACGACGGCGCTTGACGCGGTCCAGGTTAACGCTGTTCATCACCTGCGCAGGAGACCGGCCGGCCCCGGTCACTCTAGAACCACGCCGCAGATGGAGACGAAGGAGGTGCCGTGGGGGTCGGCCGGGCAGCGGTCATAGCCCGCCTGCTCCCCTCTCGCGTTCTCCAGTAGGCGCAACATGAGATAGATGGGCGGAAGCCCACAGACGTTTCGTCGATCCCCCTCCCCGCGGATGACCTGAAAGAAGGCCTCGGCGTCACCGGTGCAGATGGTGGCAATGAGTTCATCGTCCGCCGACTTGAGCCGGGCCTTGCCGAGACCGTCAACCGGTTGCGGATCGCCGAAGGCCGGGCCAATGTGCGCCAGGTCGGCCGCCGCCACCACCAGGGCCGGCCGGCCGTCGATGGCGCTCCGCAGTGCCCGCACCGCATTGGTGATGGTCGGGTCCTCGGTCGGGTCGGCCTCGCCCTGCACGAAATGGTGAAACGAGCCCATGAGGATGGGGACCACTGGACATGGTTCCCCGCCGCGCACGTGCTGCATCCAAACCGCCGCCAGTTCAATCGAATGCTCTCCCAGGTGGTTCAGCTCCTCCTCAAAGGCAGCTTCTTCCCCGACCGCCTGGGCAATAGCGTCGACCACGTCCGAATCGGTGGGCAGCACGCCACAGGGCGTCGAATAGCTCTGCCGAGTCAGAGTTATCCGGCCATTGCCGCCATTGTGGTCGGTCCCGAGAATGATGACCAGATCCGCCTCGCGCACAGCGGCCTCGGAGCGGCGCCAGACCTGAGCGTACACCGGCCCTCCCCGCTCATAGTCGATGTGGGGGCTGACCAAACCACGCAGAGAATCCCCATCGGAGAGCGCCTCACCGGGCAGAGCCTCGATATAATCGTCCAGCAGTTCACCCAGCGCCTCGGGATGGTCCGGGTACCCGCTGCCCGCCAGGCGAGCCGGCCGGAAAGGGGCGGCGCGATAATCGTCCAGGGCGGCCTGCTGCGCGGCGGCCGAACGGTCGTTCTCCAGCAGGAGCGCCTCGTCGAACTGCCCCACAATACGCTCCAGGTCTCCAATGGACAGCTGGATGCCGGCGCGGATCATGAGGGAAGCCCTCAGTTCCCTGAGAGTGCGAGTGCCATCGCAGTACGCGAGCACTGGCGCCAGCGCCTGCGGGATGAAGACTGCCTTGTCAGCCAGCTGCAGCGGGTCCTGCAGCAGCAGCACTGGCCGCCCCTGCACCCTTGCGGGCTGAGGGCTGAGCGGCCTAATCTTGGGTCGAGAGTCTGACATCACACCGTCCGTTCCTGCGAGCGAGCAACGGTCCCCCATTGTACGTCAGGAGGCCGTTTCTGCATAGTCGCCAGCGGCCGGATAGACTACCCTCCTGCTGTGGACGGAGCTCGCTTGCGCGTCAGGTTGACAGCTCCAGCGCCCCGGCCTAGAATCAGCCGCCATGCACCGAGGCGTACGGAGGCTGGCCTGGTTCGCCATATTGGTTGGGGCACTGTCCGCCTGCCGCGCCGAGCCTGGCGCGGCAACCGACCGATCTGGAGAAGCTGCTCCTCCCAAGGCCGCCAACAGCCGACCCGCCGCACCCTCCCCGACTGCCCTTTCAACCACCGCGCCGACCCGGACGCCAGCCCCAACCGCGACCCCGAGCCCGGCCCACCCAGTCTACGACGGCCCGCCCGTGAGCCGCAGCGAGGTCGGCCTCCAGGTTCACCTGCACGACGAGGACGTGTCCCTCATCTTTGACCACCTACGAGCACTGCAGATAGGGTGGGTGAAGGTCCAGGTCTCCTGGAAGCTGTATGAACCTGAGCCCGACCACTATGACGCGAGAAGGATTCAGGAGCTAGATCAGTTCATCTCGCGTGCTGCGGCCGGTGGCATCCAAGTGCTCTTGAGCGTGGCCAAGGCCCCGGAGTGGAGTCGCCCGACCACTGATATGGACGGACCTCCGGCCGAGTATGCTGATTACGCCGATTTCATGCACTATCTGGCGACTCGGTACCGGGGCCAAGTGGCGGCATACGAACTCTGGAACGAGCCTAACCTGCGACGGGAGTGGAACGGCGCCCCACTCAGCGCGACCGATTTCGTGGCTCTGGTGCGGGCGGGCGCGCAAGCGGTCCGGCCGGCCGACCCACTGGCGCTGATTGTGAGTGGTGCTCCCGGGCCCACCGGCATCAACGACTGCATTGACGCGGTTGACGACCGGGTCTACCTTGGCGCGATGCTGGAGGCCGGCGTGGCTGACATGGTGGATGCCATCGGCGCCCACCCCTATGGCTGGGCGAACCCGCCCGACTCCTCGCTGGCCTCGCCGGATCCGGCCGCGCCCTCGCACAATGATCATCCCTCCTTCTTTTTCCGCGACACCCTGTGGGATTACTCTGCCATCCTGGACCAGCGCGGCCGGTCCGAGATACAGATCTGGGTCACCGAATTTGGCTGGGGCAGTTTCGACGGGATGGGCGCCGCGCCGCCCTCGGAGGCGGAATACATGGCGGCCGTCAGCGAGTGGCAGCAGGCCAGCTATGCGCTGCGCGCCTTTGAGCTGGCCCATGGGTGGCCCAGGATAGGGCCGCTCTTTCTCTGGAACCTCAACTATGCGCCGCTGCTCGGCACTCGTTTCGTCGCCTCGGGTTTCAGCCTGCTCCGGCCGGATGGCTCCCTCCGGCCGGCCTATCTGGCCCTACAGACCATGCTCGATTAGCAGGGTATGGTCTACAAACGGCCCACGTGTCGTAGACACCGCAGGGCACAGGTTTGCCCGGCCTACTGCTTCGTGATAGGGTATGTCCCACTCTATTCACAGCAGCCTGTCTGCCGGAAGGAGTTGGATATGCCTAGCGTCCAAGATGGACCCAGTTCACCTCTTTTTGTGCCGCTGCCGTTCAAGGGCGGCGTGGCTCTCACTGAGTTGGCTGACGTTAGCATCTCGAAGGCAATGGCAGAAGCCCTGGAGCATGCGCCGAGCGGTGCCTGCGTTGCCTGGGGCATCCCCTTCGAGATCGAAGATGTAGTGGCGATTGCAGACAAGCCGGTTTCAGTCGAGTTGAGCCCCACGACGAAGCAATGGTTGATCTTTATGCACACGTCAGATCTACGCCCCGTCGAGCCTGGCCCCGGTGGATTCATTTCACCGATGCGCGGGCAGGGGCAACTCGCCGAACAGGCGGCCGATTACGTGATGCTCTACGCCGATGGCACAGAGGAGCGTGTGCCGATCCACCGGCACCATCAGATTGGCATGTTTCAGCGCAGTTGGGGCGAGAACTGCTTTGAGGCGGTCGCGCACCACAAGCCCTATCCGCGGCGTCCGCCGCACGAGCAACTATCTCCCGGCTGGGGATGGGCCCAGACGCGCGTAATGCAGCCAGACGGCGGGCTTGGTGGGCAGTGGATTAACTGGCTGTGGGCGTGGGAGAATGCACACCCGGACAAGACCTTGGTCGGCATCCGCTTCGAGCCGGTGTCAGGAGTTGTTGTTGTGTCGGCGATTTCGGCTGGCAACGCGTCCTCGCTGCCTTTGCGCTGGCAGACACGCCGCAAAGCGTGCTTGACATTAACCCAGGGAGATGCTTTTCTCCCTGATTTGGACGAGGACGGATTGCTGCAGCAGATCCAACTCGACATGGGGCAGGTCATCTCGGCAGCACCGCGCCTGATTTACCCCAGCGACATCTGGTCAGAAACGCATAACAACCAGACTCCGGAAATGTCTGAGAATGAGGTGCTGATCGAATATACCGCCCACCCAGACGCGCGTTTTCACCTCTCCAATGGACAGGTCATCCCCGTGTTGCAGGTCGAAAGCGAGCAGACAACCACCCCTTTGCAGTTGGTCGCTCCGGCGACACAACGAGTCACGCTACGGGCAGTAGAGCGTGGCAGCAGCAAGCCTGTCCCAGTAAAGCTGCATGTCCACGGTGAACGGGGGGAATACCTGGCGCCGGTTGATCGCCATCGCATCCTCAACCCAGGCTGGTTCGAGGACTATAGCGTGGAGTTTGCCCATCTCGACCCGCGGAGACTGGGTATAGACACGTTTGCCGAACCTGTCCGCGCCCACTCCTGCACGTACATACCTGGAGAGACAACCATCAATCTGCCGCTGGGCAAGGTGTACGTCGAGGCATCAAAGGGGTTTGAGATTCGGCCTGTGCGCAAGGTTTTCGAGGTGTTCCCCGCCACTCGGGAAATCGTCGTCGAGATCGAAAGGGTGCTACCGTGGCGCGAGAAGGGTTGGGTCACCGCCGATACCCACGTGCATTTCCTTTCTCCCACCTCTGCATTACTGGAAGGGTCAGCTGAAGGCGTGAACGTCGTCAACTTGCTGGCCAGCCAGTGGGGCGAGTTGATGACCAACGTTGGTGATTTCGACGGCCAAACGACGTGGGGCTCCAAGGAAACCGGTGGCGATGGCGAATACCTGGTGCGCGTGGGAACGGAGAACCGACAGCACGTGCTGGGCCACATCTCCCTGTTGGGCTATCGCGGCAGGATCATCGCGCCGATGACGACCGGCGGTCCAGACGAATCTGCCCTGGGCGATCCTGTCGAGGTATTGCTGACCGAGTGGGCGCGGCAATGCAGGAAACAAGGGGGGCTGGTCATCCTGCCACACTTTCCGAATCCCCGCGCAGAGCACGCGGCCAGCATCGTGAGTGGCGACGTTGACGCTCTCGAAATGACGTCATGGGGGAACTTGTATGGCGGCATCAGCCCCTACTCCCTGTCAGACTGGTATCGCTACTTGAACTGCGGTTACCTTGTCCCTGCCGTAGGTGGCACCGACAAAATGTCGGCTGGCACGGCAGTGGGAACCGTGCGCACCTATGCCCGCATCGACCCGAGTGAGCCGTTCACCTATGAGACCTGGATGGAGGCGGTCCGGCGGGCGGAGACCTTTGTGACGTACGGCCCACTGCTCGAGTTTGCCATTGACGGGCACCCCATGGGAAGCCGCATCGAAATGTCGGCCAACGGGGGCACGGTGAATGTGACGTGGCAGGTCGCCAGTGTGATCATACCGATGTCTCGCGTGGAATTGATCGTGAACGGGGAGGTGCGAGAGAGCGTGGCCGTGCCACCTGGGGAAAAGAGTGGCCATTGGTCCGTCAAGGTAAACGAGAGCTCCTGGCTGGCTTTGCTGGTGCGGGGGCATTATGCCGACAAGGCGGAGATCATCGCCGCGCACTCTTCTCCGGTGATGATCAACGTTGAGGATTCGCCTATGCTAGCCGCAGCCGATGGTGTGACCATCCTGGAACAGATCGAAGGCGCTCTGGCCTATCTGGACACGGTCGGCACGCGGGCTGAAGACGTGGCCTACAAGCGCATGCGCCTGGTGCTGACATCGGCACATCGTAGCTTGCATAATCGCATGCATCAACTGGGCTACTATCACGGGCATACGCCCCTGACAAATCACTCGGAGCACCATTAGCACCGCCGCCAGGGTGCGTCACGCCCTTGAGGCTCGCGCCGGATTCATCCTGAGTGGGCGGTAGACAGTATCGAAGGATGGAGTCCGGCGGCCCCGACAGTGCGCCACCGTCCGGACAGTCTGCTCTTCACCCTCCCCCTAGGGGCTGTACAAGGGGCGAGGACTGGGGTGAGGGTGGAAGAGCCGACCGCCTGATGTGCCGAATGCCGTAGTAGGGCGGAACAAAGTCCGCCGAATTTGTGGTTGGGCGCATGGAGTT
>JAUVHW010000195.1 GCA_030593075.1 Ardenticatenales bacterium
GGAGGGACTACTATCCGGCACACACGACGGTGCCCTGATTATATTGGAGCGAGCCGGAACGGCAAGCATGATGGAGGGGCGGACTCGCCAATTCCGGCACGGAGATTACGCTGTCCATCGCCATGCCCATGGTAGAGGCGCGGTTACCGCGGCCGGGCCAGTAGACCTCCGGGCGCTCTCCTTCACTCACCGCGGAGCACGCAGAGGGCGCAGAGGTCACCATTTCTCTCTGCGTTCTCAGCGCTCTCCGCGGTGAGGATTCTACTGGGCGGCAGAATCCGTGTATCCGGCGTTTCCGGCGGATACGGTGACAATCCGTGTCGAGCGTTTCTGGCAGCGGCCGGGCGGTAGCATAGCCCCTCGTGGGCGCGGGATTGAAGATCGTCCAGGGAACCAGAGGTCCAGCGGGCTCGCTCGCGGCCAGCCTGTCCGATTGCAGAGGAGTGGCCCCGGAGAGGGTTGCTTGTCCAGCATAATCGCGCTAGTATTGCCTGACTTGTCTCTACGCAAACCGGCGCAGCGACAGGTCGTGCCACGACTCGAGAGCAGGCAACCGCCATGTCGGACATTGTGTTGCAGGTCGAGGGCCTGACCAAGCGCTATGGTTCCCTGGTCGCCGTAAGCAACCTCAGCCTTGAGGTGTACCGGGGCGAGGTATTCGGCTTCCTTGGCCCCAACGGGGCAGGCAAGACCACCTCGATCAACATGATGTGTGGCCTGCTCAAGCCGGACGCAGGATACGTCACTGTGGATGGCGTACCGATTGCTGGCGGCGATGCCGATGTGCGCGCCCGTGTGGGTGTCTGCCCGCAAGAGGTCGTCCTGTGGGAACGGCTGACCTGCCTCGAGCAGCTACGGTTCGTGGGCGAGATGTACGGCCTGTCCGGCCGGGAGGCTCGGGGACGGTGTGATCACCTACTGGAGGAGATGGATCTGACCGAGAAGCGCGACAAGCAAGCCCGCACGCTCTCAGGGGGCTTGCAGCGCCGGCTCAATCTGGCGATGGCGCTGGTGCACGACCCCGACATTGTGGTGCTGGACGAGCCGGAGGCCGGGTTGGACCCGCAGAGCCGGGTCAAGGTACGTGAGTACATCCGTTCGCTGGCCCGCAGCAAGACCGTCATCCTGACCACGCACAACATGGACGAAGCTGACCGCGTGTGCGACCGCGTCGCTATCATTGACCACGGCCAGCTGCTGGTGCTGGATACACCCCAGGCGCTCAAGCGGACCGTGGGCGAAGGGGATGTGCTGGAGGTCCGGGTCGGTGACGGCGAGAAGGCACAGGCAGCGCTGGCTCATCTAGCCGGCCAGGTCTCGCTGAGTTTTGCGCACGGAACGCTCGCGGTACGCGCTCACAGGGTGGTGGGGTTGCTGCCTGCTATCCTTGAGGCCCTAGCCGGGGCTGGTCTGCAGTCCGCTGAGGTGCGGCTGCGCGAGAACACGCTGGAAGACGTCTTTATCCAACTGACCGGGCGGAGGTTGCGCGAATGAAGCTCGTGAGCGTCTTCCGGAAGAGCATGAAAGAGCAGACTCGCGACATCCTGGTCTTGAGCTTGAGCCTGGTATTCGCGCCGTTCTTTGTGTTGCTGTACTGGCTGTTCTTCCCCGGCGGCTCGACCACCTACGGCGTACTCGTCATCAACCACGACGAGAAAGTGCAGCTGGCCGATGGGCTTGCCGTCTCCGGCGGCGACGATGTGATCGAGATCATGAAGGAGATGACCTACGCCAGCGAGGATCCGCTGCTGGAGGTAATCGAGGTGACTGGCCGCGCGAAGGCGGAGATCCTCCTGCGGGACCGCGACGCGGAGGTGCTGGTCATCATCCCGGCCGGATTCTCGCGTGCCCTTCTGGCGGCGAGGCAGGGGGATGAGCAGGTCGATGCGCCCGTCACCTTGGTCGGTGATCTGACGAACCCCTATTACGCCGTCGCGGCGGTGATGGCGAACGCTGCCCTGGAAGAATACGTGACGGAAGCCGCCGGGCTGCAACGCCCCATCCAGATTAGAGAAGAGGCGCTCGGGGCATCGGCGGCCCGTTCCGAGTTCGAGGTATACGTGCCGGGGTTGCTGGTCTTCTCCGTGGTGATGCTCATCTTCCAAGCGTCGATGGTGATCGCGCGCGAGGTCGAGGCTGGGACGCTGCGCCGTCTGCAGATCACGCGGATGACCTCGGTCGACTTTTTGGGGGGCGTCAGCCTTTCGGTGGTGCTGGTCGGTGTGGCGTCGGTGCTCTTGACGTTCCTCACTGCCTGGGCACTGGGCTTTCACAGCCAGGGGCCGTTGTGGGTCGCGATTGCCGTCGGCGCGGTGACCAGTATCAGCATTGTGGGCGCCGGGTTGATAGTGGCAGCCCTCTCCAAAACCGTCAACCAGGCCTTCTTGATCGCCAACTTCCCGCTGACCCTCTTTATGTTCTTCTCCGGCGCGATCTACCCGCTGCCGCGCGTGCCGCTCTTTACCGTGAGCGGCCGGGTCATCGGTCTGTACGACATCCTCCCTCCGACGCATGCGGTGGTGGCGTTGAACAAGGTGCTGACGCTGGGCGTTGGGCTAAGGGAGGTGGCCTACGAGTTGGTGATGCTGGTGGTCCTGTCGGTGACCTACTTGGCCGCAGGGACTTGGCTGTTCCAGCGGACTCACATGCGGGCTGAATAAGCCCAGGAGGCTGCAGGACAGTAGCGGGCAGCATTGGGCGAAGGCGTTCGGCTGGGGCCCGTAGCAGCTGCCTGCGGGCTGCGCCCTTCGACCGGGCTCAGGGCGGGCCCTTCGGCGGGGCTCAGGACGGACCCTTCGGCGGGGCTCCCCTCGGCCTGGCTCGGGACAACGCAGGGCAGGCCCTTCCGCTGGCTCGGTGCATCGAATACTCGACTGGGAGGTGCGACATGGAAGAGGCACAAGGCTACGAGAGCTATCCAGCCTGGATAGTCGTCTTGTCCAGCTCAGTGGGACTGGCAATCTATGCCATTGGGGCCTACGTCCTGGCGGGATTCGGCGCCTGGCTGTCCATCCTCTACTTGCTCTACTGTCTGTGGATGGAAGTCAGAGTGCTGAGGGGGAGCTGTGTGAACTGCTACTACTATGGCAAGGTCTGCGGGTCCGGCAAGGGCAAGCTGTGCTCCCTGCTGTTCGAGAAGGGAGATCCGCGCGGGTTCGCCGAGGCGGAGGTCTCCTGGCTCGACGTGCTGCCGGACTTTATGGTCTCTATCTTTCCTCTCGTCGGTGGGGGTGTGCTCCTGGTTAAGGACCTAAGCTGGCTTCTGGCGGCAATGCTGGCAATCCTGGTCGTTCTTTCCTTCGGGGGCAACGCGGTCGTACGAGGATCGTTCGCCTGCAAGCACTGCAAGCAGAGGGAAATCGGCTGCCCGGCCCAGAAGCTGTTCGGGCAGGGAAACACACAGAGCGAACCAGAGGGATGCGATGAACCCGGTGACGACTGATCTGATTCAGTGGCTGCTCGAATCGGCCGAGCCCTGGACCAGCTACCGCACTCTGGTGGACCTGCACGGCCGGAAAGAGTACCACCCCGAGGTGCGGACCGCTCGCGCTGAGATGCTGGCGCATCCCCAGGTGCAAGAGATGATCGCCGAGACAGCCACCTGGGGGGATCGCCCCCTGAAGCGGCACAACGACGCCAGCCATCCCATCTACAAGTTCAGCACGCTGGCCGATTTCGGCGTCCGGGCCGATGACGCCGGGATGGCGGCCGGTATCCAGGCCGTGCTGGCCCACCAGTCGCCGGAGGGGGCCTTTCAGAGCCTGGTGAACGTCGCCAAGGGGTTCGGCGGGACAGGCGAGGACACGTGGGGGTGGATGCTGTGCGACGCGCCGACGCTGCTCTACGCCCTGCTGGCCATGGACGCGGGGACGGACGAAATCGTGCGGCCGGCCGTGGAGCACCTGGTCAACCTGGTAGACGAGAACGGCTGGCGATGCGTCGCCGCGCCCGAGCTGGGCAAGTTCCGGGGGCCGGGGCGCAAGGCCGACCCTTGCCCCATCGCCAACCTCCTGGCGCTAAAGGCGCTGGCCCAGGCTTCGAGCCGAGGCGCGCCAGAGCATCTGGACAGTTCGGCCGCGCGCGTTGGTGCCGAGATGCTCCTCTGGCACTGGGAACATCGGGGCGAGCGCAAGATCTACATGTTTGGCATTGGGACCGACTTTCGCAAGCTCAAGTACCCGTTCGTCTGGTACGACGTCCTGCACGTGGTGGAGGTGCTCAGCCGCTTCCCCTTTGTCCGCGGGGACACCCGCTTTCGGGAGATGTTGGCAGCGGTCACCGCGCAAGCTGACGAGAACGGACGCTACACCGCCCGCTCGATGTACCGTGCCTGGAAAGGCTGGTCCTTCGCCGACAAGAAGAACCCTTCGCCCTGGCTCACGTTCCTGGTGCTGCGGGTGCTCAAGAGGATCAGCGGAGGATGAATGACCAGGACGGCCATCTCGCAGCTACGCTGTTTGGCGGTGGGTTGCCGGCGGCCGAGATGGCCTGTTTCCGGCGAGCGCGCTTGATCCTCGACTAGAGAGACGGGGCTGGGAAGAAACACGGCGGCTCGAGTTCCCAGTTGAGCAGGCGCCTCAAGCACGGTCCAGGGCGGGCCGAGCAATGCTCAGCGGCCATTCTGCCGCCGGTCCATGGCGTCGTGTCTGCGGCCGCACCGGGCGGAGAAGGGCTTGTGAGGACAGAGAAGGAATGGCGGGTGGGTCTCGCCGGCCGGGCCTCCAGGGGCCTGACGTCGAGGGACAGCCGAGCGGGCAGGGGTTGCGGCGGGTTCGGCGGCGTCTTGAGTCAGGGAACTGAATGGCGGGCGTCTAGCAGCTCAGGACGACGGGAGCTATAATGTGCAGCTGACGTTCACAGTCTGATTATCCGGAGGCAAGACAATGAGAAAGACCCTCCTCTTCTGCGTTGTGCCGCTAGCGCTGCTGATTGCTGGTTGTGCGCAATCAGCGCCAGCTTCCACCCCGCCGCCTGCAGAAATCCCCACCTCCAGCCCGACCGAGCCTCCTGCGCTGGCTCCCACTGACGCACGCCCGGCCGACGAGCCTTCCACTCTTCAGGCCATTGCGCGGGAGTATCCGCGGGTCGATGGCTCGACTTCAGCCAACCCGCTGCAAAGGGTCGTAGCCTGCAAGATACTCGGCGTTCCTTGGATGTGGGGGGGCTCTATCTTTGATGACACAACCAGGGCTGTCGTTCCCGATGAATCATCGCAGAACGTGCCGCCCGATCTTGCAGAGATGATATACGGCATGGTGCCCAGCGGCACGCACGGGTCCTATGTGAAGCTGATCGAAGGGGATGCTGATTTCATCCTGGTGGCGCGTTCGCCGTCCGGGGATGAACTGCAAGCAGCCGACGACAATGGAGTTGTGCTCGACGTAACAGCCGTCGCCTTGGATGCTTTCGTATTCCTGGCGCACGTCGACAACCCAGTGGACGAGCTGGCGCTGGCGACCATACGGGACATCTACTCGGGGAAGATCACAGCGTGGACGGAGGTGGGAGGTATTGGCGAGGGGATCCATACGTACCAGCGGAATCCGAACTCCGGGAGCCAGGAACTGATGGAAAAGCTGGTCATGAGGGGCACGCCCATGATCGAGTCGCCGGAGATGATTCTGGAGACCATGATGGGACCGATCAACGTGATCGGTGGCCACCTTCGAAACCCCGAAGACGTCGGCGATGTACTTGGAATTGGCTACTCTGTTTACTACTACGCTGCGTTCATCTATCCCCACGAGCGTATCAAGTTGATCGGCATTGATGGAGTGCGGCCGACATCTGACGATATCGCGAGCCGCGCCTATCCGTTGACGACCGAGGTCTATGCCGTGATTCGTGAGGGCATGCCGGAAGATAGCACCGCAGTGTTGCTGCGAGACTGGCTGCTCACTGAGCAGGGCCAGGCCGCAATCCAAGAAAGTGGATACGTGCCACTACGATAGCGGCGGCTACTGCAAGATGGCGGCCGGGGGGTGCGAACAGGACACGGATGCTCACGGATGGGGTTCGGCGTGATCCGCACGGGCGGCGAAACAGCTCCGAGCGCTCTCCCTCTCTCACCGCGGAGCACGCAGAGAGCGCAGAGGTCACCTGTTTGTCTCCGCGTTCTCAGCGCTCTCTGCGGTGAGAGTTCTCCTGGGCAGCGGAATCCCTCTATCCGGCGTATCCGGCGGATGCGGTGACAAGCCGCGTCGAGCGCATGGCCGACGAAAGACCTCCGAGGTGTCGCAGGGCTCGAAGGTCTCACGGATGTCGGCCGCGCAGCACCGCCTTCAGGAGCGAGCCCCCGCATCCTTCACGGTGATCCGCCCTGTCGAACCATCTACCTGGATACGCTGCCCGGTTTGCAGGCGAGTGGTGGCCTGGTGGACACTGACCACCGCAGGGATGCCATACTCCCGCGCCACGATGGCACCGTGGGTCATCATGCCGCCGAGCTCCATCACCAGGC
>JAUVHW010000241.1 GCA_030593075.1 Ardenticatenales bacterium
CGCGGCACAGCCCTGCAAGGAGCCGACATCCTGGCCCTGCAATCGATTGCCGGCAATCGAGCAGTACAGCGCATGCTGGCGGAGAGAAAGGAGCGGCGGGCGGGCGACGCCGACGCGTTGCACCCCCATGAACGCAGCACGCGGGGGCTTGGATTCGGGCTGGAGGAAGAAAAGACCCCTACCCTTGTCTCAGACGATGGATCTGGACAGGCTCGAAAGACGAGGCGTGCCGCATTGCCGCCATCGGTTCTGGCGGAGGTGCCTGCGAGTTCGCCCCAGTTGGCGGCTGGTGCAGTACTTCGAATAAGTAGAGCACCAAAGACCTGGCTGCAGTTGCAGCGTGCGAGACGCAGGAGGTTAACCGGGCGCCGCGCGAATCGGATGTTCAGGGCAATGCTGCGTGAGCTGCGCATCGGAAAGGACGTCAACGTCACCATCTCGAACTACAGATACAACTGGCGTCAGATATGGAAGAAGCACTGGAACAGGATTCCATTCAGTCATGAAAACAAGCCGTTCTGCAACGAATTGGCAGATAGAACAAACAAGGTCTACGTAGCGTATCAGCGGGCCCAGAGATCGCTCAAAAGACAGGAAGCAATAATGAGTTTCGGCCATTGGCTGCACAACACGCGAGCCGGCTCGGAATACAGGACTCTGTCGAAGAAGCTAATCATCGAAGGGTACGAGATCCGAGTATGGGGAACGGTCAGAAGGCACGGGAATGAGTACTGGGTGCGGCACCCGAAATCCGATTGGCCCGTGCGCACCTTGAGCTTTCGCGTCAAGCCTCCGCGCGGGAGCCCCTCGGCCGCGGACTCTCGCAAAATCGTGGAGCATTTGAGAGAGGAGATAGACAAGGGGATCAAGAAGGGTCCTCCCTATCACCGCGGGCTGACCAAGGCAGGGGTGCGAAGCCGC
Organism: Ardenticatenales bacterium; assembly: GCA_030593075.1. Lineage (GTDB taxonomy): Bacteria > Chloroflexota > Anaerolineae > Promineifilales > UBA4811 > JAUVHW01. The sequence goes on from JAUVHW010000241.1 coordinate 922, forward strand.
ATGGCTGCCATAGTCCGCAAGTACAAGGGCGTAGGATTCCTCTATCGCAACATAATGGAGCAAGCAAAGAGGGTCTCGTACCGAATCATCGACACGTGGAACACACAGACCGGAAAGTGGAAACCCAGCAATGGCATAGAGTGGTATGTCTATCGGGCGTTGACGGTTGACGAGAACACTACCTACGACGACGTACTTGCTCTTTGCAGGGGGGGAGAGAAGCGAGCCTGGCAAACGGCCGCCTACCGGTGGGGGCTTGCCTTCTTTGGTGTTCCCGTGAAGGAGTTCCAGCAGCACCTAGAGACGAAAGCGCGCGAGGCGAGAAGGAGGAGGACAAAGTGACCGCTGCCACGCGCTCCTCCCGGACGCACCAGCGCCCGAGCACTGGCGGAACTCTCTTTCTGCACGCAAGTCCTGACTTGCGGCCAAATGGGAATTGAGATATACTGCACGTTGCAGAGGTAGGCAGAGGCGATGGCAAGCGAACGGAAACGGGAAGAGAGAGAAAGCCAGTTTCTCAAGCCGGTGCGCACCGAGGCAGCCGAGAGCCAATCGGCCGACCCGCGGCCGGAGGCCTGGAGCGTGCTGGGGCTCCAGCAGAGCATCGGCAATCGGGCCGTGCAGCGCCTGCTGGCCAAGCGCTCCGAAGCCCCCGGTGCTGTTCAGCGCCAGGCCGCAGAACAGGAGGAAGACCTGCGCAAGTTGCTGGCCGGCACCGCTCGTGAGCCCGAGAGCGAACCGGGCAAGTTGCCGGCCGGCCTCGGTGGTGAGACCGAGAGCGAACCGAGCAAGTTGCCGGCCCGCCTCGGTGGTGAGACCGAGAGCGAACCGGGCAAGTTGCCGACCGGCCTCGGTGGTGAGACCGAGAGCGAACCGGGCAAGTTGCCGACCGGCCTCGTTGGTGAGACCGAGAGCGAACCGGGTAAGTTGCCGGCCGAGCAGCAGGTTGAGCAGCAAGCCGGGGAGACCGGCTCGGCCCCGGCCGAGCAGCAGGTTGAGCAGCAAGCCGGGGAGACCGGCTCGGCCGCGGCCGAGCAGGAGCTTGGGCCGCAGGCCGGGGAGACCGGCTCGGCCGCGGCCGAGCAAGGAGAACCCGGCCAGGAATCGAGCCTCTCGGACGAAGAGCGCCGCGCAGTTGAGGAAGCGTTGTGAGGACAGGCAGAGGGAGCGCAAGACCAGCACAAGACGCGACGGGTTGATCAAGAGCCAGTCGAGCCGCGCAGCAAGAGGGACGTGTCCCTTGCAGAGCATTGTGAGGAGGGCAAGGCGATGACCAAGGAACGGATGCAGGAAGAGAAAGAAGGCCAGGTCCGCAAGCCGGTGGGGGAGGAGCGGGCCGAGGGCCAATCGGCCGACCTCCGGCCGGACGAGGCCAGGATGCTGGGCTTGCAGCAGACCATCGGCAACCGGGCGGTGCAGCGGCTTCTAGCCCAGCGAAGCGGCGAGGGCAGCTTTGAGTTGGATGACGAAACGGCCGGCCGGATCGACCAGGAGCGCGGCGGCGGGCAGCCACTGGATGCTCCGCTGCAGAAGCAGATGGGCGCCGCGATGGGGCAGGATTTCGGCGGGGTGCGGGTGCACGCCGGGTCGGAATCCGACGCCTTGAACCGCCAACTCAACGCCAAGGCCTTCACCACCGGGCAGGACATCTTTTTCCGGCAGGGGGCCTATGACCCCGGCTCCGGCAGCGGCCGCGAGTTGGTGGCCCACGAGCTAACCCATGTGGTGCAGCAGGGTTCAGGCGCGGTCAAGGGCGGGCAAAAGATGACTGTCAACCCGCCGGGCGACGTCTACGAGCAAGAGGCGGACTCTATTGCGCACCAGGCGGCCCACGCGGGCCACGAGGCTGGGGGGGAGGCGGCCGCGGGCGCCGCCGCCCAGCGCCAAGCGGGGCCTGAGGAAGAGGAGCTGCAGACGAAGGCCGCCCAGCGCCAGCCAATGGAAGAGGAGGAAGAGGAGCTGCAGACAAAGACCGCCCAGCGCCAGCCAATGGAAGAGGAAGAAGAGCTGCAGGCAAAGGCCGCCCAGCGCCAGCCAATAGAAGAGGAGGAAGAGGAGCTGCAGACGAAGGCCGTCCAACGCCAAGCGGAGGAGCAGGAAGAAGAAGAACCCGTGCAGGCGAAGGCCGCCCAACGGCAAGAAGAACAGGTGCCGGAAGAGGCACTCTAGGCCAAGGCCGCTCAGGATGGCGAGAGCAGGTGACCCCGATGCACGGGCCAGCGACGGGGACCGACGAGAAGGATGAAGAGAGGCCCCTTCGAGATCAGTCGAGTAAGGAGGGAGCATAGCGGACAAGACAAGAAACAGACCAGCCGTAGGTGTGTGTCGATACAGTAGGAGACGGCGATTCCTGCGGGTTGCAGGAACCCACCAGCTAGCCACAGGAGGCGCATCATGGCTACAACCTATCTATCCCCCGGAGTCTATGTGGAAGAAGTGGACCGGGGACCCAAACCCATTCAAGGGGTCAGCACGTCGGTGGCGGCCTTTGTCGGGTTTACCGCCAAGGGGCCGACAAACGACGCGACGTTGGTGACCAACTGGACCCAGTTCGTGGATACCTTTGGGGGATTCCTGCCCGGAGCGTATCTACCCTACTCGGTCTATGGCTATTTCAACAACGGTGGCAGCAGCTGCTACGTTCTGCGCTTGCCAGCCACCAAGGATGGCAAAGAGCCGGCCGGCGAACTGCCCCTTGGCTCGGTCAGGCTCTTGAGTCGGGCCAAAACCCCCGCACCGACCCTCTCGGTCACGCCCAAAGAAGAGGGCGCGGAAGTTGAGGTCACCATCGGACCATCCAGCGAGGAAGGGGCGACCGACGACCAGTTCGACGCTACCATCAAGGTAGGTGCCGAGACCGAAACCTTCACCGGCCTCTCCTTCAGCAAGGCCAAGGGCGCCAAGCAGGCGGTGGATACGATCAACGCCAAATCCAAGCTGGTCACCGTGAAAGACCTGGCCGCTCCAGGAGCGATTGTGGACCGAGCGCCGGCGCTCGGCACCTACGGAGTCGAGGTGCCGGCCATAACCGCCCTGGAGAAGGTGGAAGCCAGCGCCAAGACCTTTGCTGGCGACGTCGCCAAGCGTAGAGGCATCGGTGGGCTCGAAGTCATCGAAGAGATCACCATGGTCTGCGCTCCCGACCTCATGGCGGCCTACCAAGCAGGCGCTATCGACGGCGACGGCCTCAAAGCCGCTCAGCTCGCCATGATCGCCCACTGCGAAAACATGGGCGACCGCGTGGCCATCCTCGACGCGCCTCCCGACCTCTCCCCACAGCAGGCAGCCAAGTGGCGCAAGGATGACGCAGGCTATGATTCCAAGTACGCCGCCCTCTACTACCCCTGGATCGAGGTGATAGACACCGATGGCAAACCCTTCATGCTCCCCCCCAGCGGCCACGTGGCCGGCGTCTATGCCCGGGTGGACAGCGAACGAGGGGTTCACAAGGCTCCCGCCAACGAGGTCGTCCGAGGCGCCTTGGGTGTAGGGATGCAGGTAACCAAGGGCGAGCAGGACCTGCTCAACCCCATGGGCGTCAACTGCATCCGCAAGTTCCCCGGCCGCGGCATCCGCGTCTGGGGCGCCCGCCTCCTCTCCAGCGACCCCGCCTGGCGCTACATCAACGTCCGCCGCCTCTTTAACTTTGTGGAAGAATCCATTCGCGAAGGCACCCAATGGGTGGTCTTTGAACCCAACGACATCTATCTCTGGGGCCGCGTCACCCGTGACGTCAGCGCCTTCTTGCGCACCGTCTGGCGCACCGGAGCACTCTTCGGAACCACACCCGAGCAAGCCTTCTACGTCAAGTGCGACGAGGAGCTCAACCCGCCCGAGGTCCGTGACCAGGGACAGTTGATCGTTGAAATTGGTATGGCGCCGGTCAAGCCGGCCGAGTTTGTCATCTTCCGCATCAGCCAGTGGGCTGGCGGCGCGGTCGGTGGCGCCTAGAGCCGGACAACCAGCATACTCAATAGTCAGTGGAAGGAGATGAAACATGGCTGAGAGCCAGGACCCACTAGTAGGTTTTCAGTACCGGATAGACGTGGCCGGTAAGGTCATGGGCTACTTTACCGAATGCAGCGGCCTCGGCTCAGAGACCGAGGTCATCGACCACAAGGTAGTGGACGACCAGGGCATCGATCTCATCAAGAAGATCCCCGGCCGCCTCAAGTGGGACAACATCAAGCTGAAACGGGGCATCACCAACGCTATGGACATCTGGGACTGGCGCAAAGAAGTCGAAGACGGAAACGTGGACTCCGCACGGACCAACGGCTCTGTTCTCATGCTGGACCAGACCTACAACCCGGTGGCGCAGTGG
>JAUVHW010000269.1 GCA_030593075.1 Ardenticatenales bacterium
GCACTGCCCGCGGAGGTCCGGCAGAGAATCACCCTGCGCCAGGGAGACATGCGAGATTTCGACCTGGACCAACGGTTTGGCCTGGTGTACATCCCCGCCCGGTCTTTCCTTCACCTGATGACGGTCGAGGACCAGCTAGCCGCGCTGCGCAACATGCGGAACCACCTGCGCCCGGGCGGCCGGCTAGCGCTTAACTTATTCCAGCCCTCCATCCCCACCATCGCCGCCCATATGCGCAAGGGGGGCAGCGCCCTCCAGCCTCTCGACCTTGAGGGGACCGATCCGGAGACCGGGCAACGTACTGTGGGCTGGGAGACGCGAGAGTATCTTCCAACTACGCAGGTCATCCGAAACAGCTGGATCTTTGACGTGTTGGACGCCGGTGGGAGGATGGTGGACCGCTACTACCGCTCGCTTACTCTTCGCTGGATCTATCGTTATGAGTTCGAGCACCTGCTGGCGCGGACCGGCTTTGAGCTGGAGGCTCTGTACGGAGACCTGGAGCGCAACCCGGTCACCGAGAGCAGCACCGAGCTGGTTTGGGTGGCCCGGCGCGGAGGCTGACAATGTGTGAGAAACTCACCGTGTTGTCTGGAGGCGCGGGTCGTGCGGGTCTTCGCCCGATGGCGCCTATGAGTAGGGTTGTGATGAACCATCGAGTTTCAGCGTTCTCGGGCAAGGTTTCCCAGTGAGCAATCAGGAGGTCTACCGAGAGCTGGCCAAGATGCGACCGCCGGCCGCGCTCTGCACCGTCGTTCGGACCCAGGGCTCGGTCCCGCGCCAGGTGGGGGCCAAGATGCTGGTCTATCCTGACGGCCGCATTGTGGGCACGGTCGGCGGCGGCGAGCTGGAGTCCCGCATCATCGGCCGGGCACTGGGTATCATGGATGAGCGCAAGGCAGAGGTGGTCACCGTGTCGCTGGTTGACCCAGAAAAAGGCGACGCTGGGGTCTGTGGCGGGGAAATGGACGTATTCGTAGAGCCCCTCCTCGGCGAGGCAACCCTGCTGGTGGTGGGCTGCGGTCACGTCGGCCGGGAGGTGGCTGCGCTGGGCAAATGGCTTGGTCTCCGGGTGGCGGTCACCGACGACCGGGCAGAGTTCTGCAACCCGGAGAAGGTGCCGGATGCAGACCTATACTTGCCGGGGACAATTCCCGAGGCGCTGGAAGGATTCGAGATAACCGACAACACTTACATAGCGGCCGTCACCCGCGGCGTCAAGGCGGACGTGCAGGCGCTGCCGCACCTGCTGCGCTCCCCGGCCGCCTACGTGGGCGTAATCGGCAGCCGCCGTCGCTGGACTGTGGCGACGGAGGAACTCCAGGCTCTGGGAGTGCCGGACGAACAGATTCGCCGCGTGCACGCGCCCATCGGCCTGGACATTGGGGCAGAGACGCCGCGCGAGATAGCGTTGAGCATCTTGGCGGAGATCGTGGCGCTGCGACAGGGCAAGGGCCCGCGGGCCACGAGCTGGCTGCCCCCAAGGTTGAAGGAGTAGAAGGACAGACGACTATGGGCGATTTTGGACTGAGGAAAATCGAGAAGGTTCGTTTGGAGCAGAGGAAGGGGCTGACCGGCCGGGGACTGTTTGGGTGCGCGAGCTTTCTCATCAGTGCCGGGCTAGCCTACTTTCTCTACCAGTGGCTGAGCCAACACTATGATCTGCGGCGCATGTTCAGTGTTCCATACGATGTGTCGCCTGTGGTGGTGCAGGTGGCGGGGACCGTGATCTTGCTGGTCATCATTCAGTTCGTCATGACCCTCGCTACCAGTGTGTTCTGGAAACTGGGAGGTAGGGACAAGAAAGTGGATGACAAGATGGATGATCTGCTGAAACAGTGGGACAAGATGTAGCCCCTACTGGGTTCCTCTGATGGATCGGACCGTTCCGCGCACCGGCAGCGACGAGATAGAGCTCTATATCCGCACCTATTACTCGTTGCTGCGCAGCACGGGCGAGATCCAGCTCGAGGCGTTGGTCGAGGCCCACGCCAACACCAATTCCAGCCTGCACGCCGGAGCGCTCCGCCTCGAGCCTGATGTCGATGCGCTGACCTACGCCGCCCTGCGCTTGCCCGACTGCATTTTCCAGGTGCGGCTGGTGGTGCTGGGGCAGTCGCAGGATGTCTTTGTCTGGCGCCAGTACCCGGCCGTGGAGAGCTGGCAGCCGGTGACGGCCGTCGGCCGTCGCCGGCGCATGTTCTTCGATGGTCAGGAGACACTGGCTGCCTACGTCGCCAGCCGCTCTGACATTGATGACCTGATCCCCATCCTGGTCACCTTCCAGATCGAGTGGAACAAGCTGCACCATCTCTTGCATGGCAGTCAGATCCAGGGCTGGTTGGCAGAACTGGTAGGCAAGCAGCTCGATGACGAGGAAGTGGCGGCGCTGGCGGCCGGATTGGGGATGCCCTTCGACGACGCGGCGCGATTGAGGCAGTTGTGGGGCCATTCGTTGGCCGAAAGGCTGACCCAGATTGGCGCCAGCCGCAAGAAGCTCGCTCTGCAGCTGCTGGATAGCTCCCTGGCCGCCTACCGGAAGGCGATTCGCCGCTGGTGGGCGAACATTCAGGAGCATGCTCCGGAGATCGATTTCCTGGACCGTCCGGTCTACTTTGTCTCCAGCAACACACACAGCCTGGCCAACCTGCTCTCCGGCCTGGCACTGCCCGACGAAGACAGTCTGGCCGATTTTCTGCGCCGTTCGGGTGAACTCGACCTGTTGCGCAAGTACCAGCGGGTGGAGCGCCCCGGCGACTGGGAGAATCTGCTGTACTATGTCCAGAAAAAGTACTTGGCCTCCGAGGAAGGGAAAGCTGCCGCGGCCGAGAAAGTGGCGGCCGAGCAGGCGGCCGGTATCCAGCGCGTCCCCAGCTCCCACAGCTTTGACGTCGAGGCCCAGATCATTCGGCTCGACCAGTTGAATCCTGAGGGGATGGACAGCCGCCTCTGCCTGCCGGGTCTGGAGGCGCTGCGCGAGTCCGACGCTCTGATCATCAACATCGATTACCCGCTGGGGATGGCCGCATATCAGATCCTCACCGAGATTGCCCGCAACATTCATCACTTTGAGGGCGTGTACGTGCTGGGCAAGGCGGCGACTCTCAACGGCCGGATCGGGGACGTGATGATCCCCAACGTGGTTCACGACGAGCACTCGCAGAACACCTATCTTTTCCCCAACTGCTTTACCGCGGCCGACGTGGCCCCCTATCTGACTCACGGCACGGTGATGGATAACCAGAAGGCAATCACCGTGCGAGGGACCTTTTTGCAGAATCCCCGCTACGTGACGGTCATCTACAAGGAGGGGTACACCGACATCGAGATGGAGGCGGGCCCCTTTCTCTCGGCGGTGACCGAATCCATCCGGCCGCGTCGCCATCCCTACGACGAGATCGTCAATCTCTACGGCGCGCCCTTTGACGTGGGAATCCTGCATTATGCGTCGGACCAGCCGATGAGTGAGGGGCAGAGCCTGGGGCGCCGGAGCCTGTCCTACTATGGGATGGATTCCACCTATGCTGGCTCGGCCGCCATTCTGCGGCGGATTCTGCAGCGCGAGATCAGCAATCGAGGGCGGCGAGGGTGACGCTGCTCCTCTTTGCCGCTCTGTACGGTCCATTCAGCCCCTTCCAGTAGCCCCGGCCGATGGTATTTGAGCACCTTCTGACCTGCGTTCGGGGTGGGGGCGACCTGGGAACCGGCGTGGCCTACCGCCTGTTCCAGGCCGGATTCCCGGTGACAGTGCTGGAGCTGCCTCAGCCTCTGGTGATCCGCCGGACGGTGGCCTTTGCCCAGGCGGTCTATGCCGGAGAGGCCGAGGTGGAAGGCGTCACGAGCCGGCTGGTGGAACGGCCGGCGGAGGCGGTCACGTTGGCTCGCTCCGGCGTGGTGGCAGTGCTGGTTGATCCGGCCGGAGAGGCACTGCCGGAAATCCAGCCGGCCGTCATGGTGGATGCCCGGATGCTCAAGGCCAACCGCGGGGATACCAGCCGGGAGCAGGCCCCGCTGGTGGTGGCGCTGGGGCCGGGACACACGGCCGGCGTGGACTGCCACGCCGTCGTAGAGACCAATCGCGGACACGACCTGGGCCGGGTGATCTGGCAGGGGGCGGCCGAGCCCGACACCGGCGTGCCGGGAAGAATAGGGGGACGAGAGGCGGATCGAGTGTTGCGAGCGCCGGCCGCCGGAGTTGTCCAGAGCGCCGCCCGGCTGGGTGATGAGGTCACGGCCGGCCAAGTCGTCGCCACCGTGGGCGGGGCACCGCTGCCAGCGCCGTTTGATGGCGTCCTGCGCGGGCTGGTGCAGGATGGCGTGCAGGTCCCGGCCGGCAAGAAGATCGGCGACGTGGACCCCCGCGGCATCCGCCGGCACTGCTTTACCATCTCGGACAAGGCGCTGGCGACAGGGGGTGGGGTAGTGGAGGCGGTGCTTTCCGCCCCTCAGATCCGGGCGCGTCTGCTCCCGCCGCCCAAGGAGGGCGCCGACGGGTAGCGCGGCCCGGCCGTGGAGCTTGCCAGAGGCGCTCGGCGTCCGGCGGGGAGACGTGGTGGCCTTTGTGGGCGCCGGGGGCAAGAGCACGGC
>JAUVHW010000391.1 GCA_030593075.1 Ardenticatenales bacterium
GAGATCGTGGACGCTGAGACACTGGGCTGGGGCGTGGACCTCGAGTCGATCAAGATCCAAGAGATTGAGCTGCCGGCCGAGATGAAGCGGGCCATGGCCAAGCAGGCCGAGGCCGAGCGGGAGCGGCGGGCGGTCATTATCGCCTCGCAAGGCGAGCTCTCTGCCTCGGAGAACCTGATGCGGGCGGCCGAGCTGCTCTCCCGCCACCCTGGCGCCCTGCATCTGCGCACCCTGCAGACCGTCCGCGATATTGCCGCTGACCCCTCGGAAAAGATCGTCCTGGTCCTGCCCAGCACCATGGAATCGCTGGTGTCGGCCGTAGCTGGCGCGGTCGGCGGTAGTGCCCAGTCGTCGGCGCCCGAGTCGGGAGCACCTCTGTGCCCCCAGTGCGGTTCGGTGGCCCGGCCGGGAGCAGCTTTCTGTCCTAAATGCGGCGCATCGCTGTCTGAGTGACGCCCCATGCTGGAACATAACACCAGGTACCTACAGCTCGCCTTCAACGACGACCTGGCGAGCGTGCAGCGCATCCTGCCCTCCATCGTCCCCAGCGACCGCATTCTGATCGAAGCCGGCACCCCCTTCATCAAACGGGAGGGGGTACGCGGCATCCGCGCCATCCGTAACAAGTGGTCGGGGCACGTGGTGGCCGACATCAAGACTACGGACGGTGCCCTTGACGAGGTGAAGATGCTGCATGCGGCCGGGGCGACGGCCGCCACCGTGATGGGCAGTTCTCCGGTGGAGACTCTGGACCTTTTTATCGAGGCCTGCAATCGCCTGGGCGTCGCCCCCATGATCGACATGCTGGGCGTCCCCGACCCCCTCCGCGTCGTTCGAGAGCTGCGGGCGCCGCCAGCGGTGGTAGTGCTGCATCGCGGCCGGGACGAAGAGACCACCCGAGGCAAGGTGATTCAATACCGCCACGTCAAGCGCGTCAAGAGCAAGTACGACGTGATCATCTCGGCCGCCGGCGGGGTTGACCTCAGAGAGGCTCGCAGCGCCATTTTTAACGGGGCCAACATCGTGGTGGTCAACATCGTCCGGCCCGGCACTCCCTGGCAGGGAATCCGCTCTGATCAGGACGTGGGCGCCATCGCGCGCCAGTTCCTAGAGACAATAGAGTAGCGGTGCGGCTCCCCCGCTGCTCGGGCCGAAGGGGTCTTCCGGCCGCGCGGCCACGCCGTTCACCTGTCCACAGAATCCCGGCGGGGCACTGCCAAGCCCTGGCGCATCGTGAGAGGCACGCATCGAGTGCAGCTGCAAACCTTCCTGACTGAGCCTCGTCCGCCAGTCAACCCTCGCTGATCGAGAGCAGTAGCACAGGAGACTGCGATGAATCGACTGATATTCGCCTTCATGGCAGCCACAGGCCGCTCGGCAGCCCAGGCTCTGATTCTGACCAGGAGCATCCGCGCCTTCGCAGGGGAATTCTCCGACAACCCTATTTGGGTCCTCACCCCGCAATCAGAGGACAGGCTATCCCGAGAGGCAAGGGAGAAGCTCGTCTCTCTGGATGCTCGTGTTACTGCCTTCAGGATCGACCAGTCTGCATGGAGGTTTCCTTTTGCCGGGAAGGTCATTGCCGCGGCCGCTGCGGAGTCTCTGGCATGGGGTCAGGCAGATTTCCTCGCCTGGATGGATTCGCGTTCGATAGTCATTAACCAGCCAGACGGGCTGCTGCTCGGAGATGGCAAAAGCCTTGGGTACCGGCCGGTGGACCACACCCTCATCGGTTCGCCGTACGGCTCGCCGGTGGACCCCTTCTGGGCGTCGATCTACCGCCGCTGCGGCGTCCCGGAGGGCAGGCTCTTTCCCATGACCACCAGCGTTGACGAGCAGAGCATTCGTCCCTATTTCAACGCCGGTCTATTGGTCGTGCGTCCAGGGGGTGGACTGCTGCAGCAATGGCGCGACAGCTTCTCCAGGCTGTACCGTCAGAGCTGTTACAAAGAGTACTACGAGCGGGACGTTCTCTACCAGATCTTCATCCACCAGGCAGTACTGGCAGGAGCCATTCTTTCGGCCCTGGGCCGGCAGGAGCTCCAGCAGCTCTCCCATCTCATCAACTACCCCCTTCACATGCATGCTCAGTATCCGGCCGAACGGCGTCCCAATTGCATGAATGACCTGATCAGCTGCCGGTATGAAGCCTTCTTCGATGATCCCGGCTGGAGCGAGGCTCTCGAGGTCGAAGAGCCGCTGAAAGGCTGGCTCCTCGAGCAATTCGCCGCTGGGACCACCGACCGCGGCCGCAGACAGTAGCAAGTCCTCCCCCACCTTCAGGCCGCGCGCTTCCGCATGACTCCGCCAACCGCACACTCAGCTGTCAGCCCCTCCCCTTCCCGCGTGGGCCGACGTCATCCGCTCAACCCAAGGATGAGCCTTCCATAGGTAGACGACGACAGACAGAAGAAGTAGATCGGCCAAGATCGCCAGCCACGGCCGGACAATGTGCAGTTGCCAGGCCTGCTCCACAGTCAGTCCCGGATACATCTCCTTGCCGATTATGTCAAGCAGACCGTGCACCACGATCAGCCCCACGATACCGCCGGAGCGCCAGCGTATCACGCCAAAGATCGCGCCTATCAGAGAGACGCCGAGCGCCCCCAGAACACCCATCCAACCCACGTGGAAGAGCCCGAACGCCAGGGATGATCCCAGGATGGCGAGCCGGGTACCACGCCATTCGTACAGCGCCCGGTAGACCAACCCGCGGAAGAGCAACTCCTCTACCAGGCCCACCAACCCAAAGTAGAAGAGCATCTCAAGCACTGTTCGGCGGAGCGTGAGCGGCCGCAGGCCCAGCGGCAGATCTGTAGCC
>JAUVHW010000025.1 GCA_030593075.1 Ardenticatenales bacterium
CGGTCATCGTACAGGACCTCCACCCCCGCGTCCTGCAACTCCGCATAGAGTCTCTCAGCGATTTCCTGGGTGTTCTGTTGCTGGCCCGGCAGAAAGGCAAGGTACACCTGATAGGGGGCAACGGTCATCGGCATGATGAGCCCCTGCTCGTCGTTGTGCTCCTCGGCTACGCAGGCGAGCAGGCGCCCCGACCCGATGCCGTAGGACCCCATGACGATAGGCTTGAGCTGCCCGTCCTCGTCCAAATACGTAGCGCCCATGGCCTCGCTGTAGCGGCTGCCCAACTGAAAAATGTTGCCGATCTCTATTCCTCGAGACATGCGCAACGGCGCGCCGCACTCGGGGCAACCGTACCCCTCCTGGGCGGCCGCTATGTCGGTGATAATCTCGGCATCATAGTCGCGACCATAGTTCAGGTTGCGGTAGTGATAGTCCAGCTTGTTGGCGCCACCCACCATGTTTGGAGACTGGGGTATGGTGTCATCAACCACCACCCGCACGTCTGTGGCCCCCTTGGGCGAACCGTAGCCCGGTTCTATGCCCCTGGCCCGGATCTCCTCTTCCGTCGCCGGCCGCAGTTCCTTGGCCTTAACAGCGTTAACCAGCTTGGTCTCGTTCAGTTCCATGTCCCCACGCACGATGGCTAGCACAAATTCCTCCGCGTCTTTCCCATCCTTGTCAACTGTAGCCATGAGAAAGACGGCCTTGGCCAACTTGCTCTCCGGGACGCCCAAGAACTCGGCCAGGTCAGCGATGGTCTTGCAGTCGGGAGTGTGGACCTCCTCCAAAGGAAGTGGCTCCTCCGCAGGCGCCGGCTCCTTCACAAAGCGGGCTACCTGCCGGTTGGAGGAGAGTCCGCACTTGTCGCACAGCAGCAGGGTGTCCTCGCCGATCGGATTCAGGTACATGAACTCGTGGGCCAGCTTCCCTCCCATCATCCCCACGTCTGATTTGACTGCAATACAGGGCACGGCGCACCGGGTAAAGATCTCTGCATACGCCTGGTAGTGCGCCCGGTACTGCTTGTCCAGCCCCTCCCAGTCCCGGTCCAAGCTGTAGCTGTCCTTCATGGTGAACTCGCGCACCCGGATCAGGCCCGCCCGCGGCCGGGGGTCGTCGCGGAACTTGGTCTGGATGTGGTAGACCAGCAGCGGGAGCTGGCGGTAGGAGCGGATTTCCTGTCTGGCGATGTCGGCCACTACCTCTTCGTGGGTCATGGCCAGCACCATGTCCCGGCCGACGCGATCCACGAAGCGGACCATCTCGGCGCCGACCTCGTACCAGCGATTCGTCTTTTTCCAGACCTCGGCGGGGTTGACGACCGGCATTTCCATCTCTTGCCCGCCGATGGAGTTCATTCCGTCGCGGATGATGTTTTCGATCTTGGTCAGGGATCGCTTGCCCAGCGGCATGTAACTGAACAGCCCCGCGCCCAGTTGCCGGATGTACCCGGCCCTCAGCAGCAACTGGTGGCTGAGGACCTCTGCTTCGCTTGGGGGTCTGCGTAGGGTTCGGCTGAACAGCCGGGACATTCTCATCTGTCTCCTCCTCGCGTCCAGTTCGTTGAGCAGCTTATTCTAACACATCCGCCACCGAACGGAACGGACGGTTGGCTCAGTCGATGATCTCTACGCTCATGGCCACGGCTTCGCCGCCCCCGAGGCAGAGAGTGGCGAGACCGGTTCGCAGGCCGCGGTCTCGAAGGGCGTGCAGTAGAGTCACGGTGATGCGCGTGCCGGAGCAGCCGATGGGGTGTCCCAGGGCAATGGCCCCGCCGTGTACGTTGACGCGCCCCCAGTCCCACTCTAGTGCCCGGCCGTCGGCCAGGCACTGCGAGGCAAAGGCCTCGTTCGCCTCGATCAGGTCATAGTCTGCTATGGTGGTGTTGCTCTGTTCCATCAACTTGCGAACTGCAAAGATGGGCGCGGTGAATATCTCCAGCGGTTTGACCCCCGCCTGGGCATATCCGGTGATGGCAGCCATGGGCGCAATCCCCACGGCTTCCGCCTTTTCCATCGCCATCACGACCGTTGCCGAGGCGCCATCAGTGATGCCGGGCGCATTGCCGGCCGTCACCATTCCGTCATTCTGGAACACCGGCCGGAGTCGGGCCAGCTTCTCCAATGTAGTATCCGGCCGGACAGCCTCGTCCTGCTCAAAGCATGCGGGTTCTCCCATGTGTTGCGGGACCATCACCGGAACGATCTCGTCGTTGAACTTGCCGGCGGCCTGAGCCGCGGCCGCCTTCAGGTGGCTGTTGTAGGCATATTCATCCAGCTCTTCGCGACTGAGGCCGAACTCGCCGACTACCCACTCGGCAGCGTTCCCCATGTGCTGGTCCTCGAATACGCACCACAGCCCATCGTATACTAGTGCGTCGTACAGCGTGTCGTGCCCCAACCGGTAGCCGGTACGTCCTTTCCGCAGCAGGTAGGGGCACAGATTCATGCTCTCCATGCCACCGGCTACAAAGATGTCGCCGTCCCCAGCCCTGATCATGGAGGCAGCCATCATTATCGTCTTGAGCCCCGAGCCGCAGATCTTGTTGATGGTGGTGGCAGTGATATGGTCGGCCGGCAGCCCTGCCTTGATCGCTGCCTGCCTGGCGGGCGCCTGACCGCATCCCGCCTGGACCACCTGGCCCATCAGAACTTCATCAATGGAGTAGGGCTCGACGCCAGCTCGCTCCACCGCGGCGCTGATAGCCACCGCGCCCAGGTCGGCGGCCGGCACGGCCGCCAGTGTCCCGCCGAACTTGCCAATCGGAGTGCGTACCGCGCTGACGATCACGGGTGTTCTTGGGTTCATTTCGCTCCTCCCGTACAATGGGTTTTTTCGGCTCCTGGCCGGCTGGAATGATACTGTCCTTGCTCCCATTGTGCCAGTCTTTGCTCGCATTCCTCTTCTGTGATAGATTTCGGGCGGTCGGGGGGCTGAAGTTTCAACCGATCGTCGCGCCACGGAGGAGCGCTATGGGCACAATTCTCACCAACGGCCGATTTCGCACGATGGACCCGGCCGCGCCTGCCGCAACGGCCGTGGCTGCCCGTGATGGCGTGTTCGTTGCGGTCGGGACCGATGAGGAAATTGGTGCCTCGTCCCGACCGGGAGACTGCTCTACTGATCTCCAGGGTCGGCTTGTCATCCCCGGACTCGTGGACGCTCACATCCATCTGCTGGGCTACGCCCAGGCCCGCCACCGGCTTGATGTGACGCCGGCTCGCGACCTGGAGGATGCGCTGGCCGTTGTCCGCGCCCGAGCTGCGGAGACGCCGGCCGGTGAGTGGATCCTTGGGAGGGGGTGGAACCAGAATCGATGGCCTGGGCACGCTTTCCCTACGGCCGCCGACCTGGACCGCGCCGCGAAGGAGAGCCCGGCCTATCTGATAGCCCAAAGCGGGCATGCCGGCTGGGCGAACACGTTGGCCCTGGAAGTAGCTGGCATCACCGGGGACCGGCCGGACCCGCCGGGCGGGGTAATCCAGCGGACCGGCGACGGACAGCCCACTGGCATTCTGTTTGAGGAAGCGATGGAGTTTCTCGACGATGCCGTTGGCAGTCCGACGCCGGCAGAGGCAGCCCGCATGATTCGTCAGGCAGTTCCCTCGCTGTGGGAGGTTGGCATCACCGGCGTCCACTGCGTAGATGGACAGACAGCCTATCAGGCGGCCCAGCTGCTGCATCAGAGTGGCGAGCTAGGGCTGCGGGTGGTCAAATACCTCCCGGCTAGTCAGCTGGACGATGCCATCGGCGCCGGGCTTCGCTCTGGTCTGGGAGACGACTGGCTCTGGATCGGCGGCATCAAGCTCTTTGCGGATGGTGCGCTGGGTGTACACACGGCCGCTCTCAGCGCACCCTATGAAGGTGAGTCGGAGAATCTCGGACTGATGGTCCTGGAGCCGGAGGAACTGATGGACATCGGCCGGCGAGCGAGCGCGGCCGGTCTCAGCCTGGCCATCCACGCTATCGGGGATCGCGCCAATCGAGTGGTCCTGGATCTCTACCAGGCGCTTCCTCACCCCGCCGGGGGTCAGGGTCGTCCGGCCGTGCCCAACAGGATCGAGCACGTTCAGCTGCTCGACCCCTCAGACGTAGGCCGCTTTGCGGAACTCGACGTGACCGCTTCCATGCAACCCATCCACGCCACTTCGGATATGGAGATGGCAGAGCGCCTGTGGGGTCAGAGGACCGCCACCTCGTATGCCTGGCGGTTGTTGCTGGAGAACGGGGCCCGCCTGGCCTTTGGCTCTGACGCGCCGGTCGAACCAGTGGATCCGCTGCTGGGCATCCACGCGGCTGTCACCCGGCGCCGGCTGGATGGCACTCCGGGCGTCGACGGCTGGCATCCGGAGCAGCGTATCACCTTGCACCAGGCCGTCTCCGCCTACACCATTGGTCCCTCCCGGGCGGCCGGCCTGGGAGCCAAGTTAGGAAGCATCAGTCCGGGCAAACTGGCCGATCTGGTGGTGCTGGACCGGGACGTTCTTGCCATTGACCCGATGGAGATCCCTTCCGCGGGGGTGGTGGGTGTCATGATCGGCGGCGAGTGGGTCAAGGGACCGGAAACCTAGGAGCCTGGCCGGAGACAGTGCCTGCCGGGTCCCTATGGGGAGCCGATGCTCTGTCAGCCATTCTGATGCGGCTGTGGTGCGTCGGCCAGGGCGCCTCGCCCGATACCGAGGGCACTCGAGTCCGCGCTGCAGCCAGGCTGCGCCGCAGTGCGGTTTCCAAAACATGCTGGCGAGGCGCGGCAGATGCCACAGCGTACGCGCTTGTAGGTAACGCTGGGAGCGGCTCTTGGGAATCGGGGCTTACCGGCCGGGCCTCGGGTGGCAAGGCAGCACGCCGCACGGGTGCGCGGCCCGGAGCAGCCATCGGTGGTCAAGAGGCGCGAGAGGGGACTGGAGACTGGCGCCTAGCCAGTGCGAGCGCGTCCGGTCAGTCGACGACGACCCTGACGTCCCCCTCTCTGCGCGTCACGCCCTGCTGGTCCAGGTACTCTAACAACCCGAGCACGTATTTGCGGCTGCTGTGGAACAGATCTCGGGCCTGGCCCACGGTGATTGAACCGCGTCTGGTCACAAAGGCGCGGATCTCCTTCTCCGCACTCCTGACCACCTCGGCGAGGAAGAGCACCTCTGGGCTGACTTGCACCAGATCGCCTCGCTCCAGGAGGACGGCGAGCACATTCTCCCCCACCGCGCCGACGCACTCCTTGTACGACGGTGTCCCATAGGGGTCGGCACGGAAGCTCCGTAACAGGCGGTCCACCGACGCTTGTTCCTCCTGCGTGAAGCGGATCTGGTGGTCTGGCAGCCGGACAAAGACCCTTTCGTCGACCAGCAGGCCCTCTGTTGAACTCTGCCGGATAAACCCGGCGAACTCCCTGGGATTCAGCCTCAGCTTGCTCTTTAGCTCCTCGCGCGCCATGCCTGGCCTCAAGGGGTTGGCCAGGTGGAATGCTCTCAGCTCCGCCACCGCAGCGTTCGCTAGCTGTGACCACCGGCTCTGGGCCTGGAGCACTTGCGTCGGCCCTTTCCCGCCCATAGGCACGACCTGGCCGCTCTCGATCATAGCGGCCGCCAGCGGAGTCAGTTCACCCTCGCTCAGTCCGGTCTGTTTGGCTGCCTCCCTGACCGTCAGCGGGCCGCGGGCCTCCAGCGCCAGGAGGAAGATTTCGGCCGGCGTCCCGCCGGCTGAGGTCTCCAGCCGCTCAATCACACCCGGCCGAAAACGACGATGGCGGCGCCGCGGCGCCGGGTCGACTATTGTCCCTCCGCCCAGGGTTTGGCCGGGAGAGGGCCGGCGCAGAATGAAGCGGTCGCCCTTGACCAATGCTAGTGGTCTCGACAGTCGCAACTGCAGCCAGCCGCTCTCGCCTGGCTGAATGCTCTCCTGTCCCAGCACCCGGGTGCGCGCCGTCTCCTCGGCCGAGCCGCTGAACAGCTTGACCTCCATGTTGTGGCGCAGGGGGGTCTCTGACTCCGGAAGGTGGTGGTACTGCACGTCGGCCATGAGGGTTGGTCTGAGCCAGCCGGGTTTAGTCACAATCTGCCCTCGCTGAAGTTCTGTCTTGCTCAGCCCGACGAGGTTGACTGCTACCCGGCTGCCCGGCGTTGCCTGTTCCAGCTTTTGCTTGTGAGTCTGCAATCCCCGTATGCGGGACGTCAGGCCGCCAGGCTGCACCTCCACTGTCTGCCCCACAGCAAGAGTGCCATCCGTGAGAGTGCCGGTGACCACGGTGCCAAAGCCGCTCAAGGTAAAGACGCGATCGATTGGCAGTCGAGGAAGTCCTTTGTCCGGTCGGGGCGACCGGCCAGCCAGACAGCGTGAGAGAGCCTCGAGTAGTCTATCGAGTCCTTCCCTGTTACGGGCCGAGACCGGGATGATGGGTGCGTCCTCCAGCACGGTTCCCTCGAGAGTCTCGGCTACGTCCAGAGTGACCAGTTCGAGCCAATCGGGGTCATCCACCAGGTCCGTCTTGGTGAGGGCCACGATTCCGCCGTTCACCTCCAGCAGGTCCAAGATAGCCAGGTGCTCTCGCGTCTGTGGCATGACGCCCTCATCGGCCGCCACTACAAACAGGGCTGCATCAATGCCCCCAACCCCCGCTAGCATGTTCTCGATGAAATCTCGATGTCCCGGCACGTCCACAATGCCAATTGACTCGCCGCCGGGCAGCGTGACCCAGGCAAAGCCCAGGTCAATGGTCATCTCTCGCTCTTTCTCCTCGCTCAGCCGGTCTGGGTCAATGCCGGTGAGCGCCTTGACCAGCGTGGACTTGCCGTGGTCAACGTGGCCTGCCGTGCCGACTACGTACATGGAGTTGCTGTCGGGCAGCCGCTATCGTCTAGCCAGGGACCTTCCGTGTGACAGGCTGTGAGATCACGGACTCGTACCCCTCCAGCCAGATACGTGTGAGCTGCCGGAAGTTGTCTGCATATTTCTCCTGCAGAGCAAAGAGCGACTTGATGTCCTCGGCTGCCTTGTTGGCCTGCTCCTGCAGCGCCTCGAGTCTCTCGCGGTAGTTCTCGTTGTACCGGCGCTGTTCCATGTCCCACTGCTCAGCATCCATCTCTTGCTGTTTGTGGCGCCCTTCAGCCTCGCTCAGCAACTTGACCCATTGCTCCTTCATGCGGTCGGTCTCCATCCGTTGGAGCTCCGCCACCTCGCTCTGTCGTTTGTCGAGGCTCTCTCTGAATTCCTCCAGGTCGGCCGTGGCAGCTTTGCTCGACCTATGCTGCTCCTCAAACGAGCGCCATTGCCGGGCGTACCCGGCCATCAATTCCTTCTGTTCCTCCAGCTCGCGTGCCCAGTCCCTCAGGTCTTGACCGCGCCGCTGGTCGGCAGCGTTGCTTTCCTCCAGATAGCGGTCCAGATTCTGCTGGCGCTCCAGGTCTGTCTGCACCAGTTGCTCCAGCTTGACTTCGTAGCGGTGCAACGTGTCCTGCAGTGCCAACTGCTCTGCGTTCAGGGTGCCGATCTGCGTGTAACCCTGCTGCAGTTCGGCGATGCGCTTGGCGTCCTGGCGCTGCATCTCCACCACGTAGGCCACTTTGCGCATTCGCTCATCCATGCGGGCCTCGATTGTGGGTATCTGGTTCTTCAGGGCGGCGATAGTGTTGGAGAGCCGTTCATGCTCAACCCGGCGGTGTTCCATCTCTTCGGCCAGACGCGGCACGCGGCCGAGTTCTTCTCTCATCTCGGCCAGTGCGCGGGTTTGGGCGCTGTGCTCCACCTGGCGCAGTCGCTCCTTCTCTTTTTCTGACTGGATGCGCTTGTCGTCGTACTGCTCGACCAGCTGAGCGAACTCTGCTCTGAGCCGATCCGTCTGCTCGTCAATCTGGGAGAGGCGCGCTATCTGACGCTTGAGTGCCGAGGTCTCGGCCTCGAGTTCCTGTGTCCGCCTGAGCGTGTCCGACAGCTGCCGCTCCTGGCTGGCGACCTGCTGCTCAAGCGCTGCAAACTCTTGCTGCCCCTTGCGTTGCTGCTCGTCAATCCACTTGACCAGGTTGCGGACCTCTGCCAGATCCATCTGCTGCAACTCCATAGCTAGGCTCCCTGCTCTATGTAGTCAATCTCCGGCGATTGGTAGGCCATCAGTGTCCAGGATCCCCGCATCCAGGAGGGCGCCCGCCAGTCTGCCCTGCACTGGCGGCAAGCCCCCAGCGTCGCAGCGGCTCCAACGCGCGGCTTCTCCTGAACAATAGCACCGGGCCTGTTGCCGGGCATACATGACCGGGCTGCACCCTGGCCCCGCCTCCAATGCTGGCAGTCACTTGTGCGGCCAGCAGTGTTGCATTGACGCTCGATCCGGCGTGAGTGGGTGTCGTCTGATGCGGATACTGCCAGAGGTATCAGAGTCGCGCTGGGGCCCGGGCTAACATTGTCTTTGTCAGGGCCGCGATTATAGCACTCCTGGATGCCACCTGCAATGGCCTTGACGAGGTTGCCGAAGAAAGGTCCACCTCCACCTGTTTCCGCCTTGTAGCCCAGGATCGCAGCAGCCACGGCCTTCCACTCGCTTCTCCGTACTCTCTTTGACGCCGCCTCTCGGGGGGCTATAATCTGAGCGAGCTATGCGCATAGGCATTGATGCTCGTCTGACCTACTATAGCCAAGCTGGCATCAGCCGCTATACGCAGCGGCTGGTCCGAGAATTGCCGCGTCTTGACCACAGTATAGACTGGACGGTAATCCAGAGTCGCAAAGACGCTCAAACGCTCCCAGGTGCGGCGAGACTGAACGCCTGGACCCCCTGCCATCACAGGTTTGAACGGTGGGCGCTGGGGGTGGAGTTGCTTCCCAGGCGCCTTCATCTGTTGCATTCGCCGGATTTCATCCCTCCTGCATTCGGCGCGGCTCGCATCGTGATCACCGTTCACGATCTGAACTTTGTGCACTTTCCCCACTACCTGACTGCCGACGCGCTTCGCTACTATGCGGGCCAGATCGAGTGGGCGGTCTACCGGGCAGACCACATCCTGGCTGACTCTTGCCAGACGCGCAACGACTTGCTTGATCTGCTTGACGTGCCGCCGGAGAAGGTGACCACAGTCCATCTGGCGGCCGACGAGCGGTTCCGGCCGCTGAGTGACTCCACCCTCGACCTCGGGCGTTATGGGCTCGCGCCGGGCTACATCCTATTCGTGGGAACGCTGGAACCGCGCAAGAACATACCTACGCTTCTGTCGGCGTATCGCGATCTACTTGACAGAGGCGCCACGGCGGCGCCGCTGGTGTTGGTGGGCCAGAGGGGATGGCTGGCAGATGACATCTATGATGCCGTGGACGTTCTCAAGCTCGGCGAGCAGGTGCGGATTCTCGACGGTGTGGTTGGGCTGGAGGCGCTGGTCCACCTCTACAACGGAGCCAGCATCTTGGCACTGCCTTCGTTCTACGAGGGTTTTGGTCTGCCTGTGCTGGAGGCAATGGCCTGTGGGACCCCGGTTGTCGCCGCGAACCGGGGCTCGTTACCCGAGATAGTGGAGGACGCCGGCCTGCTGTTCGACCCGGAGGACCACGTTGAACTCGCGGCCGCTATTGAGCGGGTGTTGGCTGACGGCTCTCTGCGGGCTGATCTGATCGCCAAGGGCCGGTCGCGGGCGGCCGAGTTCACGTGGGCAGAGACGGCGCGGCAGACCCTGGAGGTCTACCGCCTGGTCCTGTCAGACGCTGGCTGATCCCAGATGAGAATCCTCTTCTTGACCCCGCAGCTACCCTACCCGCCCCGCCAGGGGACCACTCTGAGGAACTACCACCTCATCGAAGGCCTGGCTGAGCGCCACGCCATCTCACTGTTGTCATTCCAGGAGCCGGGACAGTCTCCTCTGGACGACACCGGGGCGCGCGAGTGGCGCCCTCTCGGCACGCTCTGCCAGCGCGTGGTCACGGTGCCGATCACCGCGCGGGGCGCCATGCAGCGGGCACTGGGCATGGTGCGTACTAGCCAGCCCGATATGGCGATGCGACTCTGCAGCCGGCCGTACGCTGCCCGGCTGGAGCACTGGCTCTCCGAGGAAGCATTTGATGTCGTTCACATTGAGGGCATCGAGATGGCGCCGTATCTCTCCATCGTGGAGCGAGCGCACCGCCGGCCGCTCACGATCTATGATGCCCACAACGCTGAGTATGTGCTGCAGCGGCGCGCCTTTGAGATCGACTCCCGCATTCCGAGTCGCTGGCACGCGGCCGCCTACTCCTACGTCCAGTGGCGGCGGTTGCGCCGCTTCGAAGCCGAGGTGTGTCGCCGATCCGACCGTGTCGTCGCCGTCTCGGCAACTGACCGCGCAGCGCTGGAGTCGTTGGTCCCCGGCCTGGGCGCCTGCGTGGTTCCCAACTGCATTGACACGCAAGCCTATGCGGGCTTCTCAGCGGGAGCGGAGGTACCCGCTTTCACGCTCCTCTTTTCCGGCAAGATGGACTTTCGCCCCAATGTTGACGCTGCCCTCTGGTTCGCCCGGGAGATCTGGCCCCGCGTCAAGGCTCAGAACCCGACGGCCACCTGGGGCATAGTGGGCAAGTCGCCTCATCGGCGGCTTGGCCCGCTGCGGGACGACCCGTCCATCACGCTACTGGGCGAGGTGCCCGATGTCGTCCCTTTCTTGCGCGCGGCCGGCATCTATGTCATCCCGCTGCGAATGGGCGGAGGCACTCGCTTCAAGCTGTTGGAGGCCATGGCGGCCGGCGTCCCCGTCGTAAGCACCACAGTGGGGGCAGAAGGGGTACCAGCCCGCACCGAGCGAGAGCTGCTGGTTGCCGACGAGCCTGATCGCTTTGCGGATGCCGTTCTGCGCCTACTGCACGACCGCTCTCTCCAAGAACGCCTCACCGCCGCGGCTTTGAGCCTGGTGCGGGAGAGGTTCGACTGGCGCATGGTGGTCCCCACACTGGAACAGGTCTATCAACTGTAGACTGAGCCTGTGTTCCTGTCACCACGCTCTGCTCCCTCGCCAGTTGCATTTCGATGCCCGAAGCAGTGGCCTTCTCGACCGGTGAAGGAGGCCCTGCTCGGCCAGCGGCTGGCTGGGGCGAGACCCAAGCCCAGGCTGCTCCCTGGAAGCCGGCCGAGAAGCCATGTGTCACGTTTGCCGCTCGCGCCGTTGCCTACAGACCAGCTCCAGCCTGCTTCTGCAACGCCTGGCCTGCATATTGTGGATAGCGCACCGCGGCGCAGCTCGACTTCGGCGCGGAGGCCGGTAGGCTGCGTTTCCGGCCAGGCCCCCTAGGCCCAGGTTTCGTCGAGAGCCGGCCGCCTGACCAGGGAATTTGGCGGTTGCTTGCTTTTGCGGTATCATCTCCCCCGATTCTGCGGACGAGGAGAGATTCACTCGACATGAAGATCCTACTCAAAGAAGATGTAGAAACGCTGGGCGAGGCCGGCGACATTGTGACTGTCGCTGACGGCTATGCGCGGAACTACCTGGTCCCGCAGGGTTTGGCGGTCAAGGCGACGGCGGGACAGGTCAAGCAGGTGGACGTGATTCGGCGCCAGGCGCGACTCAAGCGCGAGCGCATCGAGAGCGAGTTAGCTGCCCTCGCAGAGAAGCTGACCGGCACGCAGCTAGAGTTCGAGGTGAATGCCAGTGAACGGGGGAGGCTGTACGGGTCGGTCACGCAGGATGATGTCGCTGCGGCGCTAGAGGCAAAGCTGGCAGAGCCAATTGACCGGCGCAAGCTCGACACCGGCCCCCTCCGTCAGATCGGGCTGCATACCATCCCCGTGCGCATAGGTGGTGAGTTGGCCCCTCAGATCAGCGTCATTCTATACCGGGAGGGGGAGGACCCCGCATCCTATCTGCCCGTCCCTGAGGAGCCGGCCGGCCCTGAGGCTGAGGCTGCGGAGTTGGAGGCTAGTGCCGACTATGAGGCCGAGGCGGTGGCGGCCGAAGTCGACAGTGTGGCTGAGGTAGCCGAGACGGAGGCTACAGACGAGGCTGAGGGCGGGGAGGAGTCCGCCCAGGATTAGCCGGGCCTCTTGCCTGCCGGCCGCCGCCGATACGGACTGTGCGGTAGGGACAGCGGGCGCGGAGACCGGGGTTTCGCTGGCGAACCATGGACGAGCTAGGCACCATTCTGGGTGAGACGCGCCAAGGTAGGGGGTTGACGCTCGATCAGGTGGCTCAAGCGACCCGAATTCGCATTCGGTACCTGGAGGCGCTGGAAGAGGGTCGTTACGATGCCCTGCCGACACCGGTGCACGTGCGGGGCTTCTTGCGCAATTATGCCCAGTATCTTGACCTGGACCCAGAGCCTTTGATCAGTCGCTACAACGCGAGCCGGCGCATGGTACAGGACATCCCGCTCGCCCAGCAAGTCCGGCCCGAACTGGACAAGGCAGCCCCTCCACTGCCAGAGACGCTGGAAGACGAGCTGGAAGCCGAACCGGTCTTCTTTCGACCGGCCGGCGTCAGCTTGCAGGCGCCAGCGTGGTTCTCCACAGACCTCGCCGTTGGGGCCATTGTCCTCCTGGTGCTGGCTGTTTTCGTTGTTTGGGCAGGCCGCCGATTCGTTGTGCCTGCTATCACCGCGGCGAGGGCGACCGCAACCCCGGTGGCCGAGGTAACGAAACAGCCTGGGAGCGCAGTTCTCACAGCTGTTCCTTCGCCTACGCCTACGATCACCGCGGTCACGCAAGAACCGACCATCCCTCCCATCTACTCGAGCATTCAGCTTGAAGTAGCCGTGCTCGAGCGCAGTTGGCTGCACATCGTTGTCGACGGCGAAACGGTCCAGGAAGGGCTGGCCCGCGCGGGGGAGTTGTTTGCCTGGGATGGGGAGGAACTGGTCAAGCTGCGCACTGGCAACGCTGCTGGCGTGAAAGTGACGCTAAATGGGCAGGAGCTGGATCCGTTGGGCGGGCGTGGCCAAGCAGTGGAGAGGATATGGGGGCTCTCGGGGGAGGTCCCGCCAACCCCGTCGCCCACTCCCACTGCCCCGGCTGCTTCGCCCGTTCTCACGCCTACGCTGACCCTCGCTCCCACTGAAACGCCCACTCCCACCCAGGGCTAGAAGCCCGGCCGGGAAGCCCCAATTCCTCAATGCTGCTCCAAGCGTTACCCACAAGCGCGTGCACTGTGGCTTCTGCCGTGCCTCGCCAGCATGTTCTGGAGACCGCGCTGCAGCGAAGCCTGGCTGCGTGGCGGACTCTAGTGCCCTGGGTATCGGGCGAGGCGCCCCGGTCGGTGCACCACAGCCTCATTTGGGTGGCTGACAGAGCACCGTCTCCCCACCGGGACGCGGCGTGCTGGGTTCTCGGCCAGGCCCCTAGTCCCTCGCCCCCCTGCTGGCGGTAGCAGTACGTGGAAGCCGAACCTCGATCCTTCCTCCTTAGCTTGGGATGCCCGAAGAATACGGTGGATTCGGAGGGCATGCGTGAGCTCCTGCGGCGCGCTGGCCATGCCATCGTGGAGGACCCGGCCGAGGCCGACTGGCTGATCGTCAACACCTGCGGCTTCATTGCCCCGGCGCGGGACGAGTCCATAGCCGCGTTGCGCGAGCTAGAGGCTGGCAAATTGCCGGGGCAGAAGCTCATTGCAGCTGGATGCCTGAGTCAGCTGGCGGGGGCGAGCCTAGTGCGCGAGGTGCCCGGACTGGATGGAGTGCTGGGTACCCGGCGGTGGATGGATCTCCTGACGCTGATTGAGCGGCTCCGGCCCGGCGCTCCTCGGCCGCTGGTGCATCTCCCGGCCGAGGCGCAGGTCGTGGGGCAAGACGAGCGAGGCGTGACGCGGGCGGCGATACAAGGGGCGAGCGCCTACCTCAAGATTGCCGACGGCTGCGGCCGCCAGTGTGCCTTCTGCTCTATCCCTTGCATCAAGGGGACCGCTGTGAGCCGCCCGGCCGGGCGGATTGTGGCCGAAGCCGTGCATCTCGCCGGCACGGGCGTAAAGGAGATCATTCTGATAGCCCAGGACACCAGCGCCTACGGCCGCGACCGGGGGGAGAAAGACGCGCTGGCTGGGCTGCTGGAGCGATTGGGGACGGCCGTGCCCAACATCCCGTGGATCCGGGTGATGTACGCTTACCCTGGTCTTGTGACTCCCCGGCTGATAGAGACCATGGCAGCCAATCCGCGGGTTCTGCCCTACCTCGACATCCCGCTTCAGCACGCTCACCCGGAGCTGCTGCGACGAATGCGCCGGCCGGCCGACACGGACCGGGTGCGGGCGACCCTTGCCAAGCTGCGGGAGTTCATGCCCGAGATTGCCATCCGCACTACCTTTCTGGTCGGATTCCCCGGCGAGACCGAGAGTGAGTTTGAGGCACTGCTGGACTTTGTGCAGGAGATCCAGTTTGATCGTGTGGGGGTGTTCCAGTACTGGCAAGAGCCGGGCACGCCGGCCGCGGGGTTCCCGGACCAGGTCCCGGAGGAGGTCAAGGCGGCCCGGCGCGAGAGCCTAATGGCGCTTCAGCAGCCCATCTCGTTGGGCCGCAACCAGGCTCAGGTCGGCCGGACGCTCGAGGTGTTGATCGAAGGTCACGGGGATGGAGTCAGCGTCGGCCGGAGCTATCGCGATGCACCAGAGATCGACGGGCTGGTGTTTGTGGAAGAGGAACTGCCGGTGGGAGCCATGGTGCCAGTCATCATCACCGGCGCGATGCCTCATGATTTGATGGGGGAAGCAGTGGGAAAGGCCAGCTGACTCGCTGCCGCGAGAGAATGCGCACGACCGGCGCCCAACTGGACAGAGTTCGCGGAGGGGGTTCATCGGCGGCTCCCTGGCCGCGCTACAGCGTTGCGGTGTCTGCTTCCGTTTGTCCTGCCCTGCGACGTGCCTGCCCTCCCGGCACAGCGAGCCGGAGATCGACAGGGCCGCGAACCCCACCGCCTCGCGGCCCTGAACTCACGCTATTCGTTTGAGGGCTGGGACCGGTTACCGTAGGGTCACCTGCCCCACACCGACGTCGATCTTCAGGTCAACGCGGCTCCGGTTCGTCTCCCAGTCATCGGTCACGTAGGTGTTGCCGTCTCGACGGAACCGCCGGGAGATGGCTATGCCGGCAATCCCTCGGTCGATCTGCACCCTGGCTGCCATTTCATCCGGTATCTCCAGAATCAGCTGCCCCACTCCGCTGCTGATCCGCGCCGTCAAGTCCCCCTCTCCGGGCAGGATGATGGTGCTTTGGCTGGCGCCGGCCGTCACCTTGAGATCTCGGATGTCCAGACCGGTTAGGTCCAGCGTGGCAGTGCCTGCCCCCAGCTCTACATCCAGTGAAAGGCCAACCTTGGGTGACAGGCGCAGGCGCCATTCGTCAGCTCCCTTCCAGTTCCAGCCTCCTGACCAGCTGCCTCGTCTGTCCTTGAGCGTCATGAGAGCCTGGTCGTTCTTCCTGTTCAACTCCCAGGAAGGCTCGGACCTGGCTGATAGCTCCAACTCACCGCTTATGAGGGAAGACGAATCGCTCAAGGCCTCGACCTTGAGCCGGCCGGCACCGAAATGGACTTCCAGGTCCGCCCGCTCGATCCCATCCAACGGCTCATCGATGTGATCGACTGTGCCAGAACGGGAAGGCGCCAGCAGGTCAGGAGTTGCTAGGAGCAAGATCACTACTCCTGCGACGACCGTGACCGTGACGAGAGTGGCAACCATGCTACCCAGAAAGGAGCGCCGGCCGAGAAGGATCTCGAGCCCGGCCAGGATGAGCAACACAGGCCACAGACGCCACAGTTCCCACAGGCTGACATTCAGCACGCCGATGTTGTTGAGCAGAATGAGCACTCCGGCCGTGACTAGGATGACAGGCCACGTCAGACTGGGATAGCGACGCCGCTCCCTGGGCGTCTCCTGCCTCTCGGTCATTGCAGGCCCTCACTTCCCCGCAGATAGACCATCAGCATGGCTACCCCAGCGGCGATGAGGACCAGCGGCCATAGATTGTGAAAGCTGAGCCAGGCGAGCCCCGGGATTCGACCCAGCAGGTACCAGGTCCCTATGAGCACCAGCCCGGCTCCCACCAGAGTCGTGGTGCGGCGACGTCGCTCATCTGGGCCGACCGAATCGTAGGCCCCTGCGTCGCTCACGGCCGAGTCAATGGGCATCACGATCAAGAGGACCAAGTAGACCAACAGGCCAGAGCCGCCAGCCAGTGTAAATAGAACAAAGGCCAGCCGCACGAGGACCGAGTCAATGTTCAGGTATCGAGCCAAGCCGCCACACACACCGGCAATCATACGGTCATGCTGCGTCCGCACTAATCTTCCAGACATTGCGGCTACTCCTCAGCGCTGGTATCGAGTGGCATCAGGATGAGCAGCACCAGGTAGATCAGTGGTCCAGCGCCACCGGCTAGTGTGAAGAGGACAAATGCCAGCCGGACGAGGACCGGGTCGACGTCGAAGTAGCGGGCCAGGCCACCGCACACCCCGCCAACCATGCGATCGTCTTGCGTGCGCACTAGTCGTTTGGTCATTGTCAGCGCTCCTCGGCAATGCTGGCTTCCACCGGCATCAGGAAGAGCAGCAGCAGGTAGATCAATGGCCCCGCACCCCCGTGCAGCGTCAGCAGGACAAAGGCCAACCTGATGAGCACGGGGTCTATCCCAAAGTAGCGACCCAGACCGGCACATACGCCGCCAATCATACGGTCACTCTGGCTTCGTACGAGTCTTGTGGACATGTTTGCCTCCTTATTCATAGCTTTTTGCATGACGAATCACTGTCAGACTGAACTCTCACACCTCTATACGCAGCTCCCTACGCAGAGTCGCAGGAAGTTGCTTCGCGGCCAGCACCGTGCTACTATCTGGGAGAGGGAGGGATAGCCAGGAGGAGCAGAATGCCCCAGCTCAAGATCGCTCCGGATGTTCAAGACGCGCTGGCTGCCGGCCGCCCGGTCGTTGCGCTCGAGTCCACCGTCATCAGCCATGGCTTGCCGTACCCGGACAACCTGGAGGTAGCCCGCGAGATGGAGGCGGCCGTGGTTGGCGGGGGCGCTCTCCCGGCGATCATTGGCATCCTGGGCGGCGAGATCAGCGTTGGCCTGGATGACGCACAACTGGAGAGGCTGGCCCAGGCCAGGGAAGTGCGCAAGTGCAGCCGGCGGGACATCCCCATAGCTGTAGCTCGGGGCGAGGACGGTGCTACTACGGTGGCCGGCACCATGCTGGTGGCACACAAGGCCGGGATACGGCTCTTCGCCACTGGTGGCATTGGTGGGGTACACCGAGGCAGCCCCTCTGACGTATCGGCCGATCTGTTGGAGCTGGCCCGCACCCCAGTCTGTGTCGTGTGCGCGGGAGCCAAGAGCTTGCTGGACCTGCCTGCTACATTGGAGGTGCTGGAGACCCAGGGCGTGCCGGTTGTCGGGTACCAGACGGCCGAGTTCCCCGCCTTTTACGTGCCGAGCAGTGGCCTACCGGTAACCGTGCGGGTCGAGTCAGCGGCCGAGATGGCGACCATCCTCCGAGCGCAGGATGCACTCGGGTACCGGGGCGGGTCGCTAGTGGCGGTTCCGGTCCCGGCGGCCGACGCTCTGCAGCCTGAAGAGGCCGAGGCAGCCATTGCCGAGGCGATTCGTCGGGCCGCAGCGGCGGGGATTGCCGGGCCGGCCGTCACCCCTTTCCTGTTGGCCGAGATCGCTGCCATCACCAATGGGCGAAGCGTGGCTGCCAACCGGGCTCTCCTGCTCAACAATT
The DNA here is from genome assembly GCA_030593075.1 of Ardenticatenales bacterium. Lineage (GTDB taxonomy): Bacteria > Chloroflexota > Anaerolineae > Promineifilales > UBA4811 > JAUVHW01. Next base: position 17,638 of record JAUVHW010000025.1, read on the forward strand.
GCCGCCTGGCCGCCGAGATCGCAGGCGCGCTCGCCGGCTAGCCACGGGAAGGTGTGGACCGTTTGACACGCGTTCGGCCGCCAGCGTTGGCGACCTTACGCTTAGTGCCGTCAGGGGGATGCCGGCCCTCAGCGCTGGTGCGGCCGATGCCTGACCGGCAAGCTGCGAGCTCGGCCGCGGGCCTTGGCGGCACTGCATCGCCAGAGCGCGTCTAGAGCCTGGTTATGGGAGCCAGGTTCCGACCTGCCTGGTGGAGAGACGCCAGGAGCGCAGGCAGGATTGCCCGCGCTCGGCCTCTTGTGCCCGCGCTACTCGGACGATTCCCCTTGCCGGGGCGAGAGCATCAGCTCAAATGCTTTGAAGAACTCGATTGGGATTGGGAAGACGATGGTAGAGTTCTTCTCGACCGCAATCTCAGTCAGCGTCTGCAGGTAGCGCAACTGAATCGTGGCTGGTTCCTGGCCGATAATGCGGGCGGCCTGGGCCAGCTGCTCTGAAGCCTGAAACTCGCCCCGGGCGTGGATGATCTTGGCACGGCGCTCTCGCTCCGCTTCAGCCTGGCGAGCCATCGCCCGTTTCATCGTGTCGGGCAGCTCCACGTCCTTAACCTCCACGATGCTTACCTTGACGCCCCAAGGCTCGGTCTGCTCGTCGATGATCTGCGCGAGCTGCTCGTTGATTTTCTCGCGATGTGTCAGCAACTCGTCCAGCTCCACCTGCCCCAACACGCTGCGGAGACTGGTTTGAGCGATTTGCCAGGTCGCCCGGCGGTAGTCCTCGATCTGGACGATAGCGTCGCATGGGTCTACCACCCGGAAGTAGGCCACCGCGTTGACCTTGACCGTCACGTTGTCCTTGGTAATTGCCTCCTGAGACGGTATATCCAAGGTGATGACCCGTAGATCCACCTTCGTCATCTTGTCCACGATGGGGATGATAAGGAACAACCCCGGTCCTCGAGCGCCAACCAGCCGGCCGAGGCGAAGGACTACGCCGCGTTCCCACTCGTTGACTATCTTGACGGCCGACCAGATGATGGACAGGAGAAACAGTCCAGCAAAGCACAACAGCGGCAGCAAGCCTCCAAGCACGTCATTCATAGCTTCTCTCCTTTGCTAGCACAATAGTGTAGTGTCATTATACTGGTGGAACTGGCCCATGTCAATGAGCCTTGAACCAGAGGGCGTCGTTGCTCAATTCCGGCTGTGCGGAGCGTTGCCGAGGGTGACCGCTGCTGGCTGCTGCCTAGGCTGGGAGAGCAGACGAGCGGCCGCAACCGCCATCCCCACGAGAAGCCAGAAAATGGTCACAGAGTGGTGGAAATCGAGGTTGAACAGATAGTGGTCGAATATCCCCCCCGTTAGACCCGCTATGACGGCTGCATACAGCCCCAGTAGGATGTCTCCTCTGCCGGGTGCGGGGGCTGCCTTATCGCGGCGATATGCGCTCCGGCCGACGCCAAGGAGGGTCGCCACCACGGCCGTGAAGGCCAGCAGACCGAGCAATCCCATCTCGCCGCCAATGGTCAGGTAGACCATGGCAACTCCCAGATAAAGGTCAATGTCGGGCGAACCGGCGAACCCGACTCCGAAAAGAGGGTAGCGGCCGATGAGTTCCAGAGCATCCTTGTACTCGCCCAAGCGCATCTGGGTGGCAAGATCCTGGAACTGAAAGCCCTCAATGAAACGCAGGGTATAGTACTGCGTCCAGGGCAACACGACGATGAGCAAGGCGAGCAGCGCCAGAATCAACAGGAGCCTCGGGTAGCGCAGCAGCGCGATGAAGGTCAGGCCAGCCGCCGCAGCCAGCATAGACCCGCGGGAATAGGTGAGCAGCAAGCAGAGGCCCATGGTGCCTATGGCCGCGCCCATCACCCAGCGGGGAAGCAGCGGCCGGCGCGAGAGAAGTTGTGGCATACCCAACGCGACCGCCATGGAGAGCATTCCTCCCAGTACGTTGGGGTCCACGCTGGTGCTGATGGCGCGCTCCGCCAGTTCTGGATTGTCCTCTACGTAGCGCAGCACACTGCCGGCCGGATAGCCCAGGATGCGTAGATTGGAGAGCAGGTTGTTCGCCAGGTCGTCCGGCAGGAGGTAGATGCCAACGCCCAGCACGGCGGCGGCACCGGCCGCCAACAAGAAAGCTGTCACCAGCCGCTCCAACTGCCGCCAGCCCCGGACATAGTCCACCACCACGATGGCAAAGCCGATGCTCATCAGCATCTCGGCAAAATGACGCAGTAGGTAGGAAGTGAGCGCGCCGTGCTGTAGACCCAGCGCAAAGGCGAACACTGCCACCATTAGGAAAGCGGCCAGAGGTAACGTAATGGGAGAGGTGACGATTCGCCGCTGCCTCCCTGTGGCCAGCCGCAGCGCCCAGACACCCGCCACGGCCCCCAGCGCTGCGTCGAGGAAGGTAGGTGTGATGCCCACGTCGAACGGAAAGGCAGCGAAGGGGAGAAGGCAGACCACGCCGATTACTCCCCAAAGGCCGACCTCCATGTCGCGCAGTACCCACAGCCCGGCCGCGGCCGCGACCACCAGCGCGGCCGCGATCATTGGTCCCCCCAGAGCGATGATTGCTCCCCCCACGACTGCCCCGAGAACGCAAAGCGCCGCCAGCGCCCCGGCTGCCACCCATGGATTGGGGGAGAAGAAGAACCGGTCCCAGCGTCTCGATCTCCAGTTCAGCATGCACCAAGTTTAGCACAGGCATCGCCGGTTCCCAAACTCCGCCAGCGGGTGGTTCCCTTGCTGCCAGGCGCTTGCCACGACCACTGGGCGGTCGGGTCTTCGCCAGCCCGCTGCTCAGGCGCCGTTGGTATCTCGACCTACGGCCGGTATAATAGCTCCGTGACCTCAGGCGGCGGTGCCAGGTGGCTCGATGCCGCTCCAGCAGCTGACCTGAGGCTCTTGAGACTGGAACCGCCTGTGCGTTCTCTCGGCCGATTGCCAATCCCATGAGACGGTATCACCTGCTCCCTCTCCTGGTCTGGACCGCCCTGTGGGCCCTCTTCTTCGCGCCGCTGCTGGCCGGCACCGCGCGGTTGCCCAACAGTGACCTGTCGGGTCAGTTCCACGCTTTTGGTCTCTTCCAGGCGCGCGAGATGGCGGCCGGACGCCTGCCAACCTGGTCGCCGGGCAGCTATGGCGGCATTCCCTTCGCCGGCGACACGCAGGCAGCCGTCTTTTATCCTCCACGCTGGCTCACGGTCTTTCTCAGTTCGCCCTGGGGATTCCCGTTCTATGCGCTGCAGGTTGAAGGCCTATTCCATATCTGGCTGGCGGGGCTGTTCACTTATCTCCTGGCTTTCTCCATCACCAGGGAGCGATCGGCCGGGCTGATAGGCGCCGTTGCCTTTGGCCTGGGTGGCTACTTGACCTCGTACCCGCTGCTGCAGCTCGCCATTCTGGAGACTATTGCCTGGCTGCCTCTGGTCCTGCTGTTGCTGCGCCAGGGAGTGAACAGCGGCCGCCCCCTGCCCTGGCTGCTGGGAGCCGGCGCGGCAATGGGAGTGAGCGCTCTGGCTGGGCACCCGCAGACGTTCCTGCACCTCAGCTATCTGTCCGCTGCCTACTATCTCTTCCTTGCATGGCGAGCACGTTGGCGATGGCCCTGGGTCTTGGGCCTGGGACTTGGAATCGCGGCTGTCGCGTTGGGCACGGCAGCGGTGGCCTGGCTGCCAGCGTTGCATTACCTGGCACGCTCGACGCGAAGTGACGTCAGCTATCAGTTCGTTTCTACAGGGCTTCCACTGTTGAGGTATGTGCAGCTGCTGGTACCCGGCACGCTGTCATTCTGGGTGCCCGAGTACGTCGGACTGCCGGCCGCCTTCCTTGTCCTCTTGGCGTGGTCCGGCCGGCGACTGCTGGGCCGAGAGGAGGCGAGCGAGATCGCGTTCTGGGCAGGAGCGGCGGCTATCGCCGCTTGGCTCTCCCTGGGCGACAAGGGGATTCTGTTCGAGCTGGTTCATCGAGTCATGCCTGGGTTCTCCTTGTTCAGGAACCAGGAGCGGCTGGCAGGCCTGGTTGCCTTGAGCTTGGCACTGCTGGCTGCGCAGGGACTGGCATTGTGGCTGCGGAACAGCCCCGAGTCGCGCCGCAAACTGGTGGAGCGCGCAGCGTTCGCCCTCGGTGGCGGGCTGCTTCTGGCCGGCGTCGTTCTGGCGATGGCGCACCCCTTGGCGAGCGACGATTGGCCGCTGACGTGGGCTCGGCAGTGGCTGCTTGCAGCCGCGGTCATCGCTCTGCTCTGGCGCAGCAGTCGCGGCCACAGGCGGGTTGCTGTTCTCGCCGTGCTCCTGGGTCTCGATCTGTACGCGTCAGTCAGCGATCGGATGAACCTCCAGCCCGAGTCTCCCTCCGTCTTTTGGCCGGAGCCCGCTTGGCTAGATAGTATCACACTGGACAATCCGGGACGGATAGACTCCGGCAATCTCTTCCACGCCAACGTCGGTGAGGTCTATGGCCTGGAGGACATCCGGGGGTTGAGCCCCCTCAAACCCCGTGCGAGCGACGCTTTCGAGAGGTTGCCCAAGCGGCTCCGCTGGCAGTTGCTCGGCGTCACCCATGTTCTGACCAAGACCCCCGTTGAGGAGGGGGTGACGCTCCTGGCGCCCATCGATTCCAGCCTCCTGCCTGGCGAGGAGCAAGCCGGCTATGTCTATCGCTTCGAGTCGGCCTTGCCCCGTGCCTGGATGAGCTACCAAGCAGTGCTGGCGCCGGATGCCGGGGCTGCTCTGGAGGCAATGCGGGACCCAGGCTTTGACCCGGCCGCTCAAGTCATCCTGCATGGTACCGTGGTGGATCTTGCCACGGTAACTCCCCCTAGCAGTCCACCGCGTGTGCGCATCGGACGGCCGGTGCCTGGGTCATTATCGGTCGAGGTGACGACGGAAACCCCCGGAATCCTGGTCATCAGTGAATGGGCGTATCCGGGCTGGCGTGTGGCGCTGGATGGTGAACCAGTGCCTATTCTTGCGGCCGACTATGCTCTGCAGGGAATACTGGTGCCGGCCGGAACCCATACCGTCGAGGCTCGGTTCTCGCCGCTCGATGTAGCTCTTGGGTGTGGCATCACGATAGCGACTCTGGTTCTGGTTGGCGCGGTGGCCTGGCGCTGGCGGCCGGTTATCTCTTATCGGGGGCAGCGCCAGCTGCCCCAGCCTGCGGTACCTGGGCAGCCGGTGGTTGAGGCTCAGCCTGCAGAGTCGGACGAGCGGGCAGGGGAAGGACGGGCTCTGCGCTGGCGCACGCTTCTCCTGCCTGTGGTGCTGCTGGGGTTCGGTCTCCGGATGTTCAATCTGGGCAGCCAGGAACTCCGGGGTGATGAAGCATTCAGCTATCTCTTTTCGCGGGTCCCCGCGGCCGAGGTAGTGCCCGGCTTGATTGAGACTGGAGACCCGCATCCCCCGCTACACTACCTAATCCTGCACGGTTGGATGCAGTTGGCCGGTAGTACCGAGTTTGCCATGCGCTTCGCTTCGGTCGCACCGGGCGTGCTCGCACTTCCGCTCGTGGCTCAGCTCGGACGTCAGGTTGGCGGCAGGCGGTCGGGGCTGCTGGCGGCCCTTCTTGCCGCTATCTCCCAGTCTTTGGTGTGGGTGGGGCAGGACGTGCGCAGCCAGTACACGCTGGCTATTGTCTTCTCTACACTGGCCACGTTGCTGCTGGTGCGGGCCGTACGCCCATCGAACCGGGCTTCCAACGGTGCGCTTGCCAAGGTCGGGTGGTGGCTGTGCTATGCTATGGCCTGTACCTTGACAGTGTACAGCTACTACTATGGTGTGATTGCTTTGCTGGCCCATGGATTGTACTTGCTCGTCCAACCGAACATGCGGCGATGGCTGTGGGCATGGCTCGGCAGTGGCGTGCTGGCAGCTCTAATGTTCGCGCCGTGGGCAGTGGCGGTGTGGCCTCGATTGGTGGCAGCGGGCCAGTTGAGCGATCCCAGCCAACCAGAGTTGGCCCACTACTTGGTCGTTGTGGGCACCGAACTTGCCGCTGGACCTGCGTACAGCGGACCGCTGGAGCGGTGGCTGTTCCTGGGTGCGGCCGCCCTGTGCGTGGTAGGTGCTCGCGTCCTGTTCAGACGGCGGCCGGGCTGGGCTGCATTGCTGGTCGGGTGGCTGATCGGGGCAGCTCTGTTCATCTATCTGTTGCGGTTCACCCGATCTACCTTTAACGCCTTCTATATCACGGTGGCTACTCCGGCCTGGTGGGCACTGCTGAGCGTTGGCGTTATGGCGCTATGGGCGGAGCGCCGTCGCTGGCGAAGGGCTGCGGCCGTGATAGCCGTAGTGGCGCTCGTGGGCGCCGCCGGCATCAGTCTTGCTGGCTACTATTCTGACCCGGATTACCAGCGCAGCAGCGGCTATAGAGGCGTGGCGGACCACATCGCGGCAGCGAACCAGCCGGGGGACCTCTTTGTCGCTCATTTCCCCGATCCGGCGCTGGACTATTACCTGGACAACGTTCCCGTGCCACGTATTATGCTGCCCGCTAGTCGTGATGTCACGGATCAGGAGACGGAGCAAGCCCTGGCACGGCTGGCGGCCGATTACGATCGCCTGTGGTTCCAGCCGCGGCACGGGTCCGTGTGGGATCCGGAGGATGTTGTGTTCCGCTGGCTGGACTATCACATGCTGCACGAGCAAGAGGCGCGGTACCAGAACCTGGAGCTGGTCGCCTATCGGCCGCTGCACTCGGTCGACCGGGTCCTCTCCCCCGTGGGTGTCTCCATGGCGGACCTCTTGCACCTGGAGGGCGTGTACGTGACGGTGGATGGCGTGCCGGCCGATCTGAACGAAACCCTGCAGCTTGCGCCGGGATCGGCCCTGGACGTGACTCTGGTGTGGGAAGCACGCCGGTCGATATCTGAGAACTATACGGTGCTGGTGCATGTTATCGCCGAGGACGGCACGTTGATCGCGCAGCATGATGGAGTCCCTCTCTTTGGCACGCGTCCCACTTCAACGTGGGAGGTGGGAGAGCGCCTGCTGGACCTGCACAGGGTGGTCATCCCGGAGGGCAGTCACGCTGCGACCGGCAGCATCTGGGTGGCGATGTACCTGACGGATACGCTGGAGCGCCAGCAATTCGCCGACGGAGGCGATGCTGTCCCGATCTCGCAGGTCCGGGTCGAACCGCGCCCAGGCTAGGCGACGAGTCGTGGGTCGAGCCCAGTCGCCCGAGCCCCGTCCAGGCTGAGTGCTGCACTTCCCGCCCGCAGACGGCCGCTCTCCGCACCTGTAGAATGCTCGGTATGCCGCGACGATGCCCCTGCGCAAGCCGCTCGGCCCGCGAGCGCCTACTGGAGTGAAATCTCTACTGCATCCGCGGAGGGGTTGCCTGCCACGTCGAGCACCGGGACGTTCTCAATTGCAGGGTAAGTGTACATGCCGGTGCGCACGGTAAACGGGCGCTCAGTGTCAGATGGCCACGACAGCACGAATTTGCTTATGACCGCGTCTCCCGCGCTCCACTGCCGGGCAGCAAAGGCGGCGTCGTCGGCCTGGGCTACCCGCATTCCGTCGGCGTCGAGCAGGTGGTTAAAGATGTGATAGTCGGCATCGCTCGGAGCGCCCGCATACCAGTGAAGTTGCCAGGCGGCGGATGCGCTGCCCTCTTGCAGCGGTGGGTCGTACCCGTACAAGCTCACCCCGTTAGCCAGCAGGTACGGCGGGTCCAGTGCGCGGCTAGGAGGTGGGGCGGCCACTGCTGGCAGGAGGAGCACCTGCAGTGCTCCTTCGCCTGCACGGAGCGGCACCCGCGAGATGCTGGCGGCCGCAGCGAGGTAATGCTCTGCTTGCTCTCCGGGATTCTGGCGCAACAGCACGACGGCCGGATGGTTGGGGAACACAGCTGGACGGTCCACATCCACAAAGCGGTGCGGCACCGGGCGCAGGAGGACTGAGTTGACCGCCGAGAACTCGTCGAGTTTGGGCGATTCGCCCCGACCGGCGATCAGGACTTCGGTCGCCGGCCCTTCCTCCAGGACTGCTTTGGCCAGATCGGCCGCCTGGAGCTGCATCGACAGCGGTACGCCATAGCCGCCGGGCGTAGCGTGACTGCTCAGATACGTGCCCAGTGAAGCTAGTGCCCACACCTGTGCGGCCGCCGAAACACAAAGGACTGTCCAGCCCAGCCAGCGCACCCGCCTGGTGACTACCGCGAGGGCAACCCCTGCGGCGACGTACTGGGCGGGGTAGGTAACGATAAAGCAGTGAGGGAACACCGGGGTGCTGTGAAGCACGAAGGAGAGGGGTGGGACTATTGCCAGGACCAGGACCAACACCCCTGCCTCGGCGACGCGGTCGCTGCGCCGCCGCCACGCCTGCCACGCTAGCCCGCCGAGGGACAGACCGCCCCATGCCCAGTGGACCACTGAGAGGTCAGGCAGGACCGACAAAAAACCGGTGAACGCCGTGGGACC
>JAUVHW010000273.1 GCA_030593075.1 Ardenticatenales bacterium
GGAGCGCATCCTCATCGCGCTGCAGCGCAAGGAGAGCGTGTGGGACCTGGACTGGGGAGTGGGAATCACCTACGGCGACGTGCTGCTCCAGTCCGAGATCGAGCACTGCAGGTACTACTTTGACGTGGCCGACGTGGACGCGCTGCGCAAGATCTACGACACGTACGAAGCTGAAGCACAGCGGGCGTTGGAGGCCGGCCTGGTGGCGCCGGCGCACGACTATAACCTCAAGTGCTCGCACCTCTTCAACGTACTGGACACCCGCGGGGCCATTGGGGTTACCGAGCGGGCGACCTTTTTCCACCGCATGCGGGAGATGTCGCGCCGGATATCCGGGGCATACCTGGAGCAGCGGCAGCGACTGGAATACCCCTTTATGGAAGTCAGGGAATGGCAAGTGGGCAGCACGCCTGCTGCCGCGGTCGCAGTGCCGAGCCAGCAGCCCAGCCAACCCGCTCCATTTGTGCTGGAAATCGGCACCGAGGAACTTCCGGCCGGCGACCTGAGCGACGCTCTCTCACAGCTGGAATCTGCAGCCCCCAGGCTGCTGGACGAACTGCGGCTGGAGCACGGGCAGATCGAGGTGTTGGGCACACCCCGCCGCCTGAGCATATTGGTCCACGACCTCGCCCCGGCTCAGAGCGACCGGGTGGAAGAGAAGAAGGGTCCGCCGGTTGGCCGGGCTTATGATGTCGAAGGCAAGCCTACCAGAGCCGCTCTTGGGTTCGCCCAGCGGCATAACGTGCCGGTCGAGTCGCTGACCACCAGGATCGAAGGCGACAAGCAGTACGTAGTCGCGCAGATCAGAGAGTCCGGCCGGCCGGCTGCCGCCGTCCTCAGCGAAGCGATTCCGGGCCTCATCGGAGGGATCCGCTTCGGCAAATCAATGCGCTGGCGGCCGGGAAATCCGGTGGCTTTCAGCCGGCCCATCCGCTGGCTGGTGGCGTTGCTGGGCAAGGAGGTCGTGCCCTTTGAGTACGCCGACCTCGCCAGCGGCCGGACCAGCCAAGGCCTGCGGCCGGAGAGTTCGCCGACCATCGAGATCCCCTCTGCTGGCGGCTATTTGAAGCAAATGAAGGCCCACCGCATCATCGTGGACCCGGCCGAGCGGAGCGCGCTCATCCGGCAGCAGGCGGAGCAGGTGTGCGCCCCGGTCGGTGGACGGCCGCTGTACCTGCCTGGCCTACTGGAAGAAGTCAACAACCTGGTCGAGCAGTCAACGGCCCTACTGGGCAGCTTTGATGGACGCTACCTGGACCTTCCCCGCGAGGTCCTCATCTCCGTGCTGCGCAAACACCAGCGCTACTTCCCCGTGGTGCGCGAGGCCGACGGGGCGCTGCTGCCCTACTTTGTGGCGGTCCGCAACGGCGGTACGGACAACCTCGACGTCGTGCGCCAGGGCAACGAGCACGTGGTCATGGCCCGCTTTGCCGATGCCGAGTTCTTTTTCAAGGACGATTCCAGTGTACCCCTGGAGGGCTTTGTCCCCAGGCTCAGCACTCTGGCGTTCGTGACCCAGCTTGGCTCCATGCTCGACAAGACCAACCGCCTGGTCGAGCTGGTCTCCAGACTGGGCCTCATGCTCCATCTTGCCGACGACGAGGTGGCCACGGCCGCCCGGGCCGCAGCCCTATGCAAGGCCGATCTGGCGACCAAGATGGTAGTCGAGATGACCTCGCTGCAAGGTACCATGGGGCGCGAGTACGCGCTCCTGAGTGAAGAGCCGGCCCCGGTTGCCGAGGCGATCTTTGAGCACTATTTGCCGCGCGGACAGGGTGATGCGCTCCCTCGGAGCCGGCCGGGACTGGCTCTCGCGCTGGCTGATCGTCTGGACAGCCTGGTGGGGCTCTTTGCGGTCGGGCTGGCACCTACCGGCTCGGCCGACCCCTACGGCCTGCGGCGTGCTGCTCTGGGGGTCGTTCAGACGCTAATAGGCAGCGAGCAGGCTTTCAGCGTAGAGGAGGGGCTGCGCGCGGCCGTTGAGCTGATCCCCGATCAAGTTTTCTCAGACGAGCTAATCAAGAGCCGCACAGCGCTAGAGACCGGACTCGGAGTTGACCGTGAGAGCGCGGCAGAGCTGGCCCCATTCATCTCACCCCCGGAGGTGGTAAGCGCGGGGGAGGCAAGCAGGAACAGGACGCGCGTGGTCAAGGAGACACGCGAGTTCATGGTGGGCCGGCTGCGGGTGTTTCTGAGGACACAGGGATTCCGCCACGATGTGGTGGAAGCAGTCCTGGCGGAGCGAGGAGACGACCCGGCTGCCGTCCTCCGGTCGGTGGAGCAGTTGGCCGCGTGGGTCGAGCGGGAGGGGTGGACCGACCTGCTCCACGCCTACGGCCGCTGTAAGCGGATGGCCCGTCGCTACCAGCAGCGCTACGAGCTGGACCCGGATACACTCACCGAACCGGCGGCCAGAGAACTCGGCGAAGCGTACCTCGCGGCTGCTGCCAGCGTGACCCCAGGCAGCAGCGTGGACGAATTCATGACAACCATCGGCAAACTGGTCAGTCCCATTGACCAGTTCTTTGACGCCGTCCTGGTGGACGATGACGAACACCCGGAGCTGCGGGACAACCGGCGCGCGCTGATCCAGCACATCACTGAGCTGGCGACTGGAATCCTGGACTTCTCCTGTCTGGAGCGATTCTAGGCCATCTCTGCATCGGACGAGCGCTCTCGGCTCGGTCTCTTGAATTCTCGCCTCCGGCTGGTTGCTGAGGCGTTCAGTAAACCAGATTCGCTCTCACAGCGACCTCGGGCAGACCCGCGGCTGGCTCGAGACGGTCATGGTTCACCTGACCGACGGGGCAAGCGGAAGGATCCTGAACCAGGCTACTAGATCAACACAGCATGGACCCGATCGAAGAAATCAAGTCGCGCATAGACATCGTGGATGTCATCTCAAAACACGTGGAGCTCAGGCGCTCCGGCCGAAACTATAAGGCGCTCTGCCCCTTCCACACTGAGAGAACCCCCTCTTTCGTGGTCTTCCCAGACACGCAGAACTGGCGTTGTTTTGGCGCCTGCGCCGAGGGGGGGGACGTCTACAGCTTCCTCATGAAGAAGCTTGGCTGGGATTTCGGCGAAACCTTGCGTGACCTGGCGAGACGGACCGGCGTCGACCTCAGGCCGGAGACTCCGGATCAGGCCAAGCGCCGCGAAGCTCACGCCCGGCTGTACGAACTGCTGGCCTCGGCGACCCTCTACTACATGCATCTCCTCAACAGCGCACCGGAGGCGGAACCGGTGCGTGACTATGTGGTCGAACGCGGGCTGCTGCCGCACACAGTGGAGCAGTTCCAGCTGGGCTATTCGCTGGACGAATGGGATGCGGCACGGACCTACCTTCACGGTAAGGGGTTCACGGACGAAGAACTCCTGGCAGCCGGCTTGCTGGTAGAAAAAGAGGAAACCGGCCGGCGCTACGACCGGTTCCGCGGCCGGCTCATGATCCCCATCCGCGACCTGCGCGGACGGGTGGTCGGGTTTGGTGCTCGCACCCTGCAGGCCGACGAAGGCGCCAAGTACATCAACTCCCCGCAGACCGCTCTCTTTGACAAGAGTGCTCTTCTCTACGGCCTGGATATGGCGAAGAAAGGGATTCGCGAGGCTGGGCAGGTCATCATCGTCGAGGGGTATATGGACGTGATGCAGGGTCATCAGAATGGATGGCCCAGCATGGTTGCCCAGATGGGAACCGCTCTCACCGAGGCCCAGTTGCGTCGGCTCAAGCGGTACACTGGCCGCTTTGTCCTGGCCCTGGATGCCGACGCGGCCGGCCAGAAGGCCACTCTGCGTGGCCTGGATACGGCCCGGCAGACGCTGGACCGTGAGGTACAGGTGCTCTTTGAACCTCGCGGCCTGGTCCGACACGAGAGCCGCCTGCAGGCCGACATCCGTATTGCCACGCTGCCGGCCGGGTTCGACCCCGACAGGCTCATCAGAGAGGACCAGGCAGCCTGGGCAGAGATCATGGAGCATGCCCGCCCGCTGGTCGAGTACCTCATTGACGCCATCGTCGCCGAGGCTGACCCTGGCGACGCCAAATCCAAGTCAGCTGCGGCCGCTCGCGCCATGCCAGTAATCCGGGATGTATCCGATCCCATCGAGCGTGACCACTACACACAGCACCTGGCGCGCCGTCTGGGGATAGACGAGCGAACCCTCGCCGGGATGGTCGCTCGGAGAACGTCGCCACGAAAGCGGCGTTCGCGCACCCCGGCGCAGCCACCCGTGCCGGCAGACAAGGAGACCGGGGAGTCGGGCACTCAGCCTCCCCCTCTGGCTGTGGAGGTCCCTTCACTGCCTCAGGAACTGCACTGTCTGAAACAGCTGCTGGTAGCTCCGGCCGCCTGGCAGCAGGCCAACACCATCCTGCTTGAACTCGGAATGTACCCCATCTCGCGCCAGGATTTCGCCGACACTCAGAACCGCACCATCTTCTCGGCGCTGCGAGAGCGGGAAACAGCCGACGCATTGGAGGCCGAACTGGACCAGGCTCTGCGTGCTCGCCTGGAGTCCATTCAGGCCCTGCAGCCGCACGACCCCAGGCTGTCAGCTGAGCGCGTCG
>JAUVHW010000270.1 GCA_030593075.1 Ardenticatenales bacterium
TGAGGGGAGAGGCGATGCCCAGTGAGCGACACCAAGCGCCGATCCGTGGCTGTCGTAACCGACAGCACGGCCTATCTCCCGCCCGAGCGGGTGGAGAAACACGGCATCTGGGTTGTCCCACAGTATCTGCTGATGGGGGACAGGCGCTGGCTCGATGGGTTAGACATCGTTCCTCCTGTCTTTTACGAGTTGCTGCGTTCCTCGGAGGGCTTCCCCACGACCTCTCCGCCTACGGTGGATGATTTCCACCGAATGTTCGCAGAGGTGTCCAAAGAGGCAGAGAGGATCGTAGCCATCTTGGTTTCTCACGAACTGAGCGAAACGGTTGAATCAGCGCGGCAGGCGGCCGCCAGGCTGGCCGACGTTCCCATCGACATCATCGATTCGCGGGGGGTAGCGATGAGCCTGGGATTCCCGGTGCTGGCGGCGGCCCGCGCTGCCGCCGAGGGCGCGAGCCTGGGCAAGGTGGTAGCGGCAGCCCGCTGGCTGGTGGGCAGGACGTTCCTCTACTTTGTGGCAGACTCGCTCAAGTACCTTAGTCTGGGCGGCCGGATCGGCGGCGCGTCCAGGTTTCTTGGTACTACGCTGGACCTCAAGCCAATTCTGGAGCTCAGGGACGGCCGGGTTGAGCCGCTGGCCCGGGTCCGCTCGTGGCCCAAGGCGCTGGAGAAGGTCTACCAGTTGATCGACGAACGTGTTATCGAAGGGGACAAGCTCCACATGGCGGTGATGAACATCGCCGCCCCCGAGGCAGTTGCTGTCTTTCGGGAGGAGTTGGAGGCGCGGTTCCGGCCGGTGGAGATGATGGAGGCCGAGGTGAGCCCGGTGGTGGGGGCGCACGTGGGCCCGGGCGCGGTGGGGGTAGCCTTTTACATCGAGCACGCTGCGACGGCTCCTCTGCGGCCGATCCACTGACCCGCGAGGGCGCCAATCTCTCACCGCAGAGGCCGCTAGGGAGCGCAGAGGTTTCCCTATCTTCCCTGCATTGCCCGCGCAGCCAAGACGCCGCCCGGCCGCCGTTCGGCGGCCCTCATCGGTAGCATAGGGCCTTGTGCCCGCCCCATGCCGGCCGCGGGCTTTTCTCACCGCGGAGACCGCAGAGAGCGCAGAGGCCAGGAGTTGGTTCTCTCCGTGTCGCGTGCGTAGCCAAAACGCCGCCCGGCCGCGATTCGGCGACCCTCATCGGTAGCATAGGGCCTTGTGCCCGTCCCCTGGACCAGCGCGATTGTGAACGAGCGGTCTGCAACTGCGATTCATGCCCACACGAGGAAGCGTAGGACTGCGAGACCGACTCGCGGGCTTTTCTCACCGCGGAGACCGCAGAGGCCAGGAGTAGGTTCTCTCCATGTCGCGTGCGTAGCCAAAACGCCGCCCGGCCGCGTTCCGACGGCCCTCACTAGTAGCACAGGGCCTTGTGCCCGTCCCCGGTGCGTGCCGGCCGCGGGCTCTGCCTGCCATCTTGTGCAGACGCTTGACATTTCGCCCTTCGCCGTGCATAATGGAAGGTGGCAGACACCGAGCTTGGGCAGGAGAACGATGCGATGACAATCTCCAAAGTAGGACGCCGGGGACAGATCACCATACCGCGGGAGACTCGCCGCTGGCTCGACCTCGAAGAGGGTGACCGGGTGGCCTTTGTGCGTTCCGGAGACGAGGTTGTCCTCCAGCCCCTTAAGCAGACGCTGCTCAACATGCGGGGCAGCGTTCCGGTGTCTGGTCCTCAGGATTTCGACGCCATCCGCCAGGAGGTACTGGAGGACCACGCCCATCAGGTAGCCAAAGATGAAACCTGAGCGAGTCTTTGCTGATACGAACATCTTCTTGCGCTACCTGACGGATGACGTGCCCGAGCAGGCGGACGCTGTCGAGGGGCTGCTGGAGACGGCCGCGGGAATTCTGCTGGTGACCAATGGACTGGTGATGGCCGAGATGGTGTGGACACTGGAATCGTTCTACCGGCTTTCCCGCAGGGAGATCAAGGACAAGGTACTGGCTATTCTGAACACCCCCGGCCTTGAACTGGTGGACAGAGACCTGGTGCTTGAAGCGGTCGTCGGGTACGCTGATAGGGGCGTGGATTTCATCGACGCTTACAATGGGGCCTGGATGCTGCGCCAGGGGATCACGGTTGCCTGTACCTTTGATCGCAAGCATTTCGGCCGTCTGGAGGGGGTCACCGTGAAGGTGCCTGGGCAAGCCGGGCGTTGAGCTGTCGTGGCGCCAGCGGGGGCTCCACTTTCTCACCGCAGAGAGTGCAGAGGTGTCGGTTTTCGCCGCGTTGCGTGCGCAGCCACAGCTGCCCGGCCGAGCTTCGGCGACCCTCAGCGGTGGCATAGGGCCTGGTGCCCGCCCCGTGCCGGCCGCGGGCTCTGCGTGGCACGCTCGCCCGGCACGGAGTGCCCGGTGCAGCAGCGCACTGCACCTTCAGGTCTGATGGTGTATGATTCGGTGAACCGCGAGGGAAGAGGAAGGCTCTCGCAGGAGGTCAGAATGGGAGTGGTCACGCTTGAGGTGCCGGAATCCCAGGTAGTTGAGTGGGGGCAGCAGCTTTCGCCCGAGGCCAAGCAGTCCCTGCTACGGGCCCTGATCCCTGGTCTCGACCAGCTTGAGGCCCTGGTGGATCATGGGGCTCGGCAGGCCCGTGCTATCTGTGCCGAGCGGGGCCTGGACTGGAACGCCTGACCGCAGAGGAACGCGAGCAGCTGGTTGATGAGCTTCTCCACGAAGCGCGGTAATGCCCGACCGGGCGGTCTCTGATGCCAACATCTGGATATCCGGGCTGCTGTGGCGCGGCAGGCCGTATCAATGCTTGCTGCTGGCGAGTGCGGGGCTGGTTCAGCTCGTGTACTGCGACGCTATGGCGGCCGAGCTCTCCGGGAAGCTGCGTCGAGCCTTCGGCTTCTCGGAGAACCACATCAGGGCTGTCCTCGACGAGTTCCGGCAGGTGTCAGAGAGGGTGGAAATCACGGGTGACCTCCGTGTGGTGACTGACGATCCCGATGACGACAAGTTCATAGAGTGTGCTGTTGCGGGCGGCGCTGCTTGTGTGGTGTCAGGGGATAATCACCTACTCGATTTCGGTGAATACCAGGGAGTTGGGATTCTGTCTGCGGCCGAGTTCCTCGCACGTTTCACGTGATCCACCTGACCTGAGGGGGGCGAGTCGGGACCAGCTGAGGGGCCGAATTGATACCTGCCCGGTGGCCACCCTCGAGCGCTGGCTGCTGACCGCATTCACAACGCTACGGCCGGTAGATCGGCCAGCGAGGTGACCGGTGATCTATACCCATGCGCAATCATCGCCCGCAGGCAGTCATCCGCCTCTATGACTGTGAGATGGCGCCTCTTCGCCAAGAGCGAAAGAACGCCCAAGGTGCCAGAGACAGGCAGGCCGTGCCGGCAGGCGTAGCGCCTGGCGTCGAGGTCGTCTGAGAAGAGGGCGCCTTTTCTCTCAAGGGCGACGGCGATGCAGGAGGCCTCTCCATCGCCCAGAACCAGCTGCACTCGGGCCAGGATCTCCTTCTCCGCTGAATCCAGCTCGACCACCCTCAGCCACTCCCAATCACAGGTGGGGAGATGACCTGAAGCTGCGCCTCTCTACAGCTCTTTCATAACGAACGGGGTCGTCGCCGCGCCGGGCAGGGCCAGGGCCACCAGTTCCGGTCGCCCCAGGTGCGAGAAGTTGCTGAGCACAGTCGTATCCAGCAGGAGCAGCACCGGCGCCGCCGCCTAGCCGGAGAGCATGCTGAAGGCCGCGTCCACTTCTGCCTGGGCCTCCGCTATCGAGTCCGGACCCCTCCGCCGCGGCATGTCGAGACGGCGAAACCGCTCGTCCAGCTCATGGTAGGAGAGGTCCAGCAGCGCGGCCGCCCGCCCCAGGTTGATGTTTGCGTCCAAGTAGGCGGTGATCACCTTGTTCCAGCGGGCCTGACGGGAGCCACCGGCCGCTTGTTCAGCCCGTATCACCTCTGCCTCGCTCAGGCCGGCCGGTTCGAGGGTCGAGTCATTGATGGGCACGGGATGGGAAGGGTGGGTCTGATAGGCGGCCACGGCGGTCAGGATGCGGTAATCCACCGCGTCCATCACCGCTACTTGCTCCTGGCCGTAGCTCTCGACGATTATGATCTCTCCCCGGCGAGCGCGGTCCACCACCTGGCGGGTGCGCCGGGCCAGGTCGGTCTTGCTGATGGTTGCACTGCGGGTCATTGGACTCCTCCTCCAGGCGAGCCTGGGACGGGTGTGCGTACTTTACATAGTTTACCACATCCGTATGCCTTGGTCAAGCGCGGGCGGCCCGAGGCGTCGGGCTGCGAGCCGGGCCCACAGAGCCGGACCTGCGGGCTTTTCTCACCGCGGAGATCGCAGAGAGCGCAGAGGTTTCGGTATCTCCGCGTTTGGAGCGTAGCAGCCGCCGCCCGGCCGCGTTCCGGCGACCCTCATCGGTAGCATAGGGCCTTGTGCCCGCCCCCTGGACCAGCGCGATTGTGTAGGAGCGGTCTGCAACTGCGATTCATGCCCACACGAGGAAGCGTAGGACTGCGAGACCGACCCGCGGGCTTTTCTCACCGCAGAGACCGCAGAG
>JAUVHW010000008.1 GCA_030593075.1 Ardenticatenales bacterium
GCGAAAGGCCAACAAGGCGGTCATCACGGGCGGCGACCGCTCGGACGTCATCACGGCAGCGCTTCGCACTTCGACGAGGTGCTTCATTCTGACCGGCAACCTGCGGCCGGCGGTGCGGGTGCTCAGCGCGGCAGCCGACCAGGGCGTTCCCATGATCCTGGTCAAGGAGGACACGCTCTCCACGACCGAGAAGGTGGAACAGACTATGGGCCACGTGCGCCTATCGAGTCCGAAACAGATAGCGCGCCTCAAGGAGACGCTGCCCGAGTATCAGGGGATGGTTCAGGCAGTGCAGCAGGCGCTGAACTTATAGCCGCATGGCCATGCTCAGACAGGTCAGTAGACGCTGGCTCTTGCGGATGGTAGCCCACAGACTAGAGGTTCGCCCGCACCAATCCGTGGCCGATTTCTCTCTGACCAGGCCGACAGGTGGCCGGTCCGATTGCCTATGCTCAAAACGAAAATCGTCTGCACCATAGGACCCGCCAGCCGAGAGCCGGAGACTCTCCGCCAGCTGATGCTGGCAGGGATGAATCTAGCGCGGCTTAATTTCTCCCACGGCGATCAGGCATTCCACGGCGAGAACATCGCACGAATACGGCAGGCCTCGGCCGAACTGGGCCGGCCGGTAGCCATTCTGGTGGATCTGCAAGGGCCCAAGCTGCGAGTCGGAGAGGTGGCGGCCGAGGGAATCCACCTGGCTGATGGCGATACTCTGATCCTCACCAATAGACCGACCGCGGGCCACGGCGCGGGGGCGAATGGCGAGCCGGCTGAGGCTCCACTGCAGTACGCGAGCCTGCCGCAGGAGGTCGAGCCGGACGAGCGCATTCTCATTGACGACGGCCTGCTGGAACTCCGGGTGCTGGAGACCACGCCGACCGACATCTTCTGCCGCGTGATTACCGGCGGGGTGCTGAAATCGAACAAGGGGCTGAACCTGCCCAACGCGGCCCTCTCGATTCCCGCCATCACCGACAAGGACTGGGACGACCTGGAGTTCGGACTGGCGGCCGGAGCTGACTGGGTCGCTCTCTCTTTTGTCCGCACGACCTGCGAAGTGCTTCAGCTGCAGGAGCGGATTGCGGAGCTGAGCGAGTTCGGGCGGCCGGTGCCGGTCATCGCCAAGATCGAGAAACCAGAAGCGCTAGAGCACATCGACGCCATCATCGCGGCCGCTGACGGCGTCATGGTGGCGCGGGGTGACCTGGGTATCGAGACTGCGCCCGAGAGAGTGCCGATGGTCCAAAAGATGATCATCGCCAAGTGCAATGCGGCGGGAGTTCCGGTCATCACCGCGACCCAGATGCTGGATTCGATGATCCGCAACCCCCGCCCTACTCGCGCGGAGGCCTCTGATGTTGCCAACGCGATACTCGACGGTACGGACGCGGTAATGCTCTCCGGCGAGACGGCCGTCGGCCTGTACCCGGTGGAAGCGGTGGAAACGATGGTAGACATAGCCCGGGAGGTGGAAGTAGCTCAGGGTGACCGCTGGGAGCTCCCATCCTACATACAGCGGCCGGTGGCCACGGTGACCGAGGCGGTCAGCCACGCCACCTGCGAGACGGCGCACGATCTGGGGGCGGCCGCCATCCTGAGTGCCACTGCTACCGGCAGTACCGCCGTGGCGGTAGCTCGCTACCGGCCGGCATGCCCCATTGTGGCCGTAACCCCCAGCCCCATGGTCCAGCGCCGGCTGCTGCTCTCGCGAGGAGTCTGGCCGGTGCTGGGCAAGCGGGCGGCCGACACCGATGAAATGCTGGACGGCGCCATCGAGGCCGCGGTAGAGAGCGGCCTGATACGCCGCGGAGAAACGGTGATCATTACGGCCGGGATATCACCCAGCCTGCCCGGCTCTCCAGGCTCGACGGACCTCATGAAGGTAGAGACCATCCCAGAGATACTGGCGCGGGGCACCGGAATCCAGGACCAGGTCGTCGTGGGCCGAGTCCGCCTGCTGGAGGCTCCCGAGGCCGTGGCGGCCGAAGAGATCAGGCCGGATGATATCCTGGTGCTGGACCAGAGCAGCCGGTCGCTGGTGCCGCTGGCTCGCCGGGCGGCCGGTTTGGTCACCCAGCAGGGCGGCCCCGAGTGCCACGCCCAGCAGCTGGCAATGGAGCTGGGGATCCCCGCCATCACGGGAGTCGAGGACGTCTATCAGAAGCTGGCAGACGGCATGGACGTCACCCTGGACTGCCGGCGGGGGTTAATCATCGCCGGCCGGCATACCGATCTAGTCGACGAGTGAGGCTCCTCGAGCCGCTGTCAGCCGGCCGCGGGGCGCCATCTCAAGCGTGGCGGCAGCGCTCATGGTCCCGGCAGTGCGCTTGGGCGCCCCCTCCGGGTGTGGGACTTGTCTCACCCACGTCTTACCGTGAGGCACTCGATGGATGCCAAGATCAAGGCAGCTCTGGCAGTAGGCGGGGGCTTGCTGGTCCTCAACCTCGGTCTGGGGTTGGTCTGCCAGGCCTTGCCGGTGACGCTCACCGTTATCGGAGGCGCACTGGCAGGCTGGCTGGCGATTTCGTGGGCCAAGGATAGGGACCTTGAAGAGAGTCCGGCCGCAGAAGGCGCCATCGCAGGAACCCTGGCTGGAATTGCCGGCTTCCTTGGGCAGGTGGGCGCCGCCGTCATCAACGCGCTGTTTGTGGTCTCCACCCCTCTGGAGAACCCTTTCAGCGGGATCCCCTTCACCGAGCAGGAGGCTGCCGCTGGCGGAGCGTTCGCTGTGGTCTGCTGGGGCTGCGCCGGAATGGCGGCGGTGGCGGCTTCTGTCGGAGCAGCGGCGCTGGCGGCCAAGTACGCGGCCGAGCGCCCGACTCTGGAGCCATTCCGGTGACCCTCTTTCCGTGCCCAGCCTGTTTTGTGTGCTTGCCAGAACCCCGCGCCGGCTGTACACTCTGCATGACTGGCCCCGGCGAGAGGCCCGTCTCTGTTGACCAAGTACCACATACTGGAGGTTGAGACAGTGACAGCAATAGAGCAGGTGTTTGCGCGAGAGATCCTCGATTCGCGCGGCAACCCTACCGTGTCAGTACAGGTAGAGCTGGAATCAGGCGCCTTTGGAGTGGCGGCCGTGCCCTCGGGAGCCTCCACCGGAGTCCACGAGGCGCTGGAACTGCGCGACGGCGACGCAGGGCGCTACGGCGGCAAGGGGGTGCTCAAGGCGGTCGCCAACGTCAACGGCCTCATCGCCAGCGCGCTGGAGGGGATGGACGGCCGGGATCAGGTGTTGGTGGACAAGACGCTGATTGAGCTAGATGGGACGCCGAACAAGAGCAAGCTGGGCGCAAACGCCATCCTCGGTGTGTCACTGGCGGTGGCAAAAGCGGCCGCCGACGCGGCCGACCTGCCCCTATACCAATACCTGGGTGGAGTATTCGGCACCACGCTGCCGGTCCCGATGATGAACATCCTGAATGGAGGCAAGCACGCTGCCGACTCTACAGATCTGCAGGAGTTCATGGTCATGCCGGTCGGCGCCCCGACCTTCGCCGAGGGTGTCCGCTGGTGTGCCGAGACCTATCACACTCTGAAGAAGGTCCTCAAGGGGCATGGCTACAGCACCGGCGTGGGTGACGAGGGCGGGTTCGCCCCCTCCCTGGGGGCGAACGAAGAGGCCGTCGACCTAATCATAGAGGCGATCGAGAAGGCGGGCTACAAGCCGGGTGAAGAGATGTTCCTGGCCCTTGACCCGGCCGCCAGCGAGATATACGATGCCAAGCGCAAGGTGTACGTGCTGGCCAAAGAGGGCCGCGAGCTAACCGGCGCCGAGATGGTAGAGTTCTATGCGAATTGGGTGGAGAAATATCCCATCATCTCTATTGAGGACGGGCTGGCGGAGGACGACTGGGACAGCTTTGTGCTGATGACACAGAGGCTGGGAGACAAGATCCAGGTCATGGGGGATGACTTGCTGGTGACTAACGTCCAGCGGCTGCAAAAGGGAATCGAAATGAGAGCCGCCAACTCGATTCTGATCAAGCTGAACCAGATCGGCAGCCTGACAGAGACTCTAGCCGCCATCGAGATGGCCAAGCGTGCCAACTGGACGGCCGTCGTCTCCCACCGCTCGGGAGAGACCGAGGACACCACGATTGCCGACCTGGCGGTCGGGACCAACGCCGGACAGATCAAGACCGGCGCTCCCTGCCGCTCTGACCGGGTGTCCAAGTACAACCGGCTAATGCAGATCGAGCTAGAACTGGGAGAGGCGGCGGTCTACGCCGGGCGGTTCGCGTTCTATAACTTGGGGCAGTAGCGCGTATCCGAGCACTGATAGTCACTACGCGAAGACAGTCACAGTATGAGTAGCGAGCCGCTTTTCCTGGGTATTGACCTGGGCGGCACCAAGATATTCACCGGGCTAGTCAATAGCTCCGGCGAGGTGGTCACCCAGGACTACCGAAAGACCAAGGCCAAGAGAGGCCCAGAGGCAGTCGTGCAAGGGCTGATTGCCTCCGCAGGCCAGGTGATGCAGGATGCTGGCGTGCCGGCCGAGCAGATCAGGGCGGTCGGCGTCGGTTCGCCTGGGCCGGTGGACGCTGCCGAAGGCCTGGTCGTCGCCCCTCCTAACCTGCCAGGCTGGGACCGAGTCCCGCTGCGGCAGACGATTGAGGAGGCACTCGGGATCCCCACCCACCTCGAGAACGACGCCAACGCGGCCGCCTTGGGCGAGAATGTCTTTGGCGCCGGCCGGGGCAGCAAGGAGATGATCTACATGACCGTCAGCACCGGTGTTGGTGGCGGTTTCATCTTCGGAGGCAAGCTGTATGGCGGTGCGTCTGGCGCGGCGGCCGAGGTTGGCCACATGACCATCCTGCCGCGCGGCCCGCACTGCGGCTGCGGCAACCGCGGCTGCCTGGAGGCAGTGGCATCCGGCACCGCCATCGCGCGGGAGGGCCGCGAGCTGCTGCTGAGGAATGTGCCGACGCTGATCGCCGAGCTGGCGGGAGGCGACCCTGACCTGGTCAGCGCCAAGCTGGTTGCCCAGGCCGCGCAGCAAGGGGATGCCGAGGCAGAGGAGATCATCTACGAGGCCATGAGCTATCTGGGAGTGGGAGTGGCCAATCTGGTCAACCTCCTCAACCCAGAACTCATTGTCATCGGTGGTGGGCTGACCAACATGGGCGATGCCCTCTTCGGCCCCGTGCGCCGGGCTGTAGATAGACGAACGTTCCCCATCGCCGCACAGAGAGTCCGGATTGTCCCGGCCGAATTGGGAGACCGGGTAGGGGTGCTGGGAGCGGCAGCGGTGGCGATGCAGAGAGCGAGGGTAGCATGAGCCAAGATACTGCCTTGGGCCAAGATACTGCCTTGGGCCAAGACACGCTGGATAGGCTGCTGATCTTCAGCGGCAACGCGCACCCCAGACTAGCGCACGAGATCGCCCACTACCTGGGGCTGGAACTCGGCCCCGCAACCGCGACCAAGTTCTCCAACGACAACATCAGCGCCCACCTGGGGGTCAGCGTGCGGTCCAGACACGTTTTCATAGTCCAGCCCCTCTCACCGCCGTGCAGCGACCACTTGATGGAGTTGCTCCTGATGCTGGACGTGGCTCGAGGCGCCGGCGCCAGGAGCGTTCACGCGGTAATCCCCTATTTCTCCTACGCACGTTCGGACAAAAAGGACGCTCCCCGCATCTCAATCGCCGCTCGCCTGGTGGCTGACCTGCTGGTTACGGCCGGGGCCACTCACGTGGTGGCGATGACACTCCACTCGCCCCAGGTCCACGGTTTTTTCAGCGTCCCGGCCGACCACCTCACGGCCCATTCGGTGTTTGTGGACTATCTGAATGGACAGGACCTGAGCAACGCGGTCATCGTCTCGCCCGACATTGGCCACTCCAAGCGGACAGCCAACCTGGCGCGGGCTCTGGGTCTGCCGTTGGCAGCCGCGGACAAGGTACGCCAGTCTGACGATTCGGTGGTTATGTCGGGATTCATGGGCCAGGTGCGCGGAAAGTGGGCCATCATAGTAGATGACGAGATCGCCTCGGGCGCCTCGACGGTTGCCACCACGGACCTCCTCAGGAGAGAGAACGTCTCTCGCGTGACGGTGATGGTCACACACGGCCTCTTCACCGGTCCAGCCGTTGAGCGGCTCAATGCGGTGAAGGAGATCGACGAGATAGTAGTCACCAACACGGTGCCTCTACCGCCGGAGCGCCGGCCGGAGCGGCTGAAGGTACTCTCGGTGGCTCACATCTTTGGCGAAGTGATTCGCCACCACGTACTGGGCGAATCCATCGGGGCACTGTTCGAGTTCTGGCCTACGGGGTAGGCCTCGCTCATCCCCGAAATTGCCCCCCCACCGGCGCAACGCTGGTCAGCGCAGTAGCCAGCGGCGCAGGCGGTCGATAGCTCGGGTGCTGGCCCAGGTACTCAGGTACTCCGGCGGTCCCCCATAGCCACGTTCCTGGCTCTCCCCGGCGTCCGGTGCCGACAAGGCAAACCCAATCACCGACCGGCCGCTCTCCTCCCTTTCAACTAGCACCGCCAACCCCAGCCGGGCCTTGGCAGCCAATCGGGCCTGTCGCGCAGCTGATTCGGCTCGTTCAGCCAGAGGAGCATCGAGACCGGTGGCCAGATCCAGCGCGGCCGCCAGTTGCTGCCAGTCAGACCCGGCAAACACCCGGCGTAGCGTCTTTGCGGCCGGCGGAGAGGCGCTGAGCCGCTCGCCAGTCACGCCGCCGGTGCCGGCTTCGGCCACTGCGACCGTCAGTTCCCTTCGCACCAGCAGGGGGAGAACCGCCTCCTCGATTGTCTCGGTCCCCTCTCCGTAGACGCTCATGCCCAGCCGGCCGCGGATGTCCCGGACAATGGGCTCGATCAGCGCCTCTGCCTCTTCGCGGGTGGCTGCCTTGGCAGCAACGCGGATGTCCGTCTGACCGGCGTGGGCCGCCAGGCCGACAGTGGGGTTGGCGAGTCGCTCCAGGTCCTGGATAGCCGCATCGATCGCGCTCTCCCCGATTCCGGCCGTGCGGAGCACGCGGGAGAGGATCACGGCCGGCGCGCCCATCTTTTCCTGCAGATAGGGGATTACGGCACTGCTGAGCATATAGGTCATCTCTTTGGGGACCCCTGGAAGGCTGACCACACTACCCCGCTCAGTCTCGACGATAAAGCAAGGCGCCGTACCCACTGGATTCTCCAGCCCGATGGCGCCGGCCGGCACGTAGGCCTGCTGGCGGCTGTTGGGGCTCATCTTGGCCCCCCAGCGGGCGTAGCGGGCCGAAATCTGCTCCAACAAATCGGCGCGCAACTCCAGCGGGCGGCCCGTTGCCTGGGCGACTGCCTGCCGAGTCACGTCGTCCACAGTGGGTCCCAGCCCTCCGGTGGTGATAACCACGTCGGCCCGGTCGAGGGCGGCATTGACGGCGGCCGCGGTTCTTTCGACATTGTCCCCCACGGTAGTCAAGTAATAGAGGTCCAGTCCAATGTCGCGCACGGTGCGAGCGATGTGGGCCGAGTTGGTGTCCACGATGTCCCCTAGCAGCAGTTCGGTGCCAATAGTCACTATCTCAGCATTCATTCCCATTCTCCAGCCACGCCCCGGTCCGAGAATCGCGCCCGGCGACCTTCCCGATCCGGCGAAGGGAGCATTCTAGCACGAACCAGAAAGGCAAGCAATTCTCGCAAATTCGCGCTCACCGGGGGATGCACGAAATGGCACCTTGCGATAACATTCCAGCCAGAGGGATGACGATGAAGATCGGCATGCTGACCGACTGCTACCGGCCGGTGATCAATGGAATCACCCATTTCATCTGCCTGTGCAAACGCGAAATGGAGGCGGCCGGACATCAGGTGTGGATCTTTACCTATGGTGATCAGGATAGCGCGGATGCCGAACAGGGTGTCGTGCGATCACCAGGCATACCGTTGGCCGACAGCGGCTACTACTTTAGCCTGACCTACTCGCGCCAGGCACGAGAGAAGCTGTCAGAGATGGACGTCCTACACGCCCATCACCCGTTCTTCAGCGGCCGGATGGCGGTCCGCTATGGGCGGCGGCTTAACCTGCCCATTGTATTCACCAACCACACCCGATACGACCTGTATGCCCAGGCCTATCTCCCGGCCGTGCCGCCGGTGCTGACCGGCTACTACCTCGAGAGCTACATGCCCGCCTTTGCCCGCCGGTGCGACCTGATGATCGCTCCCTCGGCCGGGCTCAAGCAGGTCCTGTTGGAGATGGGGGTCGATCAGGAGATCGCCGTCATCCCCAACGGAATCGACCTGGAGCCACTCTACCACCCAGCCACAGCGGTGTCACGGCGAGAACTGGACATTCCGGACGATGCCACCGTACTGATCTATTGCGGCCGGTTGGGGCCCGAAAAGAACGTAGACTTGCTGCTCCAGGCCTTTGCGGGCGCGGCCCAGGCGGTTCCCAGCGCTTACCTGGTGCTGGTGGGGGGTGGTCCGGCCGAGAGCAGCATACAGGAACAGGCTGAACAGCTCTCCAGGGTCCGCTGCGTCGGCCAAGTGCCTTACGAAGAAGTGCCAGCCTATCTAGCGCTGGCCGACCTCTTTGCCACCGCCTCGGTGACCGAGGTACACCCGCTGTCGGTGATCGAGGCGCTGGCGGCCGGCCTCCCGGTGCTCGGCATCCACTCACCGGGCATCAGTGACACGGTCCGCGACACAGTGGACGGGTTCTTGACCACTCATGATCTGGCATCCTTCACCGCACTGATGGTGCGGCTGCTGCTCCAACCCGAACTGCGGGCGGCAATGGCAGCCAACGCTCGGGAGCGGAGCAGCTACTATGACATCCGGACCTGCACCGCCACGTTGTTGGACCACTACCGGTGCCTGGTCGACGATGCCCGAACGCGGTCGCCCAGGGAAGAGCTCTGGGAGACTCTGGTTCAGGAGGTCCGGCAGGTGCTGGGTGAGTAGCGACCGGAAGCAGTTAGGGCATTGGGGAGAAGAGGCGGCCGTACGCCAGCTGGCAGCGGCCGGCCACGAGATAGTCGAGCGCAACTACCGCTGCTCCGAAGGCGAGATGGACCTGATTGCCCGGCAAGAGGACGTCTGGGTCTTTGTGGAGGTCAAGACCCGGCGCGGGGACGCATACGGCCGGCCGGAAGACGCCGTCACCCCGGCCAAGGCGGCCCGGCTGCTGCGGGTGGCGGAGAGCTACCTGCAGGAGCGCGGCCTGGCGGACGTCGCCTGGCGAGTGGACGTAATCGCGGTGGAACTGGATTCCGGCGGCAAGCTGCTCCGGATCGAGCAGATCGAGAACGCGGTGTCCGGATGGTAGCGGACCACTCCCTCAGCCAGGACCCTGGCCCTGCGGCTGCCTCGCTGCTCGGCCCCCTGGTTGTCCTGGTCGGCCCAACGGCCGTGGGCAAGACCGAGATATCGCTAGAGTTGGCCGAAGCGGTAGAGGGCGAGATTGTCTCGGCCGATTCGCGCCAGGTCTACCGAGGGATGGACGTGGGCACCGCCAAGCCAACGCCGGCCGAGCAGCAGCGGGTCCCGCATCACCTGGTAGACATACTGGACCCGAACCAGATACTGACGCTGGCCGAGTACCAGCGCCGGGCGTATGCCGCCATCGAGGACATCGACCGGCGGGGACGCGTACCGTTATTGGTAGGCGGCAGCGGGCAGTACGTGCGCGCGGTAGTAGAGGGATGGGGTATCCCCGAGGTGCCGCCCGACCATGCCCTGCGGACTCAGCTGGAGGCGCTGGCGGCCAAGCGCGGCGCTGCCACCCTTCACGCTCGTCTGGCCGAGCTGGACCCGGCCGCAGCCGGCCGGATCGACTATCGCAACGTGCGCCGGGTCGTCCGCGCGCTGGAAGTGATGCTGCTTACCGGCCAGCCGATCAGCGAGATCCAGACCAAAGTTCCCCCACCCTACCGGATCCTGCAGGTGGGCTTGACCCGCCCCCGGCCGGCGCTCTTTGCCCGGATCGACGGCCGGGTGGACAGGATGCTGGAAGCCGGCCTGGTGGACGAGGTGCGCGGCCTGGCTGCAGCCTGGGCGTCCGGCACAGACAGCGTAAGGGAACTCCCGGCCCTCTCGGGCCTGGGCTATCGGCAGATCGGCCTCTATTTACAGGACCAGATCACCCTGAAGGAGGCCATCCAGCTCATGCGCAAGGAAACCCGGCGTTTCGTGCGTCAGCAGGGCACTTGGTTCCGGCTGGACGACCCAGAGATACACTGGTTCGACCTGGAAGAGACAAGCGCGGAGCAGGTGATCGGCTTTGTGTCCGAGTGGCTCGCCGGCCGGACACGGGAGCCGCCGACCCAGGAGTATGAGGTGTCACCAAGGCGGCAGACCCACCCGTCAGAGTGATTTGGGAGGCCACAGTGTCAGTCTCAGAATCAACCCGGTCCGAATCCCAGAGGGGATCTATGATGCCTGGCTTCTACGGCCGGGTCCTGATCGTGGATCTCTCCACGCGCAGCTGGAGCCATGAAACGATCGCAAAGGAGATTCTGACCCGCTATCTGGGCGGAAAAGGGCTGGGCGCCCACCTACTCCTGAAACACGCCCCAGCCGGAGCAGACCCTCTGCCGCCGGACAGTCCCCTCATCATTGCCACCGGCCCGGCGACCGGCACCGTCCTGGCCCCCGCCAGTCGCTACGGCCTCGTCGCCAAATCTCCGCTGACCGGCATCTTTGGCGAATCCTATTCGGGCGGGCACGTGGCGCCCCGAATCAAGGCTTCCGGCTGCGACGCGGTGGTCATCAGAGGAGCTGCCAACCTGCCCACCTACCTGGAGATCACCGACCAGGGAGTCACCTTCCATGATGCCGCACCGTTCTGGGGGATGGATGCCTACCGGGCGGAAGAAGCGCTGGAGAAAGACGTGGGGGTGCGCGGGGCCAAGGCAGTCGTGATTGGACCGGCCGGCGAAAAGCTGGTCCCCTTTGCCCTGGTGTCGAACGACAAGGGGCGCCAAGCCGGCCGCACCGGCATGGGCGCCATCATGGGTGCCAAACGCCTGAAGGGAATAGTGTTCCACGGAAACGCCAGCTGCCCGCTATTTGACGAGCGGGCGGTCAAGCAATATGACCGTGACCTCAGAGCGCGGGGCAAAGATGATGCCGGGGCCAAGGCCTACCGGAGGATAGGTACTCCCATGGTAGTGGCCCTCGCCAATACGGCCGGCGGGTTCCCCAGCTACTACTGGTCGGCCGGTACGCTGCCGGACTGGGAAAAGATCAGCGGCGATGCGCTGGCGGAGCAATTCCGTCCGCGTCCCAAAGCCTGCTACCGCTGCTTCTTTGCCTGCGGACGCGACACCACCGTACCCTACGGCCGGCACAAGGGTCTGAACGTGGAGGGTCCGGATTATGAGACCATCTATGCTTTCGGCGGACTGTGCGCCATAGACGACCTGGCCGAGATCATCTACCTGAATGACATCTGCGACCGGCTGGGGCTCGACACCATAACGGCCGGCAACGTGGCGGGTCTTGCCATCGAGGCATCGCGGCGAGGCGCCCTGGACCTGGACCTTGACTACGGAGACGTGGACGGCATCGCCCGCCTGCTACATCAGATAGCGGGTCGAGAGGGGCCGGGCGAGCTGCTGGCCGGCGGAGTGCGCGCGGCCGCCGAGGAGCTGGGGCTGGAAGATCTGGCCGTCCACGTCAAGGGACTGGAACCTAGCGGCTATGATCCCCGGGCGCTGAAGGGCATGGGACTGGCCTTTGCGGTGTCGGACCGTGGCGCCTGCCACCTGCGGGCCACGGTCTACAAGGCGGAGTTCTCTGGGTGGGTGGACCGCCAGTCGGCCGAAGGAAAGGCAGAGCTGGTCCTTGATTTCGAGGACCGGCACACCATCTTTGACACCCTGATACTCTGCCGCTTCTATCGCGACATGATAGGCTGGGAGGATCTGCCGGTCATCATCCGGGGGCTGACGGGTCTGGAGCTGGACAAGGCCGGGCTGCAAGAGATGTCGGCCGGCATCGCCGACATCATCCGCCAATACAACCTGCGAGAGGGTATGGTATCGGCCGACGACACTCTTCCCCAACGTCTGCTGAAAGAGCCCCTGGAGCCCAGCGGCGAGACGCTGACCGAGGCAGAGCTGCGCCACATGGTTGACGAGTACTACACTCTGCGGGGATGGGAGCGGTGAGACCAGAGAGGGGTGATGGTTCGGGGCCAGGTGACCCCGTGATGTGAACTGGGGGAGGAGGCCATCAGCGATGTACATCGCTGCGAGCCTTATGTGTACGCCCAGATGATCGCCGGGCGGGATGCCCCGGCCCACGGCGAGGCCAAGAACTCCTGGCTGACCGGCACGGCCGCCTGGAACTATGTCGCCGTCACCCAGTGGATCCTGGGCATCCGGCCGGCCCACAACGGGCTGCGGATCGCTCCCGTCATCCCCAGCGGCTGGCCTGGCTTCAAGGCCACCCGCGTCTTTCGGGGGGTGCGGTACCAGATTACGGTCGAACGGGCGGGCGAGGGCACCACAGTCTCGCACACCGTGGACGGCCGGCCTGCCGAGGGGGAGACCGTCCCGCTACCGGCGGCCGGCACGGCCGAGGTGAGGGTGGAGGTGACCCTCAGGTGATGACGGGCGCTTGCGGCCGGCCCGTACGCTGAGTACAATGTAGGCGCGTTCACCGGCTGGCGACTGAAAGACCAGGCGGATAGGGATAGCCACCGGGGTGCTTGGTGTAGCGTGGGCAACGCGCTACCTGAGTTCTGACCGGTACGTAGGAAGCGGCAAAGTGCTCGAGAGAAGAGGGATCATTGACCTGGTACTGGCAACCCGCACAGCGGATGTGTTGCTTCCGCTGGGTCTTGCGCTTCTCCTTGGCGCGAGCGCCTGTGCGCGCAGAGAGCCCCCAAGCGAACTGGATCCCGAAGGCACTGGTGTAACACGAATCCAGCCCACCCAGACCGATCTGCCGTTCGATACCATTGAGAAGGAAATGGGCATCAGGCTTGGTGCAGAGCCATACGAGGCAGAAGATCCCCTGCTAATTGTTGTGTCAGCCCGCGAGCAGGTTTCTGCACTGAAGCCCAGCCTGTCCCCCGAAGCTCAATCTGAACTCAGCAGCACCAAATTCGGTGACTACTTTGTTGTCGCTGTCTTCCAGGGCCGCAAGCCCACATTCGACTATGGGGTTGATATTCAACGCGTTGTATTGCAGGACGAGACGATCAAAGTGTTTGCCGAGTTCGTCGAGCCTACTGAGGGCCAAATGCTGCATCTTGCCGATTCCTCGCCCTATCACGCTGTGCGAGTCGAAAGGTGCCAGGGCCTCGCAGATAGGGAGATCCAGTTCATCTTGATTGCCAACGGACGGGAGACTGCCAGCAGCGTGCACCGACTTCGTTGAGGAGGTTCTGCGTGGGTGGTCTCATCATGAAAGTAGGGTGAAGGTCATGAGAAGGTCAAACCAGTTTCTGATGATACTCGTTGCCATTCTGGCCGTTGCGCTTGCGGTTGTCGCACGAACGGAGTCGTCTGTGGTGCATGGGACTTGGAGCACCAATCTGGATTCAAGGTACAATGTGGCCTCTGGTGGTGCCTATCCGGCGGATCAGCAGATGTCCGCCTTGGCGTCCCCCCTTCCCCCGCCGCCACCGGCACCGCGAGAGCTGACCCAAATCGCCCTTGAGCATGTCGCTGATAGGGAAGGAGCACGTCTGACCGACCTGGTTGCGGTCAACGAGCACAGCCGCAGCTACGCGCTGACGGGGCAAGATCTGTGGGCGGTGACAGTGCTGGACCGTCAAACAGCACACTTCCATCATGTGCTGATAAACCCAGCCAATCGAAGTGTTGCGGACCCGGAAGCCGTGAGCCGCTCTGAGCGTGAGGCCCACCTGGCACGCTACGGCAAGCTGGAGCCCGCGCTTCGCATGCTCCTGCAAAGCAAGGACCGGGACGATGAAGTAAAGGTGATGATCTGGGCGACGCCCATTGACCTGGAATCTGTTCTGGACCAACTTGGTGCGATGCATCCGGAGATGAGACATGACTCAGCCCGGCCCATGGACGTGAGCGATCCCAGTCTCTCAGAAGCCATCGCCGCTGACTATCGAGAGCTACTGGCTGCGGCACACCTGGCCAAGGTGCAGGAGGTGACGAGATCTCTCGAATCTCAGGGCTACGAGGTTACCAGGTACCGCTTCATCCCTGCGGTGGTAGCCGAATTGCCCAAGTCCACTATTCACCAGCTAGCTCAGCGAGAGGATGTGTCTTCCATCTACATCACAGGAAGGGCTATCCAGCCCGCATTGGATTCCGCGGTGCCCACGGTCCGCGCACCTGAGGTCTGGGCGAGAGGCATTGACGGCAGCGGCGTTCGAATCGCCGTTGTCGAAGACGGCAAAGTGGAGAATCATCAGGGTTTGAATGTGGTTGCCACACGTACTATCACGTTGGGGGTCACCAATCACGCAACCTATGTGGCAGGGGTTGCGGCCCTGGATCACCCGAGTTGGCCTGCCTACAGGGGCGTTGCACCCGATGCCGGCATCGTCAGCGCCGCTACGTATGGTAGCAGTGATGATGTAGTGGAGGCTATTGAATTCGCCCTGATTGAGGGAGTCGGTGTCATCAACAGCAGTTTCTCAGTGAGCAGTGAGGACGATGACATGCACGAACTAGATAGGGTGTATGACTACTTTGCCAGGTACGTTTGGCTGTCAATGCCGACTGGTGCAGGTAACATGGAAGCAGGCAATCACACCGGAACACCGGGCAAGGCATACAACGTCATCACGGTGGGCGCTTTCGATGATCACAATGACCCCAGTTGGGCACACGATTCCATGCGCACAAGCTCCGCCTACAGGAATCCCAAGACAGACGATGGGACTTATGGTGATCGGGAGAAGCCAGAGGTGGTGGCCGTTGGCGCGGACGTTGTGGTATTGGGCACAAATGGGGATTGGGTGAGTGTTGCGGGGACCAGCATTGCGACGCCTCAGGTCAGTGGCATGGTGGCGTTGTTAATGCAGCGCGACAGCATGCTGCGTTTCTGGCCAGAGGCTGTCAGGGCCATCATCATGGCTTCTGCCATGCACAATATCGAGGGACCCAGTATCATGCGAGTAGATGGCCTTGACGACAGGGACGGCGCTGGTGGTATCGTTGCTGACCGGGGCGATGTCATCGCGCTGACGCGTGGAGACTATGGCAGCACATGCCTCCTGCCCTGCTGGTGGGGCGACACCATTGGCAGCCAGTCGTTTCCGGTTGGCACCTACCGCTACTACACTTTTACGGCGAGCGCTGACGCTCTCGTGCCCGTCGTTATCGCCTGGGATTCAGCTCCCGCCGACGATTATAGCACCGACCCGTTGAAAACGAACTTGGATCTGCTCCTCCTTGATCCCGATGGACAGCCTCTCGACGGCGTAGGTGGATACTCCGCCAGTTGGGACAACAGCTACGAGATTGCCGAGTTCATGAGCCGCAGAGCCGGCAATTACCGGATTGGAGTCTACAAGCATAGTGCCGAGGAAGACTCGAACTCGCTAGGGGTGGCTTGGACGCAACGACTAATGCCATACAAAGTCAACCTTCCATTGTGTCTTAAGGAAGCATGATCACAAATAGGTTCGCAGGCGACTGAGTGAGGCCTGGTCCTGTGTCATCGGGCGGCCCCGAGGCGAGTTTCGTTGCCCACGAGCCGATACGCACAACTCTCGAATTGTCACGGCAAAGCCTGCTGAGGGACAGAACAACCACCCTGGGCAGAACACCGTCTGCTAGTCATGCCAGCGCCCGCCTTCGCCGCCGAGAATGCTCTTGGACGACAGCCTGGAATTCTAGGTGGCTGTGCGGCCTAGCCTGTGGAGGTCGCGAAGGACTTCCGTCCCAGCATCAGCGCGGCCACAGGAACCATGCTGCAGGCCCACCAAGCGGCGCTCATTGCGCTGCCAGGATCGGCGGACGTTGCGGCGTTCTCATGAGCATGTCCCAACTGCCGAGGCTCGTCCTCTCTCGCGAATCCGCGCCCGCTCTACCACTGCGACGCAACGTGTGGGGCAGCGACACCGGCCGCGAGTACGACGCGGATGAGCCTGGCCTCGCCGTCATTGTCAATCCGGAACAAGCTAGCCAGGCGGAAGAATGGGCTAACCTGCACGCCCAGGCCAAACTGCGAGCACTGGACTATGATGCATACCTGGCCCTGGTCGCGTTTCAAGGATTGAAGCCAAGCAGCGAATACGGCGTTGAGATTGCCCGTATCACGCGGCTGGGAAACACGGTCAACGTATACGCCCGTTTCGACCGACCTGAGCCACGCCAGGGGGTGGCCGATTTCATCATGTACCCATACCATCTAGTGAAGGTGGAGAAGGCCGGCGACTGGGGCCAGATGACGTTCAACCTGGTAGTGGATGGCAGAGTGGTGGCTACACTACAGCCCGCTACCGTGAACCCTGCGCCACAATGCACGCTGCCAGCGCCGCCAACCTCAGCCGATAGAGAACGGCCGATTGACACGACCGGCTCGGCCGGTATAATCCCCCACACAACAGAATAGCGTCTCCCTCCGGGAGGAGTAGGCGGCCTGAGCACTGGTAGAGACGGAGCGGCCACAGGCTGAAAGCCCCCACAGCCGCCCACCGCCGAACGTCGCCCGGATTGCCTGCCAAAGAAAGCCGCTCCGGCGGTAAGTAGACTGGCACGGGTGAGCCCGTTACAGCGAAGCCCGGATGATGGTCGGGGCGTGAGAGCGCCGGCCCGGAAACGGCCGGCGAATTGAGGTGGTACCGCGGAAGGTGTGCCCTTTCGTCCTCATAGGGACGAAAGGGCTTCTTTTCTGCAGGAGGACGACATGGACCTGCCCAAGCGATACAACGCTGTCAGTGAGGAGCGGCAGCTTCAGGCCCGCTGGGAGGAATCGGGCGTCTACCGCTTCTTGACCCAGTCCGATGCGCCCGTCTATTCCATCGACACCCCACCGCCGACCGTCTCCGGTCGGCTCCACCTGGGCCACGTTTACTCCTACAGCCAGCCTGATTTCATGGCCCGCTTCTGGCGCATGAACGGCCGCAACGTCTTCTACCCCATGGGATGCGACGACAATGGCCTCCCCACCGAAAGGTTGGTGGAACGCCGGCAGGGGATCACCGCGGCCGAGGTCGGCCGCCAGGCGTTTATCGAGGAATGCCTGCGGGTGAGCGAGGAGATCGAGAGGGACTACCAGGCGCTCTGGCAGCGGCTCGGGCTTTCGATCGACTGGCGGTTCACCTATCGGACCATCAACACTCTCTCCCGGCGGACGTCGCAGTTCTCTTTCTTGGATCTCTACGCGAAAGGGCTGGCCTACCGGCACAAAGCGCCCACCATCTGGTGCCCCGAGTGCAGCACAGCCATCGCCCAGGCGGAACTGAGCGACCTGGAAAGGGAAACCGAGTTCGTCACCCTGGTTTTCAGCCTGGAGGATGGGGGTGACCTGCTCATCGCAACGACCCGGCCGGAGTTGCTGCCGGCCTGCGTGGCGGTGTTCGTCCACCCGGACGACGACCGATACCGGGAACTGGTTGGGCGGCGGGCGACCGTGCCCCTCTTTGGGCAGGCGGTGCCGGTGCTGCAGGACCCGGCCGCCGACCCCGAAAAGGGCACCGGTGCCGTGATGTGCTGCACCTTTGGGGACGTGACCGACGTAGAGTGGTGGTTCACCCACCAGCTGCCGCTGGTAGAGGCCATTCGGCCCGACGGACGCCTGACTCAGACGGCCGGCGCGTTTGCCCGGCTCTCCGTGCCCGAAGCTCGCCGCCAGATCACCGAGGCTCTGGATGATGCCGGATTGCTGGTGGTTCGGGAACCGGTCAAGCAGTCGGTGCGGGTCCACGAACGCTGCGACACGGCCGTCGAGTACACGGTGACGCCGCAGTGGTTCATCCGCGTGCTGGACTACAAAGACGAACTCCTGGCAGCAGGGGAGCAGGTTATCTGGCACCCGGCCCACATGAAGACGCGCTACCGCGAGTGGGTGGAGAACCTACACTGGGACTGGTGCATCTCGCGCCAGCGCTATTTTGGCGTCCCCTTCCCCATCTGGTACTGCACAGATTGTGGACGAGTGGTGGTGGCTGATGAGGAGCAGCTGCCGGTGGACCCGGCCGAGCGGAGGCCCACCAGATCCTGCGAGTGCGGGAGCACCTCGTTCGTCCCCGAAGAAGACGTCATGGACACCTGGGCAACATCCTCTCTCACCCCTCAGATCGTGGGCAGATGGCTGGCCGATGAGCGGCTGTACCGGCAGCTCTTTCCCATGTCCTTACGCCCCCAGGCGCACGAGATAATCCGAACCTGGGCCTTTTACACCATCGTCAAATCCTACCACCACTTTGGGACTCTGCCCTGGAAAGAGGTAGCTATCTCCGGCTGGGGCCTGGCGCCCCACGGAACCGGGAAGATCAGCAAGAGCCGGGGCGGCGGACCGGTGGCGCCGCTGAAAATGATCGAGAGGTACTCGGCCGACGCGGTCCGTTACTGGGCAGCCAGCACCGGTCTGGGCAGGGATTCGACCATCAGCGAGGAGAAGATTCAGGCTGGAGCCAGGCTGGTCACCAAGCTCTGGAACGTGGCCCGCTTCAGCCAACGCTTTCTGAGGGACTATCGCCCGCCGGCCGCGACCCCAGGCCTCACACCGGCCGACCGCTGGATACTTTCTCGTCTCCAGCGCCTCGTCGCCAAGGCAACCGAGGCTTTCCGCGGCTACGACTTTGCCACCGCCAAGAGCGAAACAGAGAGCTTTTTCTGGAATGCCCTGGCGGACAACTACCTGGAGATGTCCAAGCAGCGCCTGTACGATGAAACCCACCCCGCGAGAGAGGGCGCACGCTACGCCCTCTGGCGCGTTATGTCAACAGTCGTCAAGCTCTTTGCGCCGGTTCTACCCCACGTGACCGAGCGAATCTACCTGGAGTTGTTCGCACCGGCAGAGGGCAGCGACTCGATCCACACAGCCCATTGGCCGGCGGCCGATGAAAGCCTGTGCAATGATGCAGCCGAAGCGGCCGGAGACGCACTGGTAGCAGTAGCCACGGCCGTGCGCCGATTCAAGAGCGAACACAGCATGCCCCTGGGGGCAGAGATAGCGCGGTTGCAGCTAGCGATTCGGGACCCTGCCCTCGCGAGCGCGCTGCAGGGGGCGGAGGCGGACATCACCAGCATCACCCGCGCGCGGCAGGTGGAAGTGGCCGAGAGCCTAGATCCGAAACTGGAAAAGATCGCGGCCGGTGACATTATCAGCGCGGCGCTCGCGCTCTAGGGCGCCCCATAGATGGGATGCCACTGGCGCAGGCCCGCGGCGCCGTCATGGGCTATCCGGCGCCAGGAAAACCGCCTCGCCCATGCGGGAGGCATCGTAGCCCGGCATGGCAGCCACGGCGGACCGGAAAGCCTCGTCGAACAGCAGTTCCAGCAACGGCCGCAAGAGCTCACTCTCGTGGTGCTGGCGGGGTATGACCAGCTCGTAGCGCTCCGAGGTGAGGGGGACAAAGCCCAGCTCCAGCGCGGTGGCGGCCGCGCGAATGCCCAGCCCATAGTCGGCCGTGCCCGACGCCACGGCGGCCGCCACCGCCAGGTGAGTGTACTCCTGGCGCTCGTAGCCGGATACATCTTCAGGCATGATGCCCCGCCGCTCCAGCTCATAGTCGAGCAGGACCCGCGTACCCGCGCCACGCTGCCGGTTCACGTACCGCAACTCGCGCCGGCGCAGGTCGTCCCAGCCAGAGAGCCCGGTCGGGTTGCCGGCCGCCACGATAAAGCCCTGCTCCCGCTCTACCAGGGCTACCAAAACCACCTCCCGGCCGGGAAGATACCGCTCGACGTAGGCCCGGTTGTACTCCCCGGTCGCGGGGTCCAACAGGTGGGAGCCCGCCAGGTGCGCCTCGCCGCGCCGCAACGCTACCAGCCCCCCTAGGCTGCCGACGTTGGCGCTGGTTAACCGCATGCCAGGAGCGCGTTCTGCCAGGTACTGGGCCAGCAGGTCCAGTGCCAGGTCATGGCTACCCGTCGCCACGATGGTGCTGGCGATCGAACGGGGCGAACGGTAGAGCTGCACGGTGACGGCCTCGCCGGCCTCCAGACCCTCGCAAAAGCGGGGAATGCGCACGATCCCATCTGCCCGCACCAGGCTGGTGATGGTCCCCGCACCACGTCCGAGCGGGGTCGCCACCACTCGCTCCCCCACCTGCCCCACCGCCACCCGCAGGAACTCGTCATCACCCATGGGAGAGAGCACCTTGCGCGATATGATAGCCTCCTGGCAGGAAGGCTCGGCCGGCGGCCGGCCCAGCCAGCGGGCCAAAAGAGGCTCCACAAAGATCTCTCCGGTGAGCGCGGCGCTGACCGGGTAGCCTGGCACCCCTAGCACGGGAGTCTCGCCCACCAGGCCCAGAATGACCGGATGGCCCGGCCGCACGGCGACGCCGTGCACCAGCAGCTCTCCCAGGTCGGCGACCACGGCCGCGGTGTAGTCTCGCGTTCCAGCGCTAGAGCCGGCGTTCACTAGCACCAGGTCATGGGTCGCGGCCGCTTCTGCCACCGCCGCGCGGATGGCATCGAAATCATCAGCTACGATAGGCCAGCGGGTGGGCTGACCGCCCCAGGCAGTC
Organism: Ardenticatenales bacterium; assembly: GCA_030593075.1. GTDB lineage: Bacteria > Chloroflexota > Anaerolineae > Promineifilales > UBA4811 > JAUVHW01. The sequence goes on from JAUVHW010000008.1 coordinate 20,590, forward strand.
ACCTGAGCCGCCAGCACGATGCTGTTGTACTCTATGATCTCGCCCGGCCGGGGCTGCTCCTCCCGATCCCAGGAGACCAGTTCGCTCCCCGTCGGTAGGACTGCAACGCGCGGCTTGCGCCGCACCATCACGGCCGAGTGACGTGACCCAGCGATGGCCCCCAGGTCAACCGGCCGCAGAGTGTGATTGGCCGGCAGGACCAGTTCGGTGGCGACCATGTCCTCCCCCATCGGCCGGACGTGCTGCCAGGGAGGGGCGGAAGCTCGAATCTCTACCGAGGAGGCTGGAAGGCAGGCAGTTGGCGCCCCATCGGCGCCCAGCAGCTGGGCGTTCTCCACCATCACCACGGCGTCGGCCCAGAGGGGGAGCGGTTGGCCGGTGTCCACCGGTTGCGCCGAGCGCGGTACTCCATCCGGGTCCTCGACAGTCGCCAGCTCAACGATCTCGAGATGCACGGGCCGGGTCTCTGTGGCGCCGGCCGTATCCTGGCCGCGGACCGCAAAGCCATCCATGGCGCTGGCGTGATAGTGAGGAGAGGACAGCCGGGCCCAAACCGGCTCGGCCGTGACCCGGCCGAGCGCCTCGGCTACCGGGACTGACTCACCGGGCAGGGGCTCCCACCGGGACGCCGCTTCCAGCGCTGCCTTGAACCGCGACCAGGCCCGGTCCAGGGGGATGTCATGCAGGTAGACATCTCGGTCGCTCTTCATGAAGCCAAACCAGGTCGATCAGGGCCCGCCTGCACCCCAGCAATTCTGCGTTCTGAGGGCACTGCCGGCAGGGCCTAGAAAAGCCGTACCTCAACCCATTCGCCGGCCGTCACGCCGGCGGCGTCGAGTGGGACCACAAAGGTACCGTCGGCGTGCACCAGAGTATAGATCAGGTTGCTCTTGCCGAACACTGGCTCGGCCCACAGCTCCCCGTCCCGGCGGACCAACTTGGCAGGCACCCGGTCCTCCCGGCCCGGCGTAGCCGCGACATTGCGGGCAACCCGCGCCCGAACAACAGAGTGCTGAGGTGGGTTGTGGCAATCGAGCAAGCGATGGATGGTAGGCACGACCAGCAAGTCGAAAAGGTTCATGGCGCTCACGGGGTTGCCGGGCAGGCCAATGGCTGGTTTGCCGTCTGCAATGGCGCCAATCGTGGGCTTTCCCGGCCGGATCGCGACCCCGTGGAAGAGAATGCCCGGCTCGCCCAGGCCGGCAATGACTAGAGCAGTGGCGTCGCGCACACTCACTGAGGAACCGGCCGAGAAGACCAGTAGATCTGCCTCCGCCATCGCGCGGGCCGCGGCGGCCTCCAGGGCCGGCAAGTCATCAGGTATGATGCCATACAGAAGAGGCTCGCCGCCCGCCCGGAGGGTCTGCGCGGCCGTGGTGTAGCTGTTGATGTCCCGCACCTGACCCGGCCCAGCCTCCTGGTCCGGCGGTATCACTTCATCGCCGGTAGCGATGAGCGCCACCCGCGGCTTGCGAGCAACCGGCACCTCGGTGATTCCCAGGGCCAACAGGCCTCCCAGGTCCTGCGGCCGGAGCCAGTGACCTGCTGGCAAGATCTCCTCCCCCGTCGCTACGTCCTCTCCCACCTGGATCACGTTCTCCCCAGCTGCCACCGCCTTGACAACTTCTATCTCACCGTCGCCCACAGGCTGGGTGTTTTCGACTTGCACCACCGCGTCGGCGGTCTCGGGCAGCGCTCCGCCGGTATGGATGATGGCTGCCTGGCCCGGACTGAGGGTCACGTTGGGCGGCCGGCCCATCGCCACCTCGCCGACCACCTGCAGAAAGGCCGGGAGAGAGCCGGTGGCGCCATAGGTGTCCGCGGCGCGCACCGCATAACCATCCATGGTGCCGCGGCGAAACGTCGGCAGTGGATGGGGCGCGGCCAACGGGGCAACGGTCACCCGGTCCAGAGCCTCTACGGTTGGGAGGGTCTCAGCCTGCACCCGCGGCCGGACGTGGCTGAGGAGAAGCAAAAGGGCCTCGGAGGGCGGCAATACGTTGAAAAAGATGGGCACGGAGGTCCTCAGGTCAGCGAGTTCCCTGGTGCCGGCCGCAGAGGGTCATTGGCGGAGCAGGGCAGCCAGGCGAGCAATGGTGGCCCGCGGCCAGCGGGCCACCGCCAGGTTCTCTGCGACGTGTTCGCGGCTGCTCATACCCACGAGCGCTGACGCTACCCCCGGAGCAGAGCGGGAGAACTGAATGGCCGCCTGCGCCTTGGTCTGGGCCTCAGGAAAGGCTGCCTGGACTCGCTCGGGCACATGCAGCGCCAACTGCCCCCTCCAGAGCGTCGCACCTCCGATGACCACGATACCCAGCTCCTGCGCCGCCTCCACCAGGGTCATACGGCGCCCGTCCACGACCTGGTTCATGTGGACCATTGTCTCCCGCTCTGCCAGGCTCAACGGCGCCTGGACGTAACGGAAGTGATGACCGTCACCCCCGGCCTCGCGTGCCAGTTCTACCAGGCGGGCCAGGGATAGGTGAGACGAGTCGACTGGCGTCACGCGGAACCCGTCTCGACTGGCGACGCCATAAGAGGCGAGCCGTTCGGCCCTGATCTGCGACTCAAGCTCAGCAAAGGCAGCCAGCATGCGGCGCTCAAAGATCTCTGGGCCGCGCTCAGCCCGCTGCGCCTCGGGGTCGTGGACGTAATAGATGTCCACCGCGCCTAACCCCAGATTGGTCAGGCAGCGGCGGAACTGCATCCGCAGGTGCCGGGCCGAGATGCAGTGGTGCCACCCTCGCGCAAACTCGTCGGCCGCTGCAATCCCGGCGTCTATCAGGCGGGTGCTCACATAGGCGGCCGCCTCCTCTGGATAAGAGTCGCTGAACAGAACGTACCCGCCGCGGGCGGCGACGATGACCTCATTCCGCGCCACACTTCCTCGGGCAAAGGCGGCCGCAAGCATCTGGCCCACGACTCTCTCGTTCAGGTCGCTGCGGTGGGTATTCGCCGCGTCGATGTGGTTGCAGCCACTCGCAACCGCGGCCGCCAGGGCCTCCCTGCAACCCTCGGCCGCCGCGGCATCACCGTCTTTCAGATGGACTCCGGCTCCAACAGAGGAGAACCAGAGTCCATTGCGGAGGCCGAAATGGCTGGGGTGCAAACGCTCCAAGAAGCGAGCCCGGTATTGCGCGGTGCCGTCGGTTGTAGCGTGCCTTACCACAAGTGATCTCTCGGTGCCATCAGCACAGTGCCGTCAGCGGTTGCCGATGGACCAGTCAAAACCAATCTCAGGGTCGTCCCAGGGAATGCGCTCCTCGTCCGGATCGGCCGGGTCATAGGAATGCGTTACGTGGTAGAAGAGCAGGGCCGGTTTGGTCCCCAGGACCTGGTAGCCATGGGCCACGCCAGCAGGTATCAGGATAGCAACCGGGCTGTCTTCTCCAGCAAAGACAACCTGCGTCTGCCGGTAGGTGACCGAATCCGGCCGGATGTCGTGCAGCACCACCCGCACCATACCGTCGGCGACGTACCAGATGTCATCCTGGTTCTTGTGCCAGTGAAAGGCCTTGATGACCCCAGGGTAGGTCTTGGTGACGGAGGTCTGTCCAAAGCGACTAAGCAGCCCATTGTCGTCGCGCAGAATCTCGCGAAAGTAGCCGCGGTCGTCAGAATGGGTCACCAGCCTCTTGATCACCACATCGTGTATGGCGGACATGGTCTACTCCAGTACCTGCTTGGCGTCGCGCAGGTGAAGCATGTTGTGCCGGTAGATCAGTTTGAACAGTTTCTCCAGGGTGGCGCGGCCAAAGAACGGATGGCGCCCTTCCCGGTCGAAATCCGGCTCAGACAGCGACACCACCAGGCCGACATTGGCCTTGCGGGCCTGCTCGAGGGCAGCCAGCAACTCGGCCGGAGGCGAATGTTCTAGCCTGGCCACCTCGGGGGCGTTGAACTCGTCAATGTCCATCCCGTCGGGCGCCCCCTCGCCGCCAGCCAGTACGTCCAATGCCATCCGGTGGAAACCCCGTTCCGCACTCAACTGGTGAGCGACCAACTGGCGCAGATTCCACGGCTGGCCTCCTTCGGCTCCACCCTCGGCCGGTCGCGGATAGATTTCTCGCTCCCAGTCGGCCGGATCCAGCGCCCTCAGGTAGGTCAGCATCTTCTGCCCTTCCTCCCGCAGGCGCCGCGCAATCAGCTCTGATCGCTCACCCATTCAGCTCACCTCACCTTCGCCGGGCGGCTCAAGATGTCCGGTGCTGGCGCTGTGCGCCAGAGTGTAGCCCCCGTCCACCAGGATTACCTGCCCGCGAATCATCTCGGCGGCCGGAGAACACAAAAAACCAACTACGCCAGCCACTTCCTCAGCGGTGACCAGCCGGGCGGCCGGCGTCCTCTTCTCAACATAGCTCATACTTGCGTCCAGGTCAGCCTGCAACTGGCGAAAGTGGGTCAGCGCCTTGGTGGCAACCATGCCCGGCGCAACGGCATTGACGATGACATTATGGGGGGCAAGCTCCACTGCCAGATAGCGGGTAATGGCTTCCAGCGCCGCCTTGGACGCGCCCACGACCACATAGTCAGGCAGCACATCCTGGGAGCCTCTGCTGGTTATGTTGACAATGTGCCCCCCGCCCCGCTTCCGCATGAGCGGCACAGCGTGCTGCGCCCCAAACAGCGCAGCACGAGCGTTGATGTTCATGGTCCATTCCCAGCCGCGGGGCTTTTGCTCCAGGACCGGCCGATTGTAGCCGGAAGCCGCGTTGTTCACCAGTATGTCCAGGCCTCCATACTCGTCTTCCGCGGCCTCGAAAAGGGCCGCCAGTTGATCGAGGTCCCCGATGTTTGCTTTGACTACCAGTGCTCTGCGCCCCATATCGCGGATGGCGGTTGCCGTCTCGTCGGCCGGCTCCCGGTTGCGGAAAAAGTTGATCACCAGATCGGCGCCGTCACGGGCGAGGCGAAGCGCTATCGCGCGGCCAATGCCCCGCCCGGAACCGGTGACCAGTGCGACCTTGTTCTCAAACACAGAATCTACACAGCATTCGTCGCAAGCCAGAGATGGTCACAGATTCTACCGCCCGGCAGGAGGGCTGTCAAACAGCTGCCGGACCTTGGTGCCCACTCCGCCGCAGAGGTCGCTCGAATTCAGCCTTCAGCTGATCTCCAGCTCGGCGATCTCGAGCCACTGAGGCTCTGGGATCTCCAGCAGCCCCCACCCGATCCGGCCGCGCGGGGTAGCGACGGCATACTGGTTGTCCACCCAGGCCACGAAGCCAAGGGGACCCCGCGGAGCTACCGGGGCATCCAGCACCGGCCTCCCGTCTACGCGAAACTTGGCTCCGTCCGGGCGCCATTCCAGCGCGTAGTGGTGCCACCGCTTCAAGTCCACAGGAACCACCGCCTCGCTCACACCGAGAGCCCTTTGGACGTGCGGCCAGAGTCGCCGGTACAGGGCCTCGCTCTGGTTCATGAGCACGACGAGCGGCGCCCAGGGAGCCCAGAGAAGCGCCGCCGGCCGTCCCGCATCCAGGCAAGCCGCCTTCCACCCGTTCCCCGGTACACCAGCAGCCAGAGAGACGTCATGTGGCGGCGAGCCAAAGAAGAACCAGGTGGCGCGGGGCAGCGCTGGCAGCATCGCCCGGCCGGGTCCAAAGGGTACGTTCCAGAAGCCAAAGCCGGCCGTGCCTACCAACTCACTGGCAGAGTGCGAGAAGCGTGCTCGCAGAGACAGCCGTAGGGGCGGCCGCCACCGGTGTTTACGGCGCGGCAGCCCCCGCGTGTCGTCAATCTGTGCATCGGCATATCGGCGAGCCCCAGAGCTCGGCAGCGACAGGCGCCACAGATCCCCTTCCCGTTCCACTATGCCTCCCCCGACCTCTGTCCGCGAGCCTAGCCAGTGCATGTGTCGATTATACCCGCCTTGCCTCGCTTTGGCATCGCGTTCCGAATGCGGTATAATCGCGTCCTCACGAACGGGAGCCACTGGCACGAAATGGAGATCACCTGGCACGGTCTGAGTTGCTTCCGCCTTACCGAGCGGGGAAACGCATCGGTTGTCACTGACCCCTTCCCGGAGGACCACGGTTACGTTCTTCCCAAGGCGCGGGCCGACATAGTCACTGTCAGCTGCGACCATCCAGCCAGGACCGGCTACAGGGCAGTGCGCGGACCCTCTCAACTGCTGGTCGGCCCAGGGGAATATGAGATCGGCAATGTCTTTGTGACTGGAGTCTCCGTGCTAGGGCCGAAGAAGCGCTCCGTGCCGGCTATGCGAAACGTGGTCTTTGTGTTCGAGTACGGTGGCTTGACTGTCTGTCACCTGGGAGGGCTGAACCGCGTGCCGACCAGGTCGCAGACTGAGGCGCTGGGTACCGTTGACGTCCTGCTCACGCCCATCGGCGGTAAGGACCTGATCAGCGCTGCACAAGCGGCCGAGGTGATCTCAATGCTGGAGCCCAGCCTGGTGATCCCCATACACTACCATACCGGTCATGGTGCCCTCAAGCTGTCAAGGGTCAGCGCGTTTCTCAAGGAGATGGGCGCCGACAAGGTTGAATCGGTCGACCACCTCAAGCCGGCCAAGTCGGCGCTGCCGCACGAAACACAGATCGTGCTGCTAAACCCCCGCCAGTAGGAACCAAGGAGTCGAAGATGCGCCGATCACTATGGCTACTACTGCTGACGACTATTGTGCTGGTTTCTTGCCGGGGAGCCCCGAGTCCAGAGTCGGAGCTGGCAGTCCAGCGGACGCCACAGTCCGAGCGAAACGCCGGCGAGCTACTGGAGGTGGGTAGATCGCTACTAGAACAGGACGATTGCGAAGCGGCGCTGGAACCCCTACGGGAAGCGGTCCAGCTGGACCCCGAGCTGGCCGAGGCCTACCTGACGCTGGGCAACGCATACGTCCGCAACGGTCAGGTGGAGAAGGCAATCGGCGCCTACCAGAGGGCACTGGAACTTGATGAGGGTTTCGCGGCCGCCTATACCAACCTGGGAGCAGCCTACCTCCGCCAGGTAGACAGCCCGGAGGTGATCGAGTCGGCCATTGAGGCCTTTCAGTCCGCCATCGCCCTGGAGCCCGAGGACGCCGATACGCATGCCAATCTGGGAGCCGCACTGCTACAGACCTCTCGGTTCCCTGAGGCCAAGCAGGAGTACGAGGAAGCCCTACGTCTGGATCCGGACATGGCAGAGGCCCGCGTAGGGCTAGGCTGGCTGCACTGGTTTCTCGGGCAACCGGCCGAGGGCACGGCCCAGTTCAAGCAAGCAGTCGAGTTGGAGCCCGAGATGCCCGAGGCTCTGTTCGCACTGGGTGTCAGCTACGCAGAGACGGATCAGCCTGAAGAGGCCATTGCTGCCCTGGAAGCATTCCTGGCCATTGACGTTCCCACGGAATGCAAGGGCGACCAGACGGCGGCTGCCGAGTACCAGCAGCAGGCCGCGCTGATCCTTGAGCAACTGCGCGGCGAGTGACAGGAAGAGGCGAGTTGATGGCAGGCAAAGTGAAGCTCCTCATGAGCTGGGACATCCCGCCAGACCAGGAGGCAAGAACCCTCGAGTTCATGGCCAACGAACTCGCTCCAGCCATCCAGGAGCTCGGTATCACTCCCACGGAAGCCTGGTACACAGTGTACGGCGACAAGCCGCAGATCCTGGTCGGCGGAGTGACGGATGACCTGGCCACGATGCACGAGATCCTGGGTAGTCAGGGGTGGAGTGACCTGCTCGACAGACTGGGCGAGCTGGTCAGCAACTATGAGCAGAAACTGGTCCGAGCCAGGGGCCGCCTACAGCTATAGCGTTTCGCCGTTCTACATGGAAGAGGCACCAGGGTTAGGCCAGCCCGCGACCCTGCAGACAGCTCCTGCGTACCGCGCCACGGCGGTCCGCCCCACACAGAGCGCACCATACGCGAATGGGGCAAGCAGCTATTGCTCAGAGGCGGCGCAGAGGAGCACAGTGACCATGAGGGCCGCTGAATTCGGAGCGGCTACTCCGACGTGCTTTCGCTAGCCGGCTCCTTGCTTGATTCGCCCTGGGTGCTCTCCTCCCCCTTGGTGCTCTCGGTGTGGGATTCGCCGGCGGTACTGCTCCTACTGCGACCAGAACCTGACTTTCGGTTGTCGGTGACGTAGAAACCAGAACCCTTGAAGATCACACCCACTGGCGAGATCGCTCGGTGCGCGTTTCCCCCGCACTCGGGGCAAGATGAAACGTGATCTGCAGACATTGGCTGCAGGCATTCGAACCTAACACCGCATTCCTCGCACTGATACTCGTACACTGGCATAGTACTGCTGCCCCTGGGCGCCGGACTCTCGCAATGCAGAATTCTACCGCAATTCCAAGCGGGTGGCAATGCCGGCCTGTGCGGGGGGTCAGCGAGAGCCGGTGCCGAGATTGCTGTCAGTGGGTGCGGTGCCGAATGAGGAGAGCAGGAGCGGGTTCTTTCTTGATAGGCGGCAATGGAACAGCCCTGGCCTGGGCATTGCTGGCCGCCCTTCTCTCAGCATGCGGGCGGGCGCCAACTCTGCCCGGTCCCATTCCCACGCCGACATCGCCTCTGGTCGCGGTCGCCCTGAGCACTCCCGTGCGCACCGCCACCGTCACTCGCATTCCGGCGGTTGCGGCTCCCGCGACAACGCCCTTCCCAACGGCTACGCCAATCATCTACGTTGTGGAACCGGGTGACACGCTGCTAGCCATCGCTGCCCATCATGGAGTGGCCCTGGAGGTCCTTCAGTTGATGAACCCTGACGTCCGGCCGGAGCTACTCCAGATCGGCCAGCGGCTGGTCATCCCGGCCAGCGAGGAGAGCACGGGAGGTGGAAGCCAGGTGTGGGCGCCGACGCCCGTGCCGCTGGTCATCACCCGCTTTGGCCTCTACGAGACGCCGGTAGGTGGCCTGTGGGGCCTTGGTGAGGTAGCCAACCAGACCGATAGGCCAGTGGAGAACGTGCTGATAGAGGTCACCCTGTATCTGGCCGACGGCGCCCAGTACGGGTCCCTGAATACCTGGGCCGCCCGCGGCCTGATCCCACCGGGGGAGACCTCACCTTTTGGAGTCCTCTTCCAGGAAGTGCCGGCCGATCCCGTGAACCACCGCATCTCGCTGCTGGGCGGCGAGTGGGCAGCGCGCCCCGAGAAGTGGTATCTCGACCTTGCGGTCGCTGACGAGAATGGGGGCCCGGTCGGGGCCACGTATCGCGTCACCGGGGTCGTGCGGAACAGCGGTGGCGAGACGGCCGAACAGATAAGCCTACTGGTCACTCTCTACGATGCCGCTGGTCAAGTCACCGGTTTCCGGAAGGTATTCCTGCCTGACGCCCTGCCCTCGGGAGCGGAGACGCCCTTTGACATCCGCCTTTCCCCTGGCGGTCCGGGCACCGAATACCACACAGTAGCTGTCAGCGGCCGGCGGAGCGACTCACAGTAGAGCCCAAGGAGCGAGCACATGTCCAAGGATCTCCTCACAGCAGCATACCTGAGCACGGCCAGAGCACTGGTGCGCGCGATTCTACTGTTGGTCGGACGGCTGGAGGTGCGGGGTCAGGAGAATGTGCCGCCGGCCGGACCCTTCATTCTGGTCACCAACCACCTGAGCACAATCGACTCCCCCCTGATCCTGGCCGCGTTTTCTGGGCAGCAGCTGCGGGTCTTTGCGGCCCACAAGTGGCGCCGTCACCCGATCATTGGCCCGCTGTTGGGCCTCGCCGGCGCCATCTGGGTGAAGCGCGGCCAGGTGGACCGCAGAGCTCTAGCCACTGCGATTAAGGCCTTGGAGGGGGGCGCGGTGCTGGGGATGGCCCCGGAAGGCACGCGAAGCCGTTCACACGTTCTGCAGCGGGCGCGAAATGGGGCAGCCTTTATCGCCAGCCGGGCGGGAGTGCCTCTGCTTCCCGTCGGGATCATCAACACCGATCGGTTCCAGGAGAATCTCCTGAGGTTGCGTCGCAGCCATTTCCAGATCAACATCGGCCGGCCCTTCGAGTTGCCGGACCTGGGCACCCATCCGGACTTGAGGCGCCTGGCCGCCTATTCTGAGTTGATCATGGCTCACATTGCCTGCCTGCTGCCGGAACGGTATCACGGGCTGTACGCTGACAGCCCGGCGCTGGCTGCCCTACAGGCCGGCCGACCAGCGTGGCCGGCCGCGTGCCAGGCCGCCGGCATCCAGGAGAGTGCAGACACAGCCAGCCCGGCACTGGAATGAGGCAATAGGCCCCCGGCTGGGGCCGACAGTAGAACTCGACGCTTCTCTGCCGCTCCCGTTCTCACAGAGACAGAGGAGTGGCCTGTGGCAGAGGACGTTGGCCCCTGGCTGAACCCCAGTATCCCAACACGGCCAGACTGCTGGCTTGGCGCTCAAAGCAATCCGGCCCGGGAATCACCGCTCTGTTCGGCCCTGCAGTCAGACATCCCCCCCTCGGGCAGCAGTGAGCCCGGTCTATCGAGAGGCGCAGGTGCCCGAACCCGGCCGGCCGATTCCCACGCAGCGGTAGATCAGACCCGCCCGATCAGCTTCTTTGCCAGAGAAGACGTGGCGTCCGTCCACCAGCACAGGTGTGGATAGCAGCTCTTTCAACGCCGCCAGCGGGATTTCGCGATAGGCATCGTGGGCAACCATCACGACGGCCGCATCACACCCCCGCACGGCCTCCCCCCACCCACCCGCTTGCGCATAGGGATTGACGTAGGGATCGTGCACAACTGCTGCCGCGCCGGCGAGGTCCAGTAGCTCCACCAGCCGAGAGGAGGGAGAGTTGCGCGTATCATCCGAGTTCTCCAAGTAAGCATAGCCCAGCACCGCCACTCTCGCCCCGCCCAGCTCCGCACCGGCTTCCGCCAGAGCACCGGCCAGTAGATCCAGCACGTGACCTGGCATGCCGTCGTTCACCGCCCGTGCGGCTGGGACAAGCCGGGCCAGGCCATCGCTCCCCGCGCCGCCGACCAGGAGCCAAGGGTCCTTGGGTATGCACTCTCCGCCGACACCGGCGCCCGGCATGAGCATGATCCGTCCCGGGCTCTTGTTCAGCAAGTCTCGCACCCGATACACGTCCGCCCCGGCCGCTTCACAGATCAGCGCCATCTCGTTGGCAAAGGCAATGTTCACATCCCGATAAGCGTTCTCGCCCGTCTTGACCAGTTCTGCGGTAAGGAGGTCGGTCGGATCGAGTTCCGCCTGGACGATGTGCCGGTACAGAGAGATCATCACCTCAGCGACGGCCGGGGTCATTCCGCCGACCACGCGGTCGCAAGAGGCGATGTTGTGCAGCAGCCTGCCGGGCATCACGCGCTCGGGGCAGTGTCCGAGCCAAAAGTCCTTTCCAGCCTCCAGGTCAGAGACCCGTTCCAGGAGTGGCAGGACCAGCCCTTCCATCGTTCCCGGAGCGAGCGTGGACTCGACAATCACCAGCGTCCCTGGCTGCATGCGCTCCGCCAAGCTCTCCAGAGCCCCCCGCAGAGCACCGTGACGCGGTTCGTGGGTCTGATCATCCACCGGGGTAGGGACCGCAATCAGCGCCACACGCGCCTGTGCCAGCCCTGTGGGGTCCGTTGTTGCTCGTAGCCGGCCGCTCCCCACCGCCTCTGTGACTAGCTCCGCCAAGCCGGGCTCAATCCCTTCGATCGGGCAGACACCGTCATTGACGGCCTCTACCAACGCTGCGTCCAGATCCAGCCCCATCACGCGGAAGCCAGTCTGGGCGAATTTGCAGGCCACCGGCAGCCCAACGTACCCCAGCCCGATCACCGCCAAGGGAGCAGTACGCGCCTCGATCTGCTCCGCCAACTGTGCCAGCACGTCAGCCAAGCTCTATGACCTCCTGCCTCTGGCCGGATTCGACCAGCGCTCGGGCCAGACGCAGCGCCGCCAGCGCATCGGCGCCGGTAACCTTGGGCGGCCGGCCCTCTAACACCGCCCCGACCACGTCATCGAGTTCGGCGCGCAATGGCTCCTTCTTGTCCACGACAAAGCGGATCATCTTTCCGACGCTCACTCCTCGCAGTACGTCCAACCGGTCCCAGCCCCCTGCGCGGACGGCCTCGTCGTTCTCGTACAGATAGAGTTCCTGCGTCAAATAGTCCACCAGGAACATCCCCTGCGCGCCGGTAACGGCCAACTGGCGCACCTTGGTTGGGGTGAGCCAGTTGATCTCGAGCGTGCCCGTTGCGCCGCCAGAGAAGCGCAAGATTCCAGTCACCGAGTCCTCGCGCAGAGTGTGGATCTGCTGCTGGATCTCGGCGTACACACGCACCACCTCATCACCACTGACGAATCGCATTATGTCAAGATCGTGGCTTGCCAGGTCGATTATCACACCAACATCCCGGATGCGGGCAGGGAATGGGCCCAGTCTGTAGGCGCGCATCTGGAAGATCCTCCCCAGCTCTCCGGCGTCGAGATGGCTCTTCAACGCAGTCACGGCCGGGTTGTGCCTCTCGATGTGCCCCACCGCCAGGGTCACTCCCGCCTGCTTCGCGCCCGCGACCAGGGCCTCCCCATCTTCTACGGTGGCGGCAATAGGCTTCTCAATTAGAACATTGATGCCGGCCTCAATGGCCGCCTGCGCCACGGGCCGGTGTATTGCAGTAGGGACCGCCACGGAGACGAGGTCAGGGTGAGCATGCTTGAAGAGTTCCTGGCAATCGGCATAGGCGGGCGCGCCAAAGCGTTGGCCCACTCTCTCCGCGACCTCGCGGGTTGCGTCTGCAACCCCCACCAAATCCACCCCAGGCATGTCGGCATAGACCCGCGCGTGATGCCGGCCCATGCTCCCCACACCCACGACGGCCGCTCTGAGGTTCATAATGCGTTCACCGCAGCCACAATCGTCTCCAGGTCATCCGGCGTCAGCGATGGGTGCACCGGGAGAGAGAAGACCTCCCGGGACAGTCGTTCCGTCACCGGCAGCGAGACCTCATATCCGAGCTCGCGGTATAGCTTCTGGTGATGAACGGGGACCGGATAAAAGATGGCGACTCCCACCCCGGCCTCCCGGACTGCTTCAACAGCAGCCTCACGGTCCGTACCGTCGGGAACCCGCACCGTGTACTGATGCCAGGCGTGCGTGGTGCCCGGTCGCTCTTTCGGCGTGGTCACGCCGGCAAGGTTCTGGCTCAGGAAGCGAGCGTTGGCTGCCCGGCGGGCATTGGCGGCCGGCAGCTTCTCCAACTGCACCAGCCCGATGGCCGCACTGATGTCGGTCATTCTGAAATTGAACCCCAGTGAGTCGTGGCAGTACCGACGAGGCATGCCGTGGCTGCGCAGCAGACGGCACTTCTCGGCGAGAGAATCATCATCCGTGGTGATCATGCCGCCCTCCGCGGTGGTCATGTTCTTGGTGGCGTAGAATGAAAAGCACCCGGTGCCAAGAGAGCCACACATACGGTCCCCAATCGCCGCGCCATGCGCCTGAGCCGCATCCTCAATCACCGCCAAGCCGTGTTGGTCTGCAAGGTCCAGAAGCGCATCCATCTCGGCTGGGTTGCCATAGAGGTGCACCGGCATAATTCCCTTGGTGCGAGGGGTGATCGCGGACTCTACGGCCGCAGGACTGAGATTGAAGCTCTCGGCGTCAATGTCGGCAAAGACCGGACGCGCACCAGTGAACAGCACACTGTTCGCGGAGGCGATAAAGGTAAAGGCCGAAGTGATCACTTCGTCGCCGGGGCCAACCCCATGCGCCAGCAGCGCAACGTGGAGCGCCGCGGTACCCGAGGAGATGGCAACGGCATGTTTGACCCCGACCATCCGGGCAAACGCCTCCTCAAAAGCGGCCGTGCGAGGACCTTGGACAATGTAGCCAGAAGCCAACACCTCGGCCACTGCCCGTTGCTCTTCGGGTCCAATCTGGGGCTTGGCTATGGGAATCATCTCTTGCTCCTGGCAGTCAGCCGCCAGCTCTTTCCAGCGGGAGTCACTCCCACCTATTCTCCCGAGACCGGGACAACAACCTCACAGTGATCACAGTACCAGAGCCCCCCGTTCTGCTCAACCAGGCGCCGGCCGCAGCGACACACGTAGCCAATCAGTCGCGCCGGATTTCCCGCCACCAGTCCGTGGTCGGGAACGTCCCGCGTGACCACTGCACCCGCGCCTACCATAGCCCACCGGCCGACCGTAACGCTGGGGAGGATAATGGCGCCAGCTCCCACAGCGGCCCCTTGGCGGATGGTGACCGGGCCCACCTCCCAGTCAGCATCTTCCTTGAGTACACCGTCCGGCGTCACTGCCCGCGGGAGCTTGTCGTTTGTAACGATGACTCCCGGACCCAAGAAGACCCCATCTTCCAGGGTAGCGGGGTGGTAGACATAGACGCCATTCTGGAGCTTGCAGTTGTTGCCAACCGTGACGTCGAGATCCAGATAGACGCCTTTGCCCAAGATGCAGCGCCGGCCGATGACGGCTCGCTCTCTCACCTGCGCCTGGTGCCAGATTGAGGTTCCCTCGCCAATCTGCGCGTCAGGCGAGACGTCGGCTGTGTCATGAATCCTTATCTGGTCCGCTTTCATCCCTTCGTCCACGCGTGGCCTACGGCACGCTCAACTGTTGTCTGGAAGCAAAGACACCGCCGGATAGCTCCGGAGCGTCTCGCGCCTGCAAGGTCAGCGCCAGACAATACGAGACTGACCCACCTGCATATCATCACCCAGGGTTGCGAATTGTAAACCAGGACCAGCCTGGGCGCAACCCCAAGACCATGCCGCGGCCTGAAAGCGGCCAAGACACGCATTTGCCTGCCCTTGGCGGGTCTCCGGCAAACGTTGAGCCAGGGCGGCGCCCTCGCCAAGAGCGAAATGACGCCCGTTTATCGTGCTACTCATCAGTTGCCGTCAGGCTGCTCGGGCGCTACTCCAAGGCAGCTTCCTTCTGCCGAAAGTAGGCGGCCGTCTTTCGGAGCCCGTCGTCAAGGTTGACGGCCGGCGTCCAACCAAGCTCGTCGGCCGCTCGGGCGGCGTCCAGATAGATGTGCAGGGTCTCGCCGAGCTTGGGAGGGTCGTGAATCGGTTCCCGCTGGTACCCGGTAAGTGCCTTCAAGCGGTCAAAGATCTGGTTGATGGACGTACCCAGCCCAGAGCCTAGATTGTAGATCTGCCCACTCCCGCGCTCCAGCGCCAGCAGGTTAGCTCGCGCACAGTCGCCCACGTAGACGAAATCGCGGGTCTGCTCACCGCTCCCGTTGATGATCACTGGCCGGCCGTGCAGCATCTGGCCGGCAAAGATGGCTACTACCCCTGCCTCTCCGTGGGGATCCTGGCGTGGCCCGTACACATTGCCGTAGCGCAATACCGTGTAGTCGAGCCCGTGGTTTGTCCAGTAGAGATCCAGGTAGTGCTCCACCGCGTGCTTGCTAGCCCCATACTGGCAGAGCGGGCTGATCGGATGATCCTCCTCGCACGGGAGATGGACCGGCTCGCCGTAAACCGCCCCGCCGCTCGATATGTAGATGAACTTTCGTGTGCCGTACCTGACCGCGTATTCGAGCAGGCGCACAGTCCCCACGATGTTGACCTCGGCGTCAAAGACAGGCTCTGCAACAGAGCGGCGGACGTCGACCTGGGCAGCGTGGTGGTTGACTATCTCCGGGCGCTCGGCGGCAAACAGCTCTTCGACGGCCGGATCACGGATGTCGAGCTGGTGAAACCGGGCTTCTGGGTTCAGGTTGGAGGCGCGGCCGGTAGAGAGATCGTCCACCACGATCACCTGGTGCCCGGCCGCGATGTATGCATCTACCACGTGGGAGCCGATGAACCCCGCGCCTCCCGTAACCAAGATCTTCATCCTCGCACCTCAGTTCGCCTACCTGCTAGCTCGGGAGCCAACGCGGGGAAGGCCAGACCGCCGCCGGTGCACCCCGAACAGGTTCAATGCGTTCACTCAGCGGCCGCGCATGACCAGCGGTAGGTAGGCATGACAGCAGCCGGCGAGGAGACCCGAGTGGATGATGTCATCGTAATCATAGTCACCATCGTGCTGGTCACGATACGCTTCGAACGTCACGTTGGCACCGTCGACGTGTACCATGACGAAGGTGCTCGGTGCGCCAGTGTCTCCCGCACCTCGAGAGTGGCCGACGTCCACTTGCCACACGCCGTGCATGTTGACCACGCTGTAGCCGTGGGTGTGCCCGCAAAAGTAGGCCACAACGCCCTCGTTCCTCAGCAGGTTCCAGAAATGATCGCGATGCTCGACATCCGCGTCGAGGCTGTCGCCGACA
>JAUVHW010000196.1 GCA_030593075.1 Ardenticatenales bacterium
ATGCGGAAGCACCGGTGCTTCCGGTAGCCATCACGGGCACGGAGAGGGTGCAAGGGGCCTGGGACTCGGTAGCGGAGAAGGTGAGCTTCCGGGGACTGGAGCAGCTGGCGTTCTGGCGCTCTGACCGGCCCAGGCTGGAACTCAAGCTCACCTTTGGTCGCCCTTTCGACCTGGAGGCAGCGGGAAACAGCTGGCGGGAGAAGCGGCGCGCGCTCCACCGCGCCACCGACGAGATGATGGAGAGGTTGGCGGCCTTGCTGCCATCCCAGTACCAGGGCGTGTATGATGGGGCCCTGGAGCGACTCGGGATTCGGTCTGCTGAAGAGTGAGTTCGAGGTCGCCGGGGTGATAGCGGCCGTGGAGGGACTAGCAGCCGGCATGGGTCTGCGGCCTGGCGATGAGCTGCTGGCGGTGAACGGGTACCCGGTACGCGATGTGATTGACGTCCATTTCCACGCGGCCGAAACCCGCCTGGAGTTACTCATCCGGCGGGATGGCGAACTCTGGCAGTACGAGGCTGGCCGTGAATCAGGTGCGCACCTTGAGCTGAGTGGCCCCGACAGCGCTGATGGGCTTCAGTCGGGACAGAGCGCGGTTCCGCCCGCCCTGGGACTCACCTTTGAGCATCCTACCTTTGACACCGAGATTCGCCGCTGCAACAATCACTGCCCATTCTGCTTTGTGGACCAGATGCCCCCTCGGCGGCACGTGACGCGAGCGGAACGCGGATTCCGGCCGAGCCTGTACGTCAAGGACGACGACTATCGCTACTCGTTCATGCAGGGAAACTATGTCACGCTGGGCAATCTCAGCGAGCGTGATTGGGAGCGGATTGCCCTTCAGCGGCTGTCCCCGCTCTACGTCTCGGTGCACGCAACGGAGCCAGAGCTGCGCCGGAGGTTGCTGGGCAACCCAGCCGCGCTGGACGTGATGGAGCAACTGCGCCGGCTGGCGGGGCTCGACATCGAGGTTCACACCCAGTTGGTCATTCTGCCCGGCGTCAACGACGGCGCCCACCTTGAGCGCTCGGTGGAGGATCTGGCAGGATTATGGCCTTCGGTCCAGACTGCGAGCATAGTTCCGGTCGGCCTCACTCGCTTTCGTCCTGCGGCCAAAGGCCGGGTCACCGTTCGCTCGAACACTGCTGTGGAGGCCAGGGCAGTAGTGAATAGTGTGGGCCGATGGCAGGAACAGTTCTTGGTTTCCCTGGGTGACCGTTTTGTCTATGCGGCCGACGAGTGGCATCTGCTCGCGGGTCAGCCGGCTCCCCCGCAAGACCACTGCCCGGCCTTGGATGCACTGCGAGAGAATGGGGTCGGCCTGGTCCGGCAGTTCCTCGATGACTGGGATGCGACCCGGCGCCAGATCACCCTGGACGAGCGCCCACTGGAATGGCCCCATCGGGCTGCCATCTTTGTCACTGGCACTCTCTTTGCTGCGCCACTGCGCACGGCGGCGGCCGAATTCGCCGAGCTGACTGGCCTGGAGGTGGAGGTCCGGCCGGTGGTGAATGCTATTCTTGGTGAGACTGTGACAGTGGCAGGCCTGCTCACGGGAGAGGACATCGTTGACGCGCTGGGAGATCTGAGAGCTGGGGAGGTCGCGGTCTTGCCCCGAGTCGCGTTTCGCGGACCGGGGCAGGCAACGTTGGACGGGATGACCCGTGGCGAGATAGAGGCCGCACTGGGGCGGCCGGTGGTGCTGGCTGCCTGCATGAGTGAGCTGTGGGAGAGACTCCGGTCCGACTCCCAGCTATCTTCTTAGAAAAGGACTGCGCAATGTGCGGAATCGTTGGCTATGTTGGTCCACGCGAGGCAACACCAATCATCTTTGAGGGGCTAAAGCGGCTCGAATATCGAGGGTACGATTCGGCCGGCATCGCGACAATCAACGAGGAGGGCGCCATTGAGGTGCGCCGCCAGGTAGGCAAGCTTTCGGGGCTGGGCGAGCTGCTGGCCCGACAGCCCCTGGCCGGCAGCATAGGCATCGGTCACACGCGTTGGGCGACCCATGGGGTTCCTGCCACCCGCAATGCGCACCCGCATGTTGGCATGTCCGGCCGGGTGGTGCTGGTTCACAACGGCATCGTCGAGAACTATCTGGGTCTGCGCCAGGAATTGCAGGCGGAGGGCATCGTCTTCTCCTCCGAGACGGACACGGAAGTCATTGCACAGTTGGTGGAGCGCTACCTCGAGAGTGGTATGTCGCTGGAGACCGCCGTCAGGCGAGCGGTTAACCACCTCACGGGTGCGCAGGGCATCCTGGTAATGAGCCGCGATGAGCCTGAGATGCTGGTGGCGGCCCGAGTGGGAACCGCGGGCGGCGTCACGCTGGGCCTTGGGGAGGGTGAGATGTTTGTCGCCTCTGACCTGCCGGCCGTGCTGCCTCACACACGGCGAATGGTTTTCCTGGAGTCGCGCCAGATGGCTGTGGTGACCCCGAGCGAGTTCCGGGTGACGACACTTGAGGGCGAGCGGGTGGCGGCCGAACCCGAGACCGTCCCTTGGGATCCGGCCGCGGCCGCCAAGGGCAGTTACAAGCACTTTATGCAGAAAGAGATCCATGAGCAGGTCCGCTCGCTGTCTGACACCATCACCGGCCGGATCGACCTGGAGCGCGGGCGGGTTATCCTACCCACCATGCCGCTGACGGCCGCCGAGGCCAAAGGGATCAGCCGCCTCTACACGGTTGCCTGCGGCACGAGCTACTATGCTGGGCTGGCTGGCAAGCACATGTTTGAGGCCCTGGCTCGCTTGCCGGTGGAGGTGGTCTATGGCTCTGAGTTCCGCTACACGGACCCCGTCATAGATGAGACAGTAGCGCTGCTGGCCTTGACCCAGTCGGGCGAGACGGCGGACACGCTGGTGAGCATGGAGGAGGGGAAGCGCAGGGGGGCGCGGCTCTGGTCGATCATCAACGTCATCGGCAGCCAGGCCATGCGGATGGCCGATGGCTACATTGGGATGCAGGCCGGCCCAGAGATAGGGGTCGCCAGCACCAAGACGTTCACCGCCTCCCTGGTGGATCAGTTCATGCTCGCGCTGTGCCTGGGCGAATTGCGTGGCACGCTATCTCGGCAGGCGGTGCGGGAGCATGTCGATGGACTGGTCAAGCTGCCTGGTCTGGTTGGCAGGGTGCTGGAGCAGGACGATGAGCTTCGAGAGCTGGCAATCCTGCTTCACAAATACTCGAACTTTCTGTACATCGGACGGGGGATCAACTACGCCGTTGCCCGCGAGGGTGCGCTCAAGCTTAAAGAGATCAGCTACATCCACGCCGAAGGATACCCGGCCGGCGAGATGAAGCACGGTCCCATTGCCCTGATCGACAAGCAGATGCCGGTGGTGGCCATCGCCACCCATGACCCAGTGTACGAGAAGATGATCAGCCAGATCGAACAGGCCAAGGCTCGGGACGGGTTGGTGGTGGCAGTGGCAACCGAGGGGGATGATACTATTGCCGAGAAGGCAGACCACGTGATCTACGTGCCGGCCGCTCCCCCGCTCCTGGCACCTGTGGTCAACGTGGTTCCTCTGCAATTACTAGCTTACCACGTGGCCGACTGGCTGGGACATGACGTGGACCAGCCGCGCAATCTGGCCAAGTGTGTGACGGTGGAGTAGGGGGCAGGCAAGTCTGATAGTCAGGTTCCACATGATCTGGAAAGGTGCAGAGTTGAGAAATCGGATTCGGAAGACAGTAGTCTGGATTGGCGACAACCGCAACCCGGCCGTGTGGGTCGGCGGTGGCTTGGCTCTGCTGCTGTTTGTGCTGCTCCTGCCGGCGTTGGTCCCAGGGAGTGAGGAGGAGCCTCCTCTGGAGCCGCCGGACACCGGCGGTCAGACGGTGACGCTGCTGGGACAGGTGACAGACTCCCAGGGCAACCCGCTGGCGGAAACAGAGATCCGGCTCTGTGCAGCGAGCGAGGCCGAACTCCCTTCTCCGGCCGCCGAGACCCAGGCGGATGGTTGGTACCGCCTGGAGATTGCCGTGCCGACAGAGATGGCCACCAAGCTGATTGAGGGCGGCGAACAGATCTGTCTTGCGTTGGAGCGACCTAATTTCAAACCGGTGGCCCTGGTCCTTTCTACTGAGAGCTGGGTGGCCTTTGACGAGGACTTTCATATTCTAGTCCCCAACACAGTCCTGGAGCACCGGGTGGGGGCAGCTTTCTGGTTCGTCACCCTGGTCTTTGTGCTCACCATGTCTCTCATAGCTGTCGACCGGCTGCACAAGACCGTGGCGGCGTTGGCCGGGGCGGCTCTGATCCTCATGGTATCGCAGGTGGCGGGGTTGTTTGACGCTGCCTGGCGAATCCTGGACTTTGAGGGGGCAGTCCATGCCATAGACTTTGAGGTCATCTTTCTACTGATGGGCATGATGATCTTTGTCGGTATGATGGAGGGTACCGGGCTGTTCCAGTGGATGGCTCTTGTGGCGTACAAGGTGGCCCGGGGGAGTCCGTGGCGGCTGACGGTTGTCCTCGTGATAATCACTGCTGTGGCCTCTGCCCTGCTCGACAATGTGACCACTGTGCTGCTGATGACTCCTATCACCATTGAGATCGCGCTCAAGATCGGCATCAACCCCCTGATGATTCTGTTGCCTGAGGTGCTGGCTTCCAACCTTGGTGGTGCGGCCACGTTGGTGGGCAGTCCTCCAACTATTCTCATCGGCACGCAGGCCGGGCTTGGTTTCGGCGACTTCCTGCTGAATACCGGGCCGGTAGTGGTGGTGGCGCTGGTGATTCTCCTGGTCTATACCCGCTGGCGCCATGGAGATGAGTATCAGACGGCCAAGGAGCTGGATTCGGCCGCACTCATGAGGCGTCTGGAGGAGGATGCTCGCATCACTGACCCGGAGCTGCTGCGTCGGAGCCTGGTGGTAGGGGCTGGGATGATAGCGCTGTTCCTGGTGGGTCCCCAGCTGGAGGTGATGCCGGCGCTGATTGGCTTGAGCGGCGCGGCCGCCCTGCTCATCTGGGTCCGGCCGGATGTGGAGCGTATGGTGAGCCAGGTAGACTGGACTACCCTGCTCTTCTTCATGGCGCTGTTTATCCAGGTTGGCGCGCTGGAGGAGGTGGGGCTGATAGCCCTGGTGGCAGAGTTCGTCGGTAATCTTGCGGGCAGCAGCATCGTGGCGGCCATCCTTCTCACCCTCTGGCCGGCGATGATCATGTCGGCCATTATCGACAACGTCCCCTTTGCGGCCGCTATGCTCCCTGTCGCTCGCCATCTGACCGCTACTGTGCCGGGAGGGGAGAGCGGCATTATCTACTGGGCGCTGGTCTTTGGCGCGTGCTTTGGCGGGAACGCCACGCTCATTGGAGCTTCGGCCAACCTGGTGGCGGCCGGCATTGCCGATCGAGCCGGGTTCCCTGTTACCTATGCGCGTTTCCTCAAGTTTGGTGCACCGGTAGCCCTGGCAACTACCGCGATAGCAATGCTATGGCTGTTGATTCTTGCATAGCGGCTTGCGCCGTTGGGAGGTTGAGATGATCGTTTGTGCTACTCGGGGAGGCGAAGCTAGCCAGGCCGCGCAGGAGTTCGCCATCGACTTGGCGCTGGAGAGCGGTGAGCGCCTGGTCTTCTTTTACGTAGCTGACACTGATGTGCTTTCCTCTACCAGCGACACCCGGCCGCACGGCATTGCCCACGATCTGGAGCGCATGGGGGAGTTCATTCTGGCAATTGCCGAGGAGAGGGCGCGAGCGGCCGGCGTGGAGGACGTGGGTTGGGAATGCAGGCTAGGCCACATGCGAGGGGAGCTGACCGCCTTTCTAATGGAATCCGAGGCGAACAAGCTAGTACTCGGCCGGCCGGTGATTGCGGGTGAGGGCCAGGTTTTCAGCCAAGGCGGATTGGGTGAATTCGCGGCGCAGGTTGAGGAGGAGACCGGGGTCAAGGTCTTGCTGGCAACCCCACCGCCGGCCGAAGGATAGATGTCACTGGCAGAGAATGATGCTTGACACCGGCTGGCGGGCCACGGGTCGGGTATTCTTGCTCGTATGACCGTGTCTGCTGTTCGGGCTTGAGCTGAGAGCTTGGCAGGAACCGCGAAACGATCGTACAAGAGAGGAAGCCATGAGAGTATTGTCGGTACGACCTGAACTCTGTGTCGGCTGCGGCGCGTGCGAGGAGACCTGCGCCATGACCTTCTTCAAGGTCCCCGACCGGGAGTGGTCTGCGATTCGAGTCGCCGGACCGGGGCCGGCCGCCCTGGACGAGGACTGCACGATTGAGTTCTGTGACCAGTGCGGGGAGTGTATTGCCGTGTGCCCCACCGAAGCGCTCTTTCGGGCCAAGAACGGGATCGTGCGTCTGCGGAAGAAGGAATGCGTAGGATGCCTCGCCTGCGTCGGCTTTTGCCCCACGCTGGTGATGTACGTACACCCGGACGACGCGGTGCCGTTCAAGTGCATCGCCTGCAATAAGTGTGTTGACGATT
>JAUVHW010000096.1 GCA_030593075.1 Ardenticatenales bacterium
TCGTTCCCTTCCCAATTCGCTGTAGTGTCGGCAGCAGTACTACCCTGCAACGAATCTGGAATAGAACGAAACCCCTGCTGTGTCCGTCTCCCAGTCCGTCGCAGTGCCGGCCGCGTCGTCGAGGCGATTCTGCATCAGAGCCCGCCCTTTTCCCGACACGATCTGTTTCCTTCCTATTCGCTCCCTTCCCAATTCGCTGTAGTACTCCCAGGCCATTGGACAGAACGCCAACTGCGTATAGAATAGAATGGGTTCCCAGCGTGTCCCCGATTGAAACCCAGGCCCCCGGGCCATCAGGGCAGTGATTGTGATAGAGTGGGGGGGACGGGCAGGAGATGCTCCATCGGACTCGTGCGCCAACAGAAGAACGGGGGGACCGGAGGACCCGAGCAATCGCGGTCCTCATCATCGCGGCCGTCCTCCTAGCGACCATCTCCTCCTCTTGGCGAATGAAATCCCCGGTCGTCTGGTATGCGGCCATGCTGCCGGAGGAGTGGGAACTCTACCAGCCGATACTAGACGAGTTCACCGAGAAGACGGGAACCCAGGTGCAGGTGGAGCTGTACGGGGGGACTGGGATGGCCTCATGGAGGATCTCCCCAGCGAGGCGGACTCTGGAGAAGGGGTGGCGGACCTGGTAACGGTAGACGATATCATGGTCCCCCAGGCCAAAGAGTATGTCCAAGATCTCACCAAATGGGTGGATGAATGCGGGGGAATGGGACTAACTCTGAAGGCGTTGCGTCCGGCGCTGGGGGCGGGCATGCCCCACCTGAAGGAGGAGCAGCGGACGGCCGTCACGGCCGCCCTGGAGGAGGACGTGCCGGAGGCGGTGGAGTTCATCAACTCCTCCATCACTCGCATGGATGGCCATATCAGCGCCGTCCTGAAGCTCTCGCGTGTGGGCCGGCGGAGACTTGTCTTTGAGCGCCTTGATATGGATGTAATGGTCGGCGCGAGCCTCGACACGCTGGCCCACCAGATCAAGGAGCGCCAGGTAGAGGTGGCAGTAGACGCGCTGTCCGAGGTGGTTGCCGACCGGACCGCGATGGAGCAGGTCTTTGGAAATCTGCTGACCAACGCGGTGCTCAATCTCGAGCCCGGCCGGCCGGCCGAGATTGAGGTCACCGCCGAGAGTCGCGCCAATGAAACCGTCTCCCGGGTGCGAGATAACGGCCGCGGCATCGCCGGCAAGGATATGGAGAAGGTCTTTGCGCCCTTCCGCCGCGCCGGCAAGCAGGACGTGCCCGGCGAGGGAATGGGGCTGGCCTAGGTGCAGACCCTGGCCCGCCGCCACGGCGGGCGCATTTGGTGTGAGTCTGAGCTGGGGATGGGCACCACCTTTGGTTCTACCATTGATAGCAGCCTCGCGGAGGGGGGCAATCATGTCCGACAACCAAGATCTGCCCATTCTGTTGGTGGAAGATGACCCGGGCCACGCCCGGCTGGTCGCAAAGAACCTGCGTCGCGCCAACGTGAGCAGCAAAGTGGTCGTGCTCGGCGATGGGCAGCAGGCGCTCGACTATTTGTTTGGCGAGGGCGAGTACGCGGCGCGGGCGCCCGCACGGCCGCTGGTGGTGCTGCTGGACCTCAATCTTCCGGTGCTCGACGGTTACGAGGTGCTCGAGCGCACCCGATGCATCCCCGTGGTTGTGCTGACCACCACCGACGACGCGGCCGAGGTCGGCCGGTGCTATGACCTGGGCTGCAACGCCTACATCACCAGGTCGGTGGAGTACCAGGCATTTGCCGAGACCATCCACAGGCTTGGGCTGTTCTTGTCGGTTGCCACGATACCGGAGGGAGAGTGAGCTCTATGTCGAAGGATGAGTCCGTTCGGGTCCTCTATATGGAGGATGATGTCGCTCTGGCCCGCCTGCTGCAGAGGAGGCTCAAGCGGACTGGCTACAGCGTGGACCTGGCCCACGATGGCAAAGAGGGCCTGGAGACGTACGCGGCCGGCGCCTACGACGTCTTGATCGTGGATCAACAGATGCCTGCCCACACCGGGCTGGAAGTGATTCGCATCCTGGCCTCCCAGGGCCCGCTGCCGCCCACCATCATGATCACGGGCGCCGGCGACGAAAGGACTGCCGTGGAGGCCATGAAGCTGGGCGCCCGCGATTACGTCGTCAAGGACGTGGCCGGGGGTTACATGGACCTGCTGCCTTCTGTAGTCGATCAGGTGCTCGAGCGGTGCCGGCTGGAGGAGGAGAAGCGGCGGGCGGAGCAGCAACTGCGCCGCTACGCGGCCGAGCTGGAGCAGCGAACCGAGGAGGCCAGGCAGCTGGCCCATGCCATATCCCAGGACCTGCGGGCTCCCTTGGCCAACCTCAAGGGCTTTGTGGCGGAGCTCAGTTCCACTCTGGAGATGATTGGCTCTGCGCTGTCGCCGCTCCTCGAAGAGGGGCAGCAGCCGGAGGCCGCTACCGCCATGCAAGAAGAGGTGCCGCAGGCGCTGGCGCTCATCGAATCGGCTGTAACCTGCATGGATGATCTCATCGGTGCGGTGGTCAGGTGGTCCAGTCTGGGCCACAGGGAAATCAAACCGGAGCCTGTCGATATGAATGCCCTGGTCCAGGACACTCTGGGTGTGCTGGCCCACCAGATCCAGGCGGGCCAGGTGGAGGTGAAGGTCGGGGAACTTCCTCAGGTAGTGGCCGACCGGGACGCGATGGAGGAGATCGTTGGCAACCTCTTGGGCAATGCCGTCGTGTACCTGGTTCTCGGCCGGCCCGGCGAGATCGAGATCACTGCCGAGTCGGGCGAAGAGCAGACGACCTTCCATATCCGGGACAACGGCCAGGGGATGGCGGAAGAGGACATCGAGAGGGTCTTTGTGCCCTTCCGGCGGGCGGACCGCCCCGACGCGCCGGTCGAGGGCATGGGGCTAGCCCACGTGCAGGCCCTGGTCCGCCGCCACGGCGGCCGCATCTGGTGTGAGTCAGAGCCGGGAGTGGGAACCACGTTCAGTTTTGCCATCTCCAACCGGCCCGCAGAAGGCGGTGAGGGTGTATAATAGAGGCGCGGCAGCAGTCCCAGCAGCTGGCCCGAACTCATTGGGTCAGGCAGGGCCGGCGGAGGATGGGCGGTACGGGCCAGCCCGCGGGCCGCGGCTGGGCCAGCCGATCTAGGGGCTGGGATCCTCTACATCGGGTGCCACAATAGCAGAAGGAGAGTGAGTGTTATGTCAGAGATGGAACCCATTCGTGTTCTGTGTATGGAGGACGATGCTGCGCTGGCTCACCTCTTGAAGAAGAGGCTGGGCCGGGCCGGATACAGCGTGGACATCGCCCCCGATGGCAAGGAGGGTTTGGACATGGCCGCTACCGGCTGCTACGACGTGCTGCTGGTGGACCAGACGATGCCGGTCTACAGCGGGCTGGAGGTGATTCAGAAGCTGGCGTCCCAGGGCCCGCTGCCGCCGACCGTCATGGTAACCGGCACCGGCGACGAAAGGCTTGCGGTGGAGGCCATGATACTGGGCGCGGGCGATTACGTCGTGAAAGACGCGGAAGGCGGGTATTTCGACCTACTGCCTACGGTACTCGACCAGGTGGTCGAGCGACGGCGGCTGGAGGACGAGAAGCGGAGGGCCGAGCTGCAGCTGGAGCGATATGCGGCCGAGTTGGAGCTGCGCAACAAGGAACTCGGACAGTTGGCTCATGCCATCTCCCAGGACCTGCGGGCGCCTCTGGCAAACCTCAGGGGCCTGGTGGCGCAGCTTGCATCCACCCTTGAGGTAATTCGCTCCACGGTGGATGCGGCCCTGCCGTACCTGGATGAGCAGCAAGGCCCAGAGTTGGCGACTGCCCTCCAGGAAGACGTACCAGAAGTGGTGGACATCATCCACTCGGCCGTGACCAGCATGGACGCCCTCGTGGGCGCCGTACTGGAGTGGTGCAACCTGGGCCAGTCGGAACTCAAGCTTGAGCCCGTGGACATGAATGCTCTGGTTCAGTCAACCTTGGCCCTCTTGGCCCACCAGATCGAGGAGCGCCGGGCAGAGGTCAAGGTAGGGGAGCTGCCCGAGGTGGTGGCCGACCGGGCCGCGACGGAGCAGATAGTGGGCGACCTGCTGGGCCATGCCCTGGGCCAGCTTGATCCCGAGCGCCCTGGGGAGATCGAGATCATGGCTGAACAGAAACCAGACGAGACAACGTTCCACGTTCGGGACAACGGCCGTGGGATCGGCGAGGAGGACCAGAGCAAGGTGTTCATGCCGTTCCAGTACCCCGTCCGGCCGGGCAAGCGGGGCGAGGCGATGGGGCTCTCCACGGCGCAGACCCTGGTGCGCCGGCATGGCGGCCGCATCTGGTGCGAGTCCGAACCCGGCGTGGGGACCACGTTCAGCTTCACGCTGTCTTGCAGCCTTGCGGAAGGAGGCCAGGATGAGTAGGGTGGGCCGCGGCAAAATCGCCGGAGAGCGCAGCAGGTCCCTGGGGCCTGTCAAGCATGTTGGGCGGCCCGAGCGGTTTAGGCCGGCCGTCACAGCATTTGAGGGAGAGTGAGCGCGATGGCAAGAAAGAAAGGCATTCGCGTACTGTGCATGGAGGATCACGCTGGTGTGGCCCGTCTCATGAAAGGGAAGCTGGAGGGCGCTGGATACCGCGTGGACGTGGCCGCAGATGGGGAAGAGGGGCTCGCCATGCACGCCGAGCGCCCCTACGACGTGCTGCTGGTGGACTATGCGATGCCCAATCGCGATGGGCTGGATGTCATCCGGACCCTGTCCTCCGAGGGCCCCCTGCCGCCGACAGTCATGATCACGGGCACCGGCAGTGAAGAGATCGCCGCTGAGGCGCTTAGGCTCGGTGCTGACGATTACGTCGTCAAGGATGTAGGAGGCGGGTACCTCTCTCTGCTGCCCCTCAGAATCGAGCGGGTGCTGGAGGTCCGAAGCTTGATCGGGGAGAGAGAGCGAGCAGTGACCGACAGGGAGGCCGCCTTGCAGAAGGGGGTCCTGGCCCGCGAGGGCGAAGGCCTCCCCGCTGCTGAGCCCAGTGGGGAACTCCAGAAGCTGAAGCAGGATCTCAGCTGGGAGATCACTAAGCGAGAGCAGGCGGAGTCCGAAAGGGATGCCGCACTGGAGGCGTTGCGGAAGGCCGACCTGGACCCGATGGGCCGGGCCAGGAAAGGCACCGGCGAACTCGCGGTAGCCGAAAAGAGGCTCAGCCAGGAGATCGCCGCGCGGGAGCGAGCCGAGGCGGAAAGAGGTGAGGCGTTGGCGGCGCTGCAGGAGGCCGAGCGGGCTGCCGTCCGGCCGGGCACCGGGGAACTGGTGGGGCTGGACGAGCGGTTGGACCAGGAGATCGCCGCGCGGGAGCGAGCCGAGGCAGAAAGAGATGAGGCGCTGGAGGCTGTTCGGCAGAGCAGGGAGTCCGGCGCCCGGCCGGGCACCGGGGAATTGTTGGGAGCCGATGAGCGGCTGGACCGGGAGATTGCCGCGCGGGTGCGGGCTGAGGCAGAAAGGGATGAGGCGCTGGAGACGCTGCAGAAATTCAAGCGGGCTGCCCTCCGGCCGGACACCGGGAAATTGGTGGAGAAAGACGAAAGGCTGGACCGGGAGATCGCCGCGCGGGAGCAGGCAGAGTCAGAAAGGGATGAGGCGCTGAAGGTTCTGGAGCAGGCCCAGGCGGAGGGGGGATCGGATCTACAAGCCGCGGAACTCTCCAGGGAACTGGCAGCACTCAAGGCGAGGATGAGCCAGGAAGTTGCCGAACGGGTGCGGACCGAATCCGAGAGAGACGGTGCGCAGGCGGCGTTGCGGCAGGCTCACGAAGACCTGGAAACTCGTGTCAAGGAGCGTGTCGATGGCCTCTCCGACGCTGAGGAAAAGGTGAAAAAGGAGACGGCGGACCGGGTGCAGGCAGAGATCGAGAGGGATGCTGCTCTGGATGACCTGCAGAAGGTCCAGGACCAGTTGGAGACCCGCGTCGAGGAAGTAGAAGCCGAAGCCGGGCAGGCCACGGCCCGGCTGAAGAAAGAGACCGCCGACCGAAGGCGAGCGCAGAGGCAGTTGAAGCAGCGCACCGAGGCGCTCGATCACCTGATCAACGCCATTGCCCGCGATGTGCGGGTCCCGCTGGTGAGGCTCAGAGATGTGGTAGCGGAGCTCGGTTCAGCACTGGACGAGGTCGGCTCGGCGGTGGATGCCACCTTACCCGACCTCGACGAGGGGTAGCGGCGCAGGCGCCGTCGGGAAGCATGTCGCGCTGTGAGTGAGTGCTATGCCGGGAACTGAACACGTCCGCATCCTATGCATGGAAGACAACGCCGGACTGGCCCGGCTGTTGGAGAAGATGCTGGCAGCGGCCGGCTACAGCATGGACCTGGCCCGCGACGGTGAAGAGGGCCTTGCCATGTGGGCCGCTGGCTCGTACGATCTGCTGCTCGTGGACCATACGATGCCGGTTCGCGACGGCATGGACGTGATCCGTACTCTCGCTGCGCAGGGCCCCCTGCCGCCCACCATCATGGTCACCGGCACCGGCAACGAAGAGATGGCCGTGGAGGCCATGAAGCTGGGTGCGGACGACTATGTCGTCAAAGGCGCGCAGGGCGGGTATCTCGACCTGCTGCCCACCGTGGTCGAGCAGGTCCTCCGGCGACGGCGGGTGGCGGCGGAGAAGGAGCGGGCGGAGGAGGCGCTGCGGCAAGCCTACGACAAGCTGGAAATTAGGGTCAGAGAGCGCACGGCCGAGCTCGAGCAGACCAACAAAAGGCTGAGCTGGGAGGTCGCCGACTGGGTACGGGCCGAGGTGCAACGCGATGCTGCACTGCAGACATTGCGCCAGCACGCCGCTGAACTCCAGGCGCGAAACGAGGACCTGGACGCCTTTGCCCACACCGTCGCTCACGACCTCAAGGAGCCGTTGGCCGCATTCATAGGTTCTCTGCAGATGCTTGAGCAGGACTATGCTGCAATGCCAGAGGAAGAACTGGGCCGCCGTCTGCACCGGGTTGCCCAGATCGGTAGCAGGATGAGTAACATTGTTGACGAACTGCTCCTTCTTTCCGGCGTGCGCCAGATGAGCGCTCAGCCCGAGCCTTTGGACATGGCAGAGACAGTGGCCGAGGCCCAGGATCGCCTGGCCTTCCTGATCGAGGGAGCCGGGGCGGAGATTGTCTTGCCTGAGAGCTGGCCCGTGGTGCTGGGCTATGGTCCTTGGGTCACTGAGGTCTGGGTCAACTATATCAGCAACGCGCTCAGGTATGGGGGCCGGCCGCCGCGGGTTGAGCTGGGATTTGACATAACGAGCGCGGCGGTGACGGATCCAAGGGAATCGCCTCCGGGCAGCTCTACTGCGTTTCTCTGGGTGCGGGACAACGGCCCGGGCCTCACGCCAGAGGAGCAGGGGCGTATGTTCACCGGCTCCGAACGGCTGGACCAGGTGCGGGCTAGAGGGCACGGATTGGGGCTCTCTATAGTTCGGCGGATTGTGGAGAAGCTGGGGGGCAAGGTAGGGGTCAAGAGCCGGCTGGGTTCAGGGAGTGTCTTTTATTTCACGCTGCCCCTGCCCGCGGTGGCGGGACCGGTACGGCGCCAGCATGGGTAGGGCGGTGCTAGAACCGCGAGTCCTCGTCGTTCAGGACGAGGCAATCATCGCGATGGAGATCGAGGACCGGCTCAAGAGCCTGGGCTATGCCGTGGCGGGCACGGTGCCGTCCGGCGCAGAAGCCGTCGATAGGGCGGCCGAGCTGCGCCCCGATCTGGTGCTCATGGACATCAAGTTGAGCGGCGAGATGGACGGAGTGGAGGCCGCTGATATCGGGGATCGTTTCGATATTCCGGTCATTTACCTAACCGCCTATGCTGACGATGATACCGTGCAGAGGGCCAAACTCGCCGAGCCCTTTGGTCACCTCATTGAACCCTTCGAAGAAGGGGAACTGCACTCCGCTATTCAGATGGCGCTCTACAAGCACCGGATGGAAAGAAGGCTGAGGGAGAGCGAACAGCGGCTCTCCACCACCCTGAGAAGCATCGGGGACGGGGTGATAGCCACTGACAACGACGCGCGCATTCGATTCATGAATCCGGTGGCCGAATCGCTGACTGGGTGGGAGGCGGCTCAGGTCTTGGGCGACGAGCTGGCGCCGGTGTTCAGCATTGTGGATCGAGAGACGGGCTCGCCGGCCGAGAACCCGGTCACCAGAGCGCTGCAGGAGGGCACCGTCGTGGGTCCCGGCGATCACCCCATCCTCGTCGCCAGGGATGGCACAGAGCGGCCGATCTATGGCAGCGCTGCTCCAATCAGAGACGAGAAAGGAAACGTCACCGGAGCAGTCTTGGTCTTCCGCGACATCACCGAGCGGATGGAGACCGAGGCCCAGAGGGACGCTGCGCTGGAGGAGCTGCGGAAGGCCCACCAGCGGCTGGAGAGACAGGTAGCGGAGCGGACGACTGAACTCCGAGAGACCAACGAACTCCTTAGGCGCGAGATTGCGGAGCGGATCCAGACGCAGGAGGCGCTGCAGCGAACCAACCGCGAATTGAGGCTGCTCGACCGCGCCAGCCGGGCGTTCAACTCTACGCTGGACCTGGACCGGGTGCTGGTCGCGGTGCTGGAAGAGGTGCGCGGGCTGATGGACGTGACGGGCTGCTCCACATGGCTGATCGATCCCGCAACCGGCCGACTGGTGTGCCGCCAAGCTACCGGCGCCCAGAGCGAGCTGGTTCGCGGCTGGCCTGTGGCGCCAGGAGAGGGCATCGGCGGCTGGGTGGTGCGGCGCGGCGAGAGCCTGATAGTCCCGGACGTACTGGCAGACGAGCGCCATTACACGGATGTAGCTGAGCGAACGGGGTTGGAGCTGCGTTCTGTGCTAAGTATCCCGATGGGGGGGAGACAGGGCATCATCGGCGTGCTGCAGGTGGTCGACACGGAGGTGGACCGCTTTGACTCGAGAGACCAGCTGTTGCTGGAGCCACTGGCGGCCTCTGCAGCGACCGCCATCGAGAACGCTCGCCTGTACGAGCAGGTGCGCGCCGGGCACGAGCGGCTGCAGGCGCTCTCACACCGGCTGGTGGAGGTTCAAGAAGCCGAGCGTCGCCACATAGCGCGTGAGCTTCACGACGAAGTGGGCCAGGTCCTGACGGGGCTCAAACTCTTGCTGGAGTCCAGCACCGCCCTGCCGCCCGACGCCCGGAGTTCCAGCCTGAGCCGGTCTCTGGCGCTGGTCGACGAGCTCGTGACGCAGGTGCAGGAGCTATCGCTGGATCTGCGCCCGGCGATGCTAGACGATCTGGGCCTGCTGCCTACATTGGTCTGGCACATCAATCGCTATGGCGAGCAGACCGGCATTGACGTCGATTTCAAGTATCTCGGGCCGGAGAGGCGACTCGACTCGGAAGTAGAGACGGCCGCCTACCGCATTGTGCAGGAGGCGCTGACCAACGTCGCCCGCCACGCCGGGGTGAGCGAGGTGACGGTACGGCTCTCACTCGACCAGGAGATGCTTCGCGTACAGATCGAAGACCAGGGCGCTGGCTTTGACCCGGAGGCCGCGCTGGCGGCCGGCGCCGCCAGCGGCCTGTCTGGGATGGAGGAGCGGGCCATCCTTCTGGGTGGGGAACTGACGATAGAATCGGCTCCGGGGGCAGGGACCTCGCTCATGGCTGAACTCCCGCTAGGCGGTCCCCTCGCGGAGGAGGAGGACAGCCGGTGAGCGCTATCAGGATAACGCTATCGGAGGATCACCAGATCGTCCGCCAGGGCCTGCGTGCACTGCTCGAGGCAGAGCCGGATTTCTGCATAGTGGGTGAAGCGGCCGATGGCATAGAGGCGGCTCAACTCGCCGAACGCCTGCAGCCCGACGTGATGGTCGTTGATCTCATGATGCCGGGGATGAACGGACTGGAGGTCACGCGACAAGTGAGCAAGCGGTCGCCCGAGACGCGGGTGATCATACTGTCCGCCTTTGAGAACGAGGCCTACGTGGCGGAGGCGCTGGGAATCGGCGCGGCCGGCTATGTCCTCAAGAGAAGCAGCGCGGCCGACCTGGCAAGGGCGGTCCGCGAGGTGGCCGCTGGCCGCCGCTACCTGAGCCCAGCGCTTTCCGAGCGGGCCATTGAGGCCTATGTGCGCTACGTGGAGGAGGTGAAGGACACCACGGAGGGCCCACAGGGGACGCTCACCCCGCGAGAGCGCGAGGTGTTGTACCTGGTGGCCCAGGGTCACACGACGGCCGAAATCGCGGACCAGTTGGTCATCAGCCCCCGCACGGTTGAGGTCCACCGGGCCAACGTGAGGCGCAAGCTGGGCCTGAGCAGCCCGACCGATCTCATCCGCTACGCCATGCAGCACGGAATCCTCCCGGTTTGGGAGTGATCCCCGCCTCAGATTACGTAGTCATACGTCCACAACTACGTAGGAATACGGATAGCCAGAGCCGGCAAAAACGTGTAACCTGATAGTGGCTTACGCAGGCCACTGCTTGCGTGCACTATGGAGGTTACCGGATGAGCCCGATATCCGTCCTGCTTGTGGATGACAATCCCATCTTTCTGCGCATTGCGGCCGATTTCTTGCGGGCCCACGAGGAGGTGGCTGTCGTGGGTACTGCCAGCGGGGGCGAGGAGGCCGTGGCGCGAGCGCAGCACCTGCGGCCGCAGGTGGTTCTGCTCGACCTGCTCCACCCCGACCTGCCCGGCCTGGAGGTGATCCCGCGGCTGCGGAGCGAGCTGTCCGAGGTGGTCGCCGACCGTACGGCGATGGGGCAGGTGGTGGGCAATTTGCTCAACAATGCGGTGACGTACCTGGAGCCCGGCCGGCCCGGGGAGATCGAGGTCAGCGGTGAGCGTGCGGGTAATGGGGCCACCTTCCACGTGCGGGATAATGGCCGTGGGATCGCGGAAAGGGACAGGGACAAGGTCTTTACCCCCTTTCGGAGGGCCGGCAAAGAAGACGTGCCGGGTGAAGGCATGGGGCTGGCCTACGTGCAGGCCCTGATCCGTCGCCACGGCGGCCGCATGTGGTTCGAGTCGGAGCCGGGGCAGGGTTCGACCTTCCATTTCACCGTTGAGGCCCGGGAAGCCAGCCCGGAGTGAGTGGTGGGAGGTAAGCCTTATGTCGAGCAGTCAACAGCACCACCCACAGCGTCTTCTGGCGGCCTTGGTCACAGTGACTGACGGGGTCGTTCTCACCACGCCGTTGGAATATGGCTGGTGGTCTCTGAGTGATTCCTGGGGCACGCTGGTGCAGAAGGGCGCGCTCTTGCTGGCGGCACTGCTCGGCTGGTGGGGTCCTAGAACGATGTGCAGCCGCCAGATCGAGCGGGCAGCCGTGTTCGCCGGGGACTCATATCCCGCTCGAGATGCTTTCGGAGAGATGGGACCCCGCAATGGTTACCTGTGGGATGCGTAGGTGTGGAGAGCCGAGCCGGTTCGGGGAGCGCCTTCTGCTTCACTCTGCCTCCTGTCGCGGGGCTGGAGCGCCCAGAGCCGTGAGAGCTGCGGCCTTTCTGGTCGGTTCGCCCGTCAGCAAGGTCATTGGCAGCTTTTTTCTGGGCATCAACAAGGCGCCATACCCTACCAGGGTCTTCACGTCCGAGGACGGGCAATAGAATGGCTGAAAGGATTCATCGAGTAGGGTCCCGCCACGAAGAGCGGGCGGGCGGGAGAGTGCCGGCGGGGACTCGCCTTCTGCGGCCAGTAGGACGGCCGCGGGCTCTGCAGATTGGATGCTGGCCAGGAGTCGAGGCATTCCCCGCCGTGGCCGTCAATCGGCCGGCCGGTTCTCGCTACTTGCCGCGCCCAGGCCCGTCAGTGCGCTGTGAAAGGTCTTCTGGCGGGATCCGTTGCTGGGGCTGTCCCTACCGATGAACGCGATTGCAGGCGGAGAGTGAGTACCGTGTCAGAATCCGAATCGGTCCACGTCCTGCACATGGATGACGACGGCGCTACTGCGCGTCTCGTCCAGAGGACGCTGGGGCGGGCGGGTCATAGGGTCGACGTGGCCCGCGATGGCGAGGAGGGCCTGGCGATGCACGCCGCAGGCCCGTACGACCTGCTGGGGGTGGATCAATGCCTGCCGGTCCACAGCGGACTGGAAGTGATTCAGACCCTGGTTTCCCAGGGCACCCTGCCCCCCACCATCATGGTCACCGGCAGCGGCAGCGAGA
>JAUVHW010000293.1 GCA_030593075.1 Ardenticatenales bacterium
CGGGTGGGAACCTTGCGAAGGTTCGCAACCTTCGCAAGGTTTGTCGGCAGTCTCCTGCCCAACCTTTCACCTGCAAGGGACCGGCCACTGCCCGCCCCGAGCGTCGCCGAAGGGAGCGTAGCCGAAGGGAGCCAAGCTGAAAGGTCGAGCGCTGCCAAGTGAGGCGGATGCCTGCCCCATGCCCGGGACGGGCACAAGGCCCTGGGCTACCGACTGGCTGTGGCGGCCTCTCGGCCGGGCCCTTACGCTGCCGGTATGGTGCGGCGGAGTATCTGGAGCTCTATGAGCGCCCGGCTGGCGCCCAGCGCCGTGCAGTCCATCGGCGACTCGGCAACGTAAGCCGGCACGCCGGTCTGCTCAGTCAACAGAACATCAATCCTGCGCAGCAGCGCGCTCCCCCCGGTAAGAGCCATTCCCCGATCTATGATGTCGGCCGAGAGTTCGGGCGGCGTCTTTTCCAGCACCGACCTCACCACACTGACCACCGCGTTCAGCGGCTCCACCAGCGCCTCGGTCACCTCGCCGGAGGAGATGGTGATCGTCTTGGGCAGGCCGGCGACCTGATCCCGCCCCTGGACCTCCATGCTCAGCTCCTCGTTCAGCTCCTGCGCCGCGCCGATCTGTATCTTGATCTGCTCGGCCGTCGGCTCGCCGATCATCAGGTTGTACTTTTTGCGGATGTAGCTGATGATGGCCTGGTCAAAGCGAATCCCCGCTATGCGAACTGAATCAGCGCAGATGATGCCGTTCATCGAAATCACGGCCGCCTCACTGGTCCCACCGCCCAGGCACACCACCATATTGCCGGTGGCAGTGCCAACCGGCAGCCCCGCCCCAATGGCGGCCGCCAGCGGCTCGGGGATCAGAAACGCTTCGCGAGCGCCAGCCTGCAACGCCGCTTCGCGGACCGCGCGCCTCTCCACGCTGGTTACGCCATAGGGTACGCTCATCATCACCCGGGGGCGCAGCAGGCGAAAGGGGCCGGTGATCTTGCGGATGAAATGGCGCAGCATCGCCTCGGTTACCTGATAGTCGGCAATCACCCCATCGCGCAGCGGCCGCATGACCTCGATTCCCTCCGGGGTCCGGCCGTACATATCCTTGGCCTCCTGGCCCACCGCCACCAACTTGGTCCTACGCTGGCCCGTGAGGGCAACCACGGCCGGGCCGCGGAATACTATCCCTTTGCCAACCTCGGCTACCTGCAGATTCACGGTGCCCAGGTCGATTCCTATCTGTTTACCAAGCATAACGCCTCTCTAGCAAAGGGATCCTACTCCCTCGTCTCCATCATGGGCCCGGGGCCAGGCCGGGGCCGGCGCTTCCGAACTACCGTCAAGCGCACCTGGGATCGGCGCAGGGCTGCCTCGATCCGCCTATACTGGTCGGGGTCCGGCGGTGGACCCTCCCGCAGCAGCTGTTCGGCGCGCTCGCGGGCCGCCTCCGCCCGCGCCATGTCTATCTCCTCGGCATGTTCGGCCGTGCGGGCCAGCACCGAGACCTGATCCGGCCGGACCTCCATGAAACCCCCGCTGATGGCAAAGGATTCCTCCTGCTCGCCCGCCTTGACGAAGAGTTCGCCGGCCTCCAGCGCGGTGAGCAGCGGGATGTGCCGGGGAAGGATGCCCAGCTCCCCCTCCGACCCAGGAGCAACCACCATATCCACCATCTGGTCAAAGACCACCCGCTCCTGGGTGACAATCTCGCAACGCATCGGGCTCATGCTCAGCCTCGGGCCTGACGCATCCTCTGGGCCGCTTCCACAGCCTGGTCAATGCCGCCCATCATGTAGAAAGCCTGCTCGGGCAGGTCGTCGTGCTGGCCTTCAAGGATCTCCCCAAAGCCGCGCACCGTCTCCTGGATGGGCACGTATTGACCATCCCGGCCGGTGAACTGGGCAGCCACGAACATGGGCTGCGAGAGGAACTGCTCTATCTTGCGGGCCCGAGCGACCGTCAGCTTGTCTTCGTCCGAGAGTTCGTCCACGCCGAGAATGGCGATTATGTCCTGCAGGTCCTGATAGCGCTGCAGCACCTGCTGTACCTCTCGCGCCACGCGGTAATGCTCCTGGCCTACGATGTCGGGCTGCAGAATCCGGCTGGTAGAAGCCAGTGGGTCCACGGCCGGGTAGATGGCTCTTTCGGCGATGGAGCGCTCCAACGCCACGGTGGCATCCAGGTGCGCAAAGGTCGCCACCGGAGCGGGGTCGGAATAGTCGTCGGCCGGGACGTACACCGCTTGCATGGAGGTCACCGACCCCTTGCGGGTGGAGGTGATCCGCTCCTGCAGTTCACCCATCTCGGTCCCCAGCGTGGGCTGGTAGCCGACCGCGCTGGGCATCCGCCCCAGCAGCGCCGATACCTCCGAGCCAGACATGACAAAGCGAAAGATATTGTCGATAAAGAGCAGAACGTCGAGGCCCTGGTCGCGGAAATACTCGGCTACCGTCAGCCCCGTCAGCCCTACGCGAAGGCGCACGCCCGGCGGCTCGTTCATCTGCCCAAAAACCATGGACGTCTTGTCGATGACGCCGCTTTCCACCATCTCGTAGTAGAGCTGGGTTCCCTCGCGAGTGCGCTCACCCACCCCGGCAAAGACCGAGAACCCGCCATGCTCGGTAGCCAGAGAGCGAATCAACTCCATGATAATGACCGTCTTGCCCACGCCGGCGCCGCCAAAGATGCCGGTCTTGCCGCCCTTGGTAAAGGGAGCGATGAGGTCAATTACCTTGAGCCCGGTCTCGAAAACCTCAACATGGGTGGACTGCTCCTCAAAGGAGGGTGCCGGCCGGTGAATGGGATAGAGCGTTTCCGCCTCGATCTCTCCCTTGCCATCGATCGGCCGGCCGAGGACGTTCATTACCCGGCCCAGGACCGGAGGGCCGACCGGGACAGTGATCGCCGCACCGGTGGCGTGCACCGGGGTCCCGCGCTTCAACCCGTCGGTGGAGTCCATCGCCACGCAACGCACCCAGTTGTTGCCCAGGTGGTTCTGGACCTCCAGAACCAGCGGTTCCTCTCCGTCGTCGCGCTGGATTTCGAGAGCGTCATAGATATCGGGAAGTAGGCCGGGCGGAAAACCCACGTCCACCACCGCACCTCTGACCTGCACTACCTCACCAGCTCCCCGCCTCCCAGTGGTGCCAACTGTCATCCAACTCCTCCCACTTTTCAGTAAGCCTGTCTTCGATAGTTGCGGCATCGCGGCGTGACACCGCCGCGCCGTTGTCACGCCGCCTGCCTGGCCTGCGCCAGGGCCTCGGCGCCGCCGGCGATATCCAGCAGCTCGCCGGTGATTGCAGCCTGCCGCGCCTTGTTGCGAGCCAGTGTGAGGTCCTGTACCAACGCCTCTGCGTTGTCGCTGGCATTCCGCATGGCGACCATCCGGGCGCTGTGCTCGCTAGCCTGCGATTCCAGCACGGCCTGGTAGATCTGCAGCTCGGTAAAACGGGGCAGCACCTCGTCAAGGATGGCGACCGCACTAGGCTCGTAGATGTATTCCAGTCGCTCCTCCGGCGGCCGAGGACCGTCGGTGAGGTAGTCTGCCACTGGCTGGTCCTCGGTGATCTCCGGCCTCAGTGGAAGCAGCCGCCTGACCACCGGCCGCTGCACCAGCGTGTTCACAAACTCCATGTAGGCCAGGTAGACGACGTCCGCCCGGCCCTGGGCAAAGTCGTCGATCAGCGCGTGGGCAATGGGGGTGACATCCAAGATCGAGGGGTCGTCGGGCAGCTTGCCGAAATCGGCGCCGATGGTCTGCCCGGCGCGATACATCTGGTCGCGTCCTTTGCGGCCGACGGTAACCAGGATAGTAGGCAGGTCGCGGGCGCGGCCAAATTCGAGCGCCTTGCGCACTATGTTGGCGTTGAATGCGCCGCACAGCCCCCGATCGCTGCTCAACAGCAGGATTGTGACCGCCTTGATCTCCTCCCGGGTCTCCAGCAGGGGATGCAGTTCCTCCGTCCCCACCGTCTGGGAAGCCAGGTGAACCAGCACCTCCCAGGCCTTGAGCGCGTAGGGCCGGGTCGCCAGCACCCGGGACTGCGCCTTGCGGACCTTGGAGGCCGACACGGCCTCCAGCGCGCGCGTAACCTGCCCGATGTTGGTGACACTGCGGATTCGCTTCCGCAGTTCGCGTTCAGTCGCCACCGTACCCTAGCCTTCCCAAGCCTGGTTGAAGGCTTCCATCGCCTCCTTGAGCACTGCCTCGTT
>JAUVHW010000316.1 GCA_030593075.1 Ardenticatenales bacterium
CCGAAACCATTCGCACGTCGGGCAACCAAGCATGTAGCCACCCCGATCACACCGACGCCCGAGGTGTGTATGTGGACGGGTTCGCAGTCTCTCCCACAGGCGCGCCACGCCAGCCACCGACTGGACAGCGTTGGCCGTTTCGTCACTCATCGCGCCCTTCCAACTTCTCACTCAGCTTCTCAAGGTAGAGTACGGCGTCAAGCAGTTCCTCCTGGGCCTCACGAACGAGGCGCGCAGCACTGTAACTGTCCCAGCGGTGATCATCGCGGCCAAGAAGCAGACGGCTTTCCAGTAGCTCGCGCAGACGGCCCTCCAACTGCACACGGCGCCCCCGAACCGTTTCGTCAGGCACCCAGGGCCTCGATGCGGGCGCGGGCCACCAAGTAGTCGGATGCCGCCGTCTCGTCCACCTTGAACTCAGGATCATAGCCGCTGTAAATCTCCATCGCTTCGTCCAGCACCGCCAGGGCAAGGGCGCGGGCAGCGTCCATCGTTACCCCAATGGTGTAGCCTCGCTCAATCTGCGCAGCAGCGTGCTTCAACGGAGCGTGTGAATCCACGTCAGTCTCTACCTCCGCACGCAGCGCCGCCCAGGCTTCCTCGATAGTCATCGCTTCCTCCTTACTGCCGGAACCGCACGGGATCACGCCCATTCCTCCTGTGTCGCTTCGGAAAACAGGTCGTCCATGTAGATGCCAGACGCCGAAGCCATGCGAATCACACTGATGGTGTCCTTCATCCTGCGACTCGCCGAGTCTCGCCGCTTGTGCCGGCCAGCATCCAGCGGGCCCAGCCCTTCTGGGATAACCTCGCCTCGCTTCAACTTGTTGCAGGCCCGACAGGCCAGAACGAGATTCGCCTTCCAGGTTGGCCCACCGCGACTGTACGGAAAGACATGATCGATGTTACACTCCGCCATTGATACCTCGATCCCGCAGTACTGACACTGCCCAGCGTCCCGTTCGTAGATCACCCTCCGTAAGCCGAACGGAGCATACTTCGGACCACGATCCCCCTTCAGCCTCCGTCCGTGTATTCTGACTCTCGCTCGCTTCTTCATCGTTCGCTCCGCAGAGGTTTACCAGGGTGGTGAGACGGAGACAGCCCGCCCCCGTACCCCCATGGCACGAAGGCGGTTTACCAGTAATGGAGCCGACGTATGACTGGTTTCGGCCTTCAGCGATCTTCTCCCTGTGGCCCCCTGCTCGCTGATCTAACCCGCCGGGGGCAGCCTTGCCTTTCGGCAACCACACTGAAATAGGCTGCTTTGGTGTTCTGCCCCGTCCCCCCTTTTCACGCTCGGCACGCGGACCTGAAGGGTTGCTATGTGGGGCGCAACCAGGGGTCGCAGGGACGGGAAGACTTACCTTCCAGCTACCTGCTGGATGGCGCACGCCCAAGAATTGTGTTACTGTGGGTGTACAGCATCTTAGGATCAGTCTCGCTGATCTGCCTGCCCCTGTCAAGGCCCGCCCTTGATGGGGGTTTTGGTTTCTCATGACTTCAGCGCCCCCTGTTTCACCAGTTTCTCCAACAGGGCCTCGATTCGCCTGAGCACCATCATCATGTTCTCGTAGTCAGCGTCGGTCATCCTTCCTCCTCACCCCCGTTGGCGGGGCGTTGTGTTTCTGGAAACAGCTTCCCCCACTCGGCGAGGGCCTCACAGGGGCGGCACCTCACGTCAA
Source organism: Ardenticatenales bacterium (assembly GCA_030593075.1). Lineage (GTDB taxonomy): Bacteria > Chloroflexota > Anaerolineae > Promineifilales > UBA4811 > JAUVHW01. Next base: position 1,686 of record JAUVHW010000316.1, read on the forward strand.
TGCCTGATAGACGCCACTGCCTGTGCTGCTCCAGACAGTCTGGTGGGTGATCCTCGCTCGCTTCCTCCGCCGCCTCCGCCAGCGTGATAGCCGCGGCCAGGGTGGCGGGGGCCTTCTCGATTAGCTCGGCCACGCGCCTTGGCTCGTGCTCGTACGCCTCCAGCAGCTTCCTGGCCCGGGCGGTGGGGTCGCTCATGGGGTGGGCTCCTTGTGCGCGGCGAGCTTGCGTCGCGCTGTCTTGAACATCGTCTCCAAGGCTTTCCAGTCGTCTTCATTCTCCTGCCACCGAAGAACGCCTTTCAGCGGTGTGTAATCGCAGTGGTTGAGATCGTTCTTGTGGCGCTTCCCGTCATAGACGAACTCGATGGACTGCTCCATGAGGCCGAAGCAGGAAAAGCTCTCGCCTGGCATCGGTGGGCTGTAGACGTTGTAGTGGAACAGCGTCGTGCAGCGTGGCTCTGGGCAGCACCAAGGGCGGCCCCATTGCTCGCCGCTAGTTTGCTCGTTGCTCACGTTACTTTCTCCTTCCTACGCGCCTGGGCGGCGCGAACCCAGTCCCTCATGTCCTCCTGCGAGGCCGGCCAGGTCTTCGGGGCACCGCACTTGCGGCAGGACGCGCTCACGGTAGGGCCGTCGGGCGGGGGCAAGATGAAATGATGTGGGCAGGTCATAGCCCGGCTATCCTGCGTCCAGCCTCACCGACGCTGATAGGCTCATACGGAGATTTGATGTGTCGAGCTTGCCACTCGGGCAGGGCAACCAGACACGCACCACAGCCCTTGTAGCCTTGCGGTATGCAAACTCGGCAGCCGACACCAAACATCACTTTGTGCTTCCCGTGCAAAGCCCTATAGCGCCGCTCCCACTGCGCCCAGTCGCCGTACATCAGCCTTGCCCCTCCGGCGAGAGGGCGGCACGGGTGTGTTCGTCTATCCAGGTGAAGGTCTTCCGAACGTCCTCTGGCACCGAGGCGTCAGCGCTTCGAGCAGCAGCAGCACCAGCAATGTTAGCCAACGCTGTCTCCAGGGCGGCGATGCGCTGGTCTGACTGCAACGCAGCATCATTCAGGTAAGCAATGGTGTCTTGCAGGGACGCTTCTGACGGCGTGTAGCCTGGACACAGCTCATTCGTACACTGGCCACCCATCAATACCTGTTCGCAGGTCACGCAGGTTACAATAGCCATCACGCCTCCATCTCCTTCGTCGTACACCCTGCGGCCGCCCAGTCCTTGGGGTGTCTCTGGTATGTCTTCTGATATGCGACCCTGCACGTTCGGCATTCCCTGCCCCCAGACGGCACCTTATAGGTATTCGCCTGATCGAAGCGGTGACCATTCAAGCAATGCGTTTTGCGGGCATTCAGCGCTGTAGGGCCGAATCCTCGCAGGGTATTCACCCGAGTAGAAACCGCTGTGATGTGTGAGGGCCTGACGCAGCGGGGCACTCGGCACAGGTGGTCGCATTGAAGATGCGCCGGGATCGGGCCATACTCTTGCTCGTAGGCCCAGCGGTAAACGCCGATATACTCGCCGTTAACCCAGAAGCGACAGTAGGCCGCGTCAGGCCCAGCACTCGTCCATATCCAGCATCGCCCCAGATGCGGCGCGAAGTCGGGCACTGGCCCGTCCTTATCGACCTTCGACCAAAACCGTTGTGAAGTGGTAAGATTAGAGCGCACGGGAATCAACCTTCCTTTGCTTTGAGGTCCGGCGACACTCACGCTGGGCCTCTCCTATTATACCACTCACGGCGAGCTAAGAGCCTCCTTTGCGGCGGCCGCAACGGTGGCGAGGGCTTCCGGCCTCAGCGTCATCGCTTTCTGGTACAACTCAGCGAATTGCGGGCAACCAAGCGGGTCTGAACAGAGCACCTCTCCGTGAGAGTGGGTGTGCAGCGCGTCCTCAGCTTCCAGCGCCTCCAGCACCAGCCCGAAGTGCGCGGCGCGCAGATTCGTCAGCGCATCGAAGGCCCTAGCATTCTCAGATGGCCTCAAGCTGCCGTTCCTCGCTCGTGCCAGCAGCTTCGCCACCAGGGCGGCAGCGCTGTCCGGTTTGGCGT
>JAUVHW010000328.1 GCA_030593075.1 Ardenticatenales bacterium
AAACAGCGTGGTTCGATGTGCACGACCCCATGACGATCCTGATGGAGCCTGGGGGCTCCCCGCGAGAAGCCTTCTTGTTCGTTCAGCTTACAATCGCAGAACTGGAGCAACTTGCAGCCGAGCATAAGCGCTTTGAGAAGTTCGAGGCCAAAGGCAGACCCGGTACAGAACTCAAGATATTGGTGCAGTGGTGGTCATGGGATCCACAGACTGACCTGGACGATAAGGGACTGCGGCAAAGTGGGCGCTATGCATCGTGGGTTGATGAGCAGGGGGACTTCCTGACGACCCCGCAGGATAGCGGCTATCCGTACATGCCCCTGGATATGGTAGCGTCTGGTTGGGGCATCCGCGCCCTGGGTGCACTACCCGAAGAGACCTATGTGTCCCTGCTGAGCCGCGGCATTCGAGATATGCTCGATGCTGAGGCCGAGGCCTTCACCATGTTGCAGGCTGACGCGCTGAAAACCGTATGGGGTCGGCATAAGCTGCTAAAAGGCGGAGTTCTTCCTAAGAACTTTGATATATCCACGGAGCCTAATAGCATTACCTTTGAGTGGCCGCCCGAACTGGTGCCCATCGAAGACCAGCCGATGCGGCCCGAGGTCTTTGCTGCCCTGGAGAGACCGCGCTACTACTTGGAAAAAGGCACATCAAGCCGCATCCTGGGCGGAGAACGCCAGCCAGGAGTACCGACAGCCACCGGCTATCAAATGCTGACGGGCAGGGCGCGCAAGCGGTTCGAGCCACCTATGCGGATGTTGCAAGGTGGCGTAGCGCGGCTCCTGCGGCGGCTGGGGTGGCTCGTGGAGTTTCTTGCGCGGGAACAGGAGGACTTCACGTTGTCCTGGCGGGGTTATGATTTGACCAATAAGATGTACGAGGGCGACTACACCGTCGAGGTTGACCTTCAGGCCGAGGATGACGAAGAGCGCCGCCTGAAGATTGCTACTGCCGAGGCCCAGAAGGACGTGCTGTCCAAGCGGGAACTGTACGAGGCGGGTGGGCGCGAGAACTTCGCCGCCAGCCGCAAGGACCGGATGGTGGATGCGGTTGTTGAAGGCCCAGAGTTCCTTGAGGAGGTCATGCGCCTGGTGCGAATGCGAATGGCCACGAGAACTCAGGAGCGCAGCGAGAAGCGCCCCGCTGCCGAGACACCCGAGGGCGAAGAGGCCACGATGCAACGCTTTGGCCAGATGACTAGAGCCGCCCGGGTCGGCCAGGTGCCGGCGCAGCCAGGGACAATAGAGGGGGCTGCCCAAGTAGCAGGGCAAACTGCGGCGGGAGGGTTGAGACGTGTCTGAACGTAAGGAACATGTTGCGAATGAAGTCGCCCGCGAAGTTGACGCTCTGACTGAAGAAATGGTCGAGGCGATTGAGACCGAACTCGGCTACTACATGGGGGCCGAGGAAGTAGGCAACCGCGAAGTACGCGGGTTGATACGCCGAGCGCTCGCCGAGGGTATCGCCAGCCAGCCCTTCGCACAGGTGATGAGCCTTGTAGGCGAGCAGCCGACATCACCCAACCCCGTCATAGCGCAGATAGCTATCGTGATGGAAGAGATGGAGGGGTAGGACTATGGCCCAGCCACAGACAGAAGCACTCATACGGAGCCTCATTGCCGAGGAGGGGGCTGCCCAGGGATGGACGCCTGATGAGGTGCAGGGCACCATTGACCACTTCATAGCCATAGCGACCGCCGCAGAAGCGGGAGACGTTGCAGCACAACAAGAAATAACCGCGCTCTTTGCCGCTAGCGGCCAACCTCCGCCCTCATTTGCACACACTGTACCGCCTCTCCCGCCAAGGCCGACGACGCTGACGACGCCATTCGCTGCGCCTGGTGAGTTGCCGACCACCGCGGATGTGGAGCGGCGATCCCCTGCCCCTGCGGGCATGTCTTGGAGGGAGACCGGCCAGCCGGGAGTGTACCAGCTCTGGAGTGACCCTGACGTAGACCCCCAAACGGGGATCATCTTCGAGGCGGCTAGGCCAGTGGGAAACGCCGTAGACCTGCGCCCCGAGGTGCCTGAGTTGACGGCTAGGGAGACCCTGGAAGGCAACATCGGGCGCGACCTTACGCCCGAGGAGGCCGAGCGGCAATTCCTCAAGGGCGGTACGAGTACACAGTCCAAGCTAGACCAACTTCAGGCCTATGAGGCTGTCTACGGGCAACTCCCAGAAGATGTGGCCTTGCGGTTTCTGCTAGGGTTCAGTGTGGGTGCTGGTGGTGCTCAGAGCCTGACACCCTTCCAGGCGGGACAACTGGATATCAGCCGAGGCAATCTGGCGGTCTCCCAGCGGGCGCAGGAGCGGTCAGAGCTTGAGGCACAGATTCAGGCCGCGCGGACTGCCCAGCCCATCGCATGGTTGAGCCTTCTACGTGGCATTGCGCCAGGCGCTGGCGGCACTGAGGTCACCCGGGGCCGTCCGAGGATAGCACCTACCCTGTCGCAAGTCAGTACACCGGCACCAACACCGAGATTGAGCGCTCCTGCGGCTGTGCCGGCAGTGGTTGATCCGGTTGCTTCTACAGCGCAACGGCGTGTGACCGCACCAACATCACGTGTTCTAGGCGAACCGCAACCGCCGGGCATTCCGATAGGCGACCCGCGTAACGTGTCGGGTGTGACGCCGACGCTGCGGGCTCCCACGCGGTTGCCGACGACGGGCACTGGTGCTGCTGCTGCTGGTACAACCGGCGCGACTGCGCTCACCGCTAGCGACGTCTGGGATCCAGTGACGCCATTCCCTGCCTCAGAAACCATTGCGGCAGGGAGAGAGCTATTACCTGCTGGACTGCCGCCGGGTATTAGACTTCCTGGCCTCCAAGCACAGGCACGGATGGACCCGTTTGAGGTTGCCGCATTTGAAGAGGAGGTAGCGAATCGTGGTGTGCCGCCGATGTCGTTGCAGTGGAATCTGGCAAGGCTGCGCGCTGGCACAGGCCCGGCGCCGGCAACAAGGCCATTTGGCGGGCGCCTGAGAGCGCCGAGGGTGTAGACATGGTATGGTGGGAGATTCTTACGCTGGGGCTTTCCATAGGTGTACTCGTAGGCCCTATTGTCGTGGTGCTTCTGGCCGAGGCGGAATATCAGGGCTGGTGGCTCAAGAGGCAGAGGTAGACATGTGGGTTTGGAAACAGCTAAGAAAGCTCTGGGAAGTTACCACAAGACCGATAGAGACACCTGACTCCTACCTCCACTTTGACACCAAAGACAGGGGTGCCACTTGGAAGCAGTGGTGGGGGTAGCCATGCCGAAGACAGCGCAGGGCACGACAATAATGGTCACACAACCGGAGATGCAACGGGTAGAAGTAGAGTGGGAAGACAGCCTAGGGCTGAGTACTTGGATGACGCTAGACGCTGCTGATCGGGAGTTGGCGCAAGTAGAGAAAATGCGTCACGCCACCATGGGATATGTTGTTAAGCATACCCATGAGTATATTGCCGTAGCCCAGTCTCGCAGCAAAGAAAGGCTATCTGAGCTAGTCGAGCGAGGCCATAAGGTAAATGACATATTGCAGATACCGCTGGGGTGCGTGAAGAGTATCACTAGGCTACGCAAGGACAGCTAGCCCATGCCAAAGACAGTAACCGGCGTGGAGAAGC
>JAUVHW010000036.1 GCA_030593075.1 Ardenticatenales bacterium
GGCCCCAATTCATACGGCCCCTCGGAAAGGATGATCTCTGCGCCGGCCGCCTCCCACTCTGCGCGTGGCGGCGGCAGAATGGGTCCGTACCTGGTGCCAGTCTTCCGGACGACCCAGCGCTCCCGAAGCGCAGCCGGATGCACAACCAGCGGCACGCGCCTTCCTTCCGCATAGCTGCGCATCTCCTCTGTCGTGGCGCGCCGCTTCCACCTCCGCGGCCTGGGAAGCACATCGATTGCCTTGATGACCTCGGTCACTCCGCCTGTGTGGTCCCGATGGCCATGGCTGAGCGCGATCCTGTCGATCGCGGCCGGGTCGAGCTTCATGCGCCGCATGTTCTCCATCAGGGCATCTGCAGTGAGGCCTGCATCCCACAAGACCCTCGTGCCAGCAGCCTTGAGGTGGATCAGCGCTGCAAAGCCATCTTCAGCCACCAACGGCCGGTCGGTGAAGCGCTTCACCGTGCCGGTTGATTTCTGCATCAGATCGGCTCGGTTGTCAACCAGCACCGTGACCGCTACATCCTCTGTTTCTCCGAAACCGTTCGTCTCTGGCATTGCCCTATCTCAGCGAAACCTCAGAACAACCTTCGCGCTGCAGCGCGATCTACGTCTCCACCTACAGGCGGCCGGCCACAATGTGTACTTGTCGCTCTCAGCACGCCCCTACTCGTCGTCGGCGGCCTGGTCACCTGGCCGCAGCATCGCTACGCTCTCGCGGTAGGTCTCCCCGAACAGAGCAGCACCAACCAGTGCCATGTAGAACCCGATAGGCGCCGTCAGTAGTGGCAACACGCAACACATTACCACAGACATGTAGGCGACCATACAAGCAGCATAGCCCATGGTCGCCAGGCCGGCGACTATCACCCAATCTATCAAATAGGCCAGCTTGTTGGCCCTGATTAGGAGCCACCATTCGCCCACTCGAAAGGCGGCCGCCAGCTCGTCCTTGGCCACGAAATGAGCTGTCGCCATCGGCAGAGGCACTGTTCCCAGGAGGGAGAGCGCCCAGCCGGCGAACATCGAAAGGAACAGGATCGCAAATCCCGCCAGGAACAGCAGAGGCGCTCCGCTCGGCACCTCCCCTCCCTCCATCCCAGCTTCGGCCGGCAGCATGAAGGCAAAGCTGCTGGCAAAGTAGAGGATCATGCCACCTGCCCAGACAGCCACCCCCGGCAGCATGTAGACCAGGCTCACCAGCATCCCGCGCAGACCATCCTTGCCCAGCCTGCCCCAGTCATCCCAGCCGGGCAGAGCAAGGTCCTCTCCTTCAATTGCCTGGCGCATGACCTGCAGAACGTAGCCGCCGACGAAGATGAACGGGACAATGGGGATCACAGAGCCGGCAAAGGTGAGCGCAACTCCCACCACCAGGCGCCCTTGCCAGCCTGGTCCCTCAAACGGGAACCTGAAAAAGCTCCGTATCGACCTACTGGTGATCCCTTCTGACACGCTGCACCTCCAATTCATGGATTCGCGCGAGGCTCCGACGCCCGGTCACAATGATACCACAGGCAAGGATTGGGGGCACCGAGGTGACGCTGGCAGGTCACAGGAGAGGATGGTAGATTGGGGGAACAGTAGATTGGCGCACTTGTACTTTGGCGTAGCGGGGAACTGGTTGGCAGTAAGTAGGGCGGCTGGCGGACACGCCCGGCAGTGTACGGGTCACAGGCGTGAGGCCCCGAATTCCGATCACTGCTGCCCCCGCCATGCTTCCCCGCGCCCATGGTTGTGGTATGATTGCCGCCAAGCAGCACTGCGACAAAGACCGATGCTGTCACTCCTGAACTCAGACCTGCCCAACGTACTCCGTCAGCAGGGCATTGCTCAACTGCGCCTCGCCAGGCGAAGCGCGCGAACTCTGGAGGGCAACCTGTCGGGTCCCTCGGGGCTGTGTTCGTGCACCAGCAATCCTCGGATTGCGGTCTCGCGCGCGTGTACTCCATGAACCGGGCTGCATTTCGCTTCTACGCCGAACTGAACGACTTTCTTCCGGCCGACCGCAGGGCAACTACCTTCGCCTACCGCTTCGACGAGGGCCAGTCGGTCAAGCATCTGATCGAGGCGCTGGGGGTGCCGCACACCGAAGTGGACCTGGTGCTGGTGAACGGCGAGTCCTCCAGCTTTGAATACCTGGTGCGCGACGGGGACCGGGTCAGCGTCTATCCCGTCTTTGAATCCATTGACATCACACCGGTGGCCCGCGTCCGGCCCCAGCCGCTGAGGGAGCCCCGCTTTGTCCTCGACACGCACCTCGGCCGGCTAGCCGCCTACCTGCGAATGGCGGGCTTTGACACTCTGTATCGGAACGACTACCAGGACGAGGAGCTGGCCCGTGTCTCCAGCACCGAAGGGCGAATCTTGCTTACTCGAGACCGAGGCCTGCTCAAGCGCAGCGTAGTGACCCACGGCTACTGTCTGAGGCAGACAAACCCTCGGCGCCAGCTATCCGAGGTGCTGCGTCGCTTTGACCTCCTCGGGTCCATGAAGCCCTTCCAGCGCTGTCTCCGGTGCAACGAACTGCTGCGGCCGGTCTCAAAGGAGGCGGTTGAGGGCCGGCTGCCGCCCAGGACCCAGCGATACTACAACGAGTTCAGCGTCTGCACCGGGTGCAGCCAGGTATACTGGAAGGGTCCCCACTATCAGCGGATGCAGCGCCTGATCAGCGAGGCCGTGGCACAGGCCCAGGACGGGTTCTCCCAATGAGCCGTGACCTGAAGGTTCTCTCGCTGTCCCTCTTCTTCTGGGCTCTGGGCGAAGGCCTCTTCATCTATCTGGTCCCGCTCCACCTGGAGGAACTGGGAGCCACACCGGTGCAGACTGGCACGGTGATGGCACTGTTTGCGCTGACCCAGGCCTTGACCATGCTTCCGGCCGGGGTGGCGGCGGACCGCTGGGGCGCCCGCCGCGTGATGGTCGGCGGCTGGGTGGCAGGCCTGCTCTCGGCCGTGCTCATGGCGGGCGCCACTCACCTCTGGCTGTTTGCGCTGGCGTGGACGACTTATGGATTCAGCGCCTGGGTGATCCCACCCTTGACTCGTTACGTTGCCAGCGGCCGCGGGGCGCTCACGCCGGAGCGGGCCTTTACTAGGGTCTTCTCAGCCTTCTCGGCCGGGTTGATTGTCTCACCCACCCTGGGTGGACAGGTGGCGCAGCGGCTGGGTCTTCGCGCACCCTTCTTTCTGGCCCTGGCGTTCTTTGTCGTCTCGACAGTGGTGGTGTTCCTTGTACCCCCGCAAGCCTCGCAGCCGCCCCCCTCTGCAGGGCGGTACGCCAGCCTGCTGCGCAACCGGCGTTTCACAGCCCTGATGGCTGTGGTCTGCGTGGCGATGTTTGCGATTTGGCTCAGCATGCCCCTGGCGCCCAACTTCCTGCAGGAGCGCTGGGGAGTGTCGGTCTCGGAGGTTGGGCTGCTGGGCTCGGCCGCGTCTCTGGGGCAGGTGGTATTGGCCCTGTTTCTCGGAACCCGGCCGCCTCGGCGGTCGCTGATGGCACTCCACACGGGCGCAACGATCTATCTGCTGGCCCTGCTCAGCAGCGGCCGGCTGGAGTGGCTGGCACTGGGGTTCTTTTTGCGGGGCGGAGCCCAGATATCGGGCCAGTTCATAGACGCCATCTCCACCCGAGTCGTCCCCCCATCACAGCAGGGGCTGGCCTATGGCATTAACGCTCTGATCAATCGGGGCACATACGTCGCCGCGGCTGCGGCCGCCGGGTGGCTGTATTCATCTCGTCCAGCCCTGCCGTTTCAGGCCAGTCTGGCCCTCATCCCGATCGCTGTTGGCCTGATCTACCTATTCGTGCCGCGACCGGCCCCGCAGGAATGACCTCTCGCCACCGCGTTCCCGCGCGGCCGCAGTCCTGGCCTGTGTCGAGTTCCCCGACATCGAACACGAGTCTGACCCGGTCTGCGCCCGCCGGCACAGACCGACACCCACGGCATCGTGTGCTTTCTGGCTCTACTGGTTTGAGGCACGTGGTTGGGTCCCATGAGGCGCCTGCTACCGGCAGCCGCGGCTGACGAACCTCTGCCCAGCCAGAGGTGCACTCTGTGCGGCCGGCGCTCCCGCCTGATTGCGTCGCATCTCGGCGTGTGCGGCGCCTGTATTCGCCGGCGCCCGGCCGAGGCGCTGCCCCTGGTTCAGGCAGCCCACGCCGCAGCCCGACGCGAGTTCGGAATGGCAGCCGAGGCCCCAAACACGGCCGGAGGGGTACAATGCCCGCTATGCGCCCAGGAATGCCTGATTGGGGAGGGGGAAGTGGGCTACTGCGGACTGCGCACGGTCCGCGACGGCCGGCTGATCCACCTGGCGGGTACGCCTAGCCGGGGGCTGCTGCACTGGTATCGCGACCCTCTGCCCACCAATTGCGTCGCCATGCAGTTCTGTCACGGGCAGTCCCAGCCGGGCGACCACAACCTGGCGGTGTTCTACGGCAGCTGCTCCTTCGACTGCCTCTTCTGCCAGAACTGGCACTATCGGGACCTACTCCCCACCGGCGGCGAGGTCGCCAGCGCCATGTCTCCCGCAAAGAGGGATCTTCCCTCCTCGCCACGACAAAGCGGCATCAGCGCGGCCGAATTGGCCGGGGCAGCCAACCAGCGCACCTTCTGTGTCTGCTACTTTGGCGGCGACCCGGCTTCGCAGATGCCTCACGCCCTCGCATCGGCCGCGCAGCTGGCCGACCGAGGGGTCACAGTGTGCTGGGAGACTAACGGGGCGGCTAACCCGCGGCTGATGGATCGGGCGGTGCAGCTCTCTCTGCACAGCAATGGCACGGTCAAGTTCGACCTCAAGGCATACGACGAGCGTCTCCACTTCGCCCTGACCGGGGCCTCCAACCGGCAGACACTCGCCAACTTTTCGCGCGCCGCCCAGCGCTTTGCCCAACGGCCGGAGGTGCCGTTAGTGATGGCCAGCACGCTGCTGGTGCCGGGCTATGTGAAAGCAGAGGAGGTCCGCCAAATCGCCGGGCTAATCAGCGAGTTCAGCCCGCACATACCCTACGCGCTGCTGGCGTTCGCCCCCAGCTTCTTCATGCCCGACCTGCCCCGCACCTCGGTGGGCCATGCAGAAGAAGCAGAGGCGGCCGCTCGGGGGGCCGGGCTGACCAATGTCCGTATCGGCAACCGCCACCTGCTCTCCCGCGACTACTGAGTGCCTGCCCCGCGCGGGCAGGTCCCATGTCGTGCTCGTCGCGCCGACCTGGCACCGGCGGCCAATGGGCGCGCACCGAGCAGCCGCACCCTCTCCGAGCATTCAGCCGTCGTCGGCCTCACCGCCGCCCCGCCAGTTGACCAAACCGATGCTACTCATGACCAGCCCTCCGCCCACCAGCAGTCGCCAACTGAGCTGCTCTCCCAATACCAGGACGCCCAGCAGGACGGCAATCGCAGGCACCAGATAGGTCACCAGTATGGCCCGGGTCGCTCCCCAGGTCCGGATGAGAGCAAAGTAGAGTGGGAACGCTACTCCGGTACCCATCACGCCGAGCCAGGCAACGGCAAAGAGGGAGCGGCCGGTGAACGCCTTAAAGAGACCCGGTGCCGACAGAGTAGACAGGTTGCCGGAGAGGCCCGCTGCCGTCCAGACAACGACTTCAGCGATCAGCAGCTGCCCGACCGCAACCGTCAGCGGCTCCAGATGCATGAGGCGCTTGCGGACGTAGGCGTTCGAGATGGCATAGCAGGCAGAGGCCACCACCACCGCCTGGATCCTTACCCCGCTGGATCCGCTTCCCAGGTTCCCGCTCATCAGGGTTACGACCCCCGCAAAGCCAGCCAACAGCCCAGCGACCTTGCCGGCCGTCACCGGATTATCACGCAACCAGAGGTCAGCCACCAGTATGGAGAAGAGAGGAGCCGTTCCATTCAGGATGGCAGTCAGACCGCTGTCAATCCGCTCTGATCCCCAGCTAATGAGCGTAAAGGGCGCGGCGACGCCCACCACTGCGATGAAAACCAGGTCGCCCCAGGTGCGGGGGTCGCGCGGCAAGCGCTTGCGCTGCACAAGGACAAGCGGCAGCAAGAGTAGCAGCCCGAAAAAGAGCCGAAAGCCCACCAGCAGCAGCGGTCCGATTTCCTGCACAGCTACCTTGATGAACAGGAACGACGAGCCCCAAATGGAGCTGAGCAGCAGGAAGGTGGCCCACGGCCGGTATCGGTTCACGATGGCTGCTCGCAGCCAGTCCAGATCATGGCGGCTCGCCGTCTATCGGGCCAAGGCAGCGAGCGGGTGCTGGGTGTCAGGTCACGAATACGGCAATCCACAACTGCCGCCTTGACCATTCCGGCCCAAGCCGACAGGAGAGAGGCAGCAGGATACCACGGCTGGCTCCGCCTGACAAGCGCGAAGCGGAACTGCCGCCGGCCCTATGAGGATGCCCAAGAGCGGCAGAACACCGCAGCGAGATCCCCGGTGTTCTGCCAGCCCCCATGATCATTCAAGAGCCGACAGGGCCTCTATCGGCTCAGTCTCGCCAACTCCTCCTGGATCAGTCGGACCACCAATGCATCCAGCTTTTGCACCGTATAGTCCTCCACGTGATGGTCGGTCTCCTCGCCGGGGCCGGTTCCATCAGGCGAGTAGGTCAGAAAGATGAACTTGCCACCCGTGAACTGGGCAATCTGCCGGTAGACGTACTCGCCCTGGTCGTCGAGTCCGCTGGAGGCGATGGGAAAAACCTTGATGCCCAGTCTGGAGGCCTCCACCATCTCCTCAGCGTAATCATAGTCCTGCTGATAGTCCAGGTGAGGCGGCGCATCGGCAATCAGAAGGACCAGCCGCACCGTCTTGCTGTCCCGCCAGGTGACCCCGTGCAGGGCGGCATGGAGCGCCTCATTCAGCGATTCGGGGTAGTCACCGCCGCCGTTGGCCGTGACCGCCGACAAGGTCTGGTGGAAGGCAACCACGTCAGCGGTGAACTCGTGGACCCGGGTGACGTACAGGTCCTCGCGGTCGCGGTAGGTAACCAGGCCAAAGCGGACGTCCGGCCGCTCTGGGAGAGCGTCGATCTGGGCTGATATCTCCAGCAGTGTGCTCTTGAGGGCATCGATCTCATCACCCATCGAGCCAGTGGCATCCATCAGAAAGAGCATATCCAATCGAACCGGACCGATGGTCTGCTCACCGGGCAGGACGACCTCCCAGGACAGCGCCGGTTCGCGGGGGAACTCGACGGTCGCCTGTAGAGACGTATCAGCAGGGTCCAGCGCCTGGACGCTGAATGACTGAGCCGTTTCAGCAGCCGGGAACGCGCGCGGGTGAAAGAGGACCCGGCCGCCAGCGTCGGCGACGCCTTCAAACAAGAGCCGGCCACCCGCTGCCGACACGCTTACCCTGGCGTCGTGCACGGTTCGGCCGGCCGCGTCCACGACGGTGATGACGTAGCGTTCGCTGACGTCGACGTCGTGCACGTCAGTGCGTCCGTGCTCCCGGCGGTAGAGCAAATAGCCGTCCCATTGCTCATTGTCGTCCACTTCTCCCGCCTTGAGCGATGCCTGCTGCGGCGACCTTGGCACCCATTCTGCTCCTGCCGCTTTGGGTTCTGATGCCAGAGCAATCCCGGCCTCCCCTTCCACAGCCACCGCCGGGGCAGCCTTGATCGCGGCCACCCGCTCCTCCGCCAGCCCCTCCCCGTCACTGAAATCGCGCGGAGGCGCAAGGGTGGCAGCCGGCCGATCATCCGACCTTGCCGCCAATGGCCCGCCGCACCCCGCGAGCACGGCGGTTATCAGCAGCCCGAGCACTGTTGGCTTTCTCATCTTTGCCTCCTAGAACTGAGAACGAGTTGTGCAGATGAGACGCTCTCGGCGACGGTCTGGTTCCACGAGGATGAGAAGGCAGAGCGGTGATTCCCCGGAGTGTGGTCCGGGCTGAGAGCCCAGTTGCAGACTAGCCTAAACGTGACCGGCCGTGCCAGCGGCAATCTGCGTTGCGCGGTGAACTGTCCTCAGGGAGAGCCGCCACACCCCGCAGACAACGCAGGTGCGCCCGCCCCATTGGCAGATCCTACGTGAGACTGGAGACCGACGACAGAGAGCGAGAGTAACGAGTCGACCACTGCCATCAGATTCGCGTCCCAGCGGCGGGGGTCGGCCCTGCCCAGCGCGCTACCCAGGCCCAGCAGAAATGCAACGAGCCCCCCACACTCACAGCGCGGCGCTCACGGCCGCCGCCGCGCGAGCCAGCCCCTTTGCCGGGGTCCTACGCGGCCGTCACCGCGCTCCCCCGACCCCGCCTCATCCACCACACCACCAACACCCCCACTGCAGACACCAGCGAGCCAGACACCAGGGCGCCCAACCACAGCTTCCTTGCAGAAGGGCGAGTGGCGGCCGTCTCAGCCGGCGCAGCGGCCGAGGCCAGACTCTCGCCCAATTCCTGGATGAACTCAGGCGTCAGCTTGACGGGGACCAACAGGGAGGCAAGTTCATCGGTCAGGCTGAAAAGGCCAGCTGCGCTAGACCCATCGGCCGGGTATCGCGCAACGGCGTCAGTTGCAGTTCTGCTTCCAGCGATCAGGCCGTCCACGTACTCGTTCAGCAGTTCACCCAATGCGCGCCTGTCCATCCACCTTTCCTCCTTCACCGCGAGAAGATGCTGTACCGATCACCTGTCCTCAACATGCCGTCACCCGCGTTGAGCACCGGCCCAAGGAAAGATGACAAGGTCAGCGTCCTCGCTCCCTCTCGGCCACTCATCTGCGCCTCTATCTATCAACCATTCCGCCATTTTGCCCCTGCTCGTCGTCAGACAACCCCTTCCTCAGAGCGACCAGGGTGCGGTGATACAGCGACTTGATCGCCCCTTCGCTACGCCCCATGATCTCGCCGATCTCACGATTGCCCAGATGCGCCACGAACTTGAGGATCAGAAGCTGCTGGCGGGCGGACGGCAGGCCGCATATCTCGCTCACCAGCCGTTGCTGCGCCTCCGACCGTTCCGTCACCCAGTGTGGGTCATCTCCCTGTCCAAGCTGGCCGGCCACCTCTTCCAGCGCCACCGTCTCACTTCGGCGGCTGTCCCGGTGCCAGTTGGCCACAACATTGTGCGCAATCCGGTACAGCCATGCCGAGAACGGCGCGCCCCGGTCCTGATAGCGGCCCACGTGTTCCAGAGCCTTGAAGAAGACCTTGGCCGTCAGGTCCTCGGCGTCATGGTGGTTCCACGTCCGATAGTAGATATAGTTGTAGATCTTGTGAACGTGCAGCTCATACAAGCGACCGAAGGCGACCCGGTCGTGCCTGGCCTCAGCTACGAGAACCGCTTCATCCTCGCAGGTGTTGATGGCCTTCGGTCTAGCAGTGTCGCTCCGTTCTACCATAGAAACCCACCAGCGCTGGTTTGGTTACGAACCGTCGTCAGGGTATCCTGTCAGCAGTCCGAGCGCAAGGCAGCACCTGCCGCGCTCTCGGAGAAGACCTAACGGTAGAGCAAATAGTCGGCAGAAACCCAGCCTTCTCGCCCTTCGGCATCGGTAACACCCTGCCACAGCGAATCGTCCACCTCTATCAAGCCGCCCCGCACATAGACGGTTTCGCCCTCCTCCAGCAGAACCATGTATTCGCCAAAGGGCGCATCGCGCATCCACAACCCCCGTCCCTCGGTATTGGCCACCACGGCCGTGCTTCCCAGCACCAGTGTGGGTACCGGCACCCAGACCGGGGTGTCCTCCTCGCTAGCTGTGGGAGAAGGAGAAGCAAGGACAGTGGCATACGGCCCAGGTGCAGCCGTGGAGAAAGCGTCACTGGGGGCAAGAGTCGGGTCCGGAGCGACAGGCTGCTGCGTAGCAGCGACCGGCGGCGCTGTTGGCTCGGCCCGGTTCTGGGTCCGCGCATTGAGGGCGATCCACAGCAAAGCCCCCCCACCGACCACAAACAGGACGATGGCCTGAAACCGAAGGCTGAGGGCGGTTCGCTTGATTCGGCGGCCCTCAATAGAATACCATGCCTTCTCTGATGCCCGGTCTACCTGCCGTGACCGAATCCAGGTCTGGAGGCCATAGGCCAGCAACCCCAGCGCCAGCACGAGAGAGATCACGTACGACTGCATCTAGCCTCCCTCAATCAGCACTCCCCCACCGGTGCGCCGCCACAGTTCACTCACTTCCCCGGAGTCCAGCTCGGCAATGCTGCCTGCTCTCGCCACAGCGGCCTGCTCCAGAGCCTGGAAGCGCTCCCGGAAGCGCCGAACCGCCAGCCGCAAGGAGGTCTCCGCGTCCACTCCCAGTCGGCGCGCCCAGTTGGCGACCGCGAAGAGCAGGTCGCCCACCTCCCGGACCCGCTCCTCGTGAGTGCCGGCGCCCAGGAGCTCGACCATGCCCTCACGCACCCCGTCCACCACATCGTACCCCGCCGGCCAGTCAAATCCCTCTCGAGCCGCTCGGCGAGAGTATGCGTCGGCCTGTGCCAGGGCGGGCAGCGCAGCCGGCACGCCGTCCAGCGCAGATCGCACCGGGGCGTCCGGCCCACGCTCATCCTCCTTGATCGCCTTCCACGTGGTCACGACCTGCTCGGCGTCAGAGACGCACTCCCCACCAAACACGTGAGGGTGGCGCCGGCGTATCTTAGCCTCTATGCCCGCTATCACGTCGGCCGCGGTAAAGTCACCACTCTCGGCCGCTATCTGGGTCTGCATCACAACGTGGAGCAGCAGGTCACCCAGTTCCTCACAAAGGGCACGCACGTCACCGGCGTCAATCGCATCCAGAACCTCGGCCGTCTCCTCCATCAGCCCCTGGGCCAGGCTCTGGTGCGTCTGCTGCCGGTCCCAGGGACAGCCTGCCGGACCACGCAGATGGGCAATTGTCTCCTGGAACCGTTCAAACCCGCTGGTCATCGGTAGAGCTGGAACATACAGTGCGGTGAGATGCCCGATGCGACGGCTATGGTCTAGGGCATGCAGGGCAAGTGACTCCACCTCCCGCTGCTGTGTCCCAGCGGCGTGAACCAGCTGCACAGGGTGTGTATCTGGGTACTGGTTCATGAGAGTCAACTTGACCTCTCCAGCCAGTCCGCGGTCATACAGCTGGCCGATGATGGCAGGGACGTCAGGGTTGAGAGGGGGATGGAGGCACGCCCCCACTTCCAAGGCGTCGGCGATCTGCATCCCGGCCAGTGCATCAACCCCCAGCGCCGTCAGAACCGGTCCAACGAAACTGAGCCCCTCCACCACTTCCACGCGCAAGTGCTCGGCCGCGGCTCTCTCCAGGAGAGCTGTCACCGTTGCCTCGCCGACCAGCGGGTGACCAGGAACGCCGTAGACCACTCCTTCGGGTCTCCGCGCTAGCTCCAGCACTCGCTGAGTGATGAGGCCATACACGGTAGCGAAATCGTCCGACTCTTCGTAGAGAGAGTCAAAGGTGTGAATCGACAGCCCGGCCGGCAGGCCGGAAACGACAGGGTGCCGGCCAGTACGCAGGAACACCTCGCTGGCGCCAGAGAGGACCTCCCACGCCTCACGGGTCAGCAAGGCCTGGCCTCCCGGCCCCAGGCCCACGATTGTGATCGTCATCGGAAGTAAAAAGGAGGCCAAGGTCGGGACCTCGCCTCCTGCATGCTACACTGCCACACCGGCGAGAGGGGGCGTTTCCTAGTACGCCCCCTTCAGACGTGGCTCAACCAGGAGAGTCTTAGCGCTTGGTGTAGGTCGGTGCCTTGCGCGCACGCTTCAGACCAGGTTTCTTCCGCTCCTTGATCCGTGCGTCCCGTGTCAAGTAGCCTCCCCTGCGCAGGATGGGGCGCAGTTCAGGGTCTAGCTTTAGCAGGGCGCGCGCCAGCCCGTGCCGAACTGCCCCAGTCTGGCCAGTGACCCCTCCACCCCGGACGTGCACCGACACATTCAGGCGCCCCTCCTGTTCGGTCACTCGCAGAGGACCCATCAGGCTCTGAATGTCACCCAGGCGCGGGAAATACTCTTCCAGCGTCCGGTCGTTGACCACAAACGTCCCATCACCACCCGGATAGATGCGCACCCGCGCCGTAGCGGCCTTGCGCCTCCCGACACCTTCATAGTAATACATCTCGGTCACTGCAGTACCTCTCTACACGTCCAACGGTTCTGGCTTCTGTGCGCTGTGCGGGTGCTCCATCCCGGCATACACCTTGAGCTTGCGCAGCATCCTGCGGCCCAGCCTGTTCTTGGGGAGCATGCCGCGCACGGCCAGTTCCACCGCCCGGGTCGGATGCTTGGCCAACTGCTCTCGCAAAGTCATTTCGGACAGCCCCCCAGGATAGCCCGAGTGCCGATAATAGATCTTCTTATCAAGCTTGCCACCCGTCACGTGGATTTTCTCCGCGTTGAGAACAACTACATAGTCCCCGACATCCAGGTGCGGAGCGTACTCTGGCTTGTGCTTGCCTTTCAAGATGGTGGCAACCTGCGTTGCCAGCCGGCCCAGCGTCCTGCCCTCTGCATCGACCACAAACCACCGCCGTTCGACTTCCGATGGCCTGGTCGAGTATGTCCTGTTCACTAGTCTCCTCCGATTATTCCAGGTGCGCCTTGGCCGCCCTAGTAGCTTACCGAGACCAGGCATAGCCCCTGCGGCGGGGCTGTCGGGCCGGCCAGCGACCGATCTGCGGCCGCCAGCGCTTCGCCAAATGCCTCCACCCGCCACTCACCTGCGCCGACCTGGCACAGCGAACCAACCAAACTGCGCACCATGCGAAACAGAAAGGCGTTCGCCTCAATGGTAAAGCTCAACAACGCGCCTTCTCTTCGCCACTCTGCCCGATAAGCGCGCCGGAGGGTGCTCTTCCCGGACGGCGAACGGCCAAAGGTGGCGAAATCGTGCTCGCCAACCAGCAGTTCGCTGGCTCTGTTCATCGCTTCAACGTCCAGTGTACGATGGCAGTGCCAGGTGGTCCGCCGCAACAGCGGCGATCGGCGCGGCTGATTGTTCACAAGGTACCGATAGGTCCTTCGCCGGGCACTGCGTCGGGGATGAAACCCATGCCCAGCTCTCTCGACATCCGCCACCGCTACGTCGGGTGGCAGATTGGCGTTGAGAGCCCGTCCCAATGCAGCCTCTCCATGTCGCCAACACACATCAAACGCGATTACCTGTCCTCGAGCGTGGACACCGGCGTCGGTTCTCCCAGCTCCGACGACCGTCGGAGCGTGTCCAGTAACGGCGTAGACAGCCGCTTCCAGCGTTCCCTGTACCGTACGCTCACCTTGCGCCTGGCGCTGGAAACCACAGAAATCGGTCCCATCGTACTCCACTGTCGCCCGGTAGCGCTGCTCAACTGCCATTGGATCGGCCGCCCCCGGAATCGCGCTCGCCCGTCCACGGGCGGACGCGAGACTACCGTCGTCCTATTCCTCTACCAACTCTAGCAAGGCCATCTCCGCGTTATCGCCACGCCGGCGCCCGAGCTTGACCATGCGCGTATATCCGCCCGGCCGATCCTCATACCGGGGAGCAATCTCGTCAAAGAGCTTAGAGACCGCCTGTTTGCCAAACAGCCTGGCAGCTGCCAGGCGACGGGCGTGAACCTGACCTGCCTGGTCGCTTCTCAAGCCGCGCTTTGCCAGCGTGATCAGCTTCTCGGCAGCGGGCCGAATTGCGCGCACCTTGGCCTCTGTCGTTTCAAGTTGCCCGTGGAGAAAGAGCTGGGTGACCAGATTCCGCCGCAACGCCCGCCGGTTCGCAGAGGAACGTCCCAGGACACGGCCGGACACTCTATGCCTCATCGCTATACCCTCCTACCCAGAGCACCTGCATCATTCCGTGTCGACTGTTTCCTCTTCCGGGTCTGGTAGGAAGCCCTTCACCATCAGCTGGCCCCGAAGTTCCCGAAGTGACTTTTCCCCAAAGTTCCGGATCGCGAGCATCGCGTCATCACCCTTGTCCAGCATCTCCAGCACCTCGCCGACTCTGGTGATGCCCGTCCGCTTGAGGGAGTTGAACACCCGTACACTGAGGTCCAGCTGCTCTATCGGGACTTCATAGATCTCAGTGGGGATAGCGGGCTCCTCAACCTTCGCTTCTTCAACAGCCAGAGCCTCTTCGCTTATCCCGGCAATCAGGCGCACATGGGTTACCAGGGTCTGCGCCGCCTGCGCCAGCGCTTCCTCCGGCCGCAAGGTGCCGTCGGTCCAGATCTCCAGCACCAGCCGATCATAGTTGGTCATCTGCCCCACACGTGCGCGCTCAACATCATAGTTGATTCGCCGCACCGGACTAAAGATGGCGTCAACCGGTATCTCGCCAATCGGAAGCCGTCCCCGCTCATTGGCCGGGGAGTAACCTCTTCCGTTCTCCACCGTCAGCTCCATCTCGAACTGCGCATCTGCCAAGTCCAACGTCAGCAGGTAGAGTTCAGGGTTAACGATCTCCACCTCTGGCGGAACCTGCAGGTCGGCCGCCGTCACCGCCCCCTCGCCCTTGACCTCCAGGCGCAGCCGAGCCGTATCGCAGTCAGTCATCAGCAAGCGCAGGCGCTTGACATTGAGAACCAACTGGGTCATGTCCTCCCGAGCACCGGGAATCTCCGAGAACTCGTGAGGTACGTCGCTGACTCGTAGCGATGTCACAGCAGTCCCCAACAAGGAGGAGAGAAGCACGCGCCGAAGCGCGTTGCCAATCGTAATGCCATAGCCACTTTCCAGCGGACCGATGTTGAACCGTCCGTACTGTCTGGTTATGACATCGTTGTCCACCTCAATCTTGGGCAGAACCATACCTGTGCCGCTCAACTGCTATCCTCCCTCTGACCTGAAACCCTCTGTCCGAACTGCTCTCTCGCGGAACGCTCCCCCAGGGCTCACCGCGAATAGTACCCGACAATGAGCTGCTCCTTGAGCGAGACGTCGATATCCTCCCGCTCAGGCAGCTGCAGCACCTGACCCGACAGACCTGCCACGTCCAGAGAGAGCCAGCGCGGCACCCGGCGCTCGTCCAGTTCCTGCCCTGCGGTCTGGAAATAGGGCTTCCGCCGGCTCTCCTTGCGCACCGACAGCGTGTCGCCAGGCCGAACCAGCGCAGAGGGGATGTTGGTGCGCCGGCCGTTCAAGTCAAAGTGCCCGTGCGTCACCAGTTGGCGCGCCTGAGCGCGTGAGTCGGCAAAGCCAAGCCGATATACAACATTGTCCATGCGGCTCTCCAGCGCAACGAGCAGATTGGTGCCGGTACGCCCCGGCCAGCGCTGAGCAAGAGTTAAGTAACGCCGGAACTGCCGCTCCAGGACGCCATAGATACGGCGCGCCTTCTGCTTCTCCCGCAACTGCCGGGAATAGTCAGATTCGCGCCTACGCCTGAAACGAGCATCCCGACCGTGAATCCCGGGAGGGTACTCACGGCGCTCCAGAGCACACTTGGGCGTCAGACAACGCGCGCCCTTGAGAAAGAGTTTCTCGCTTTCGCGACGGCACAGGCGACACGAAGGACCCCTATATCTGGCCAATTAGCTTCCTCCTAGCTGTGAGCAATTCACAGGGTTGATCTTCCTCATCCACACACGAGAACCGTAACCGGGTTAAACCCTGCGCTTCTTGGGGGGCCGGCATCCGTTGTGAGGCACGGGAGTAGCGTCGGTGATCGAGCGCACCTTCACCCCCATGGCCTGGATGGCGCGGATAGCCGCCTCGCGGCCGGGGCCAGGCCCCTTGATAATGACCTCAACTTCCTGCATTCCCATGTCCTGGCCCTGTTTCATGGCATGCCGGGCCGCCAGCCCCGCCGCATAGGGCGTGCTCTTGCGCGAGCCCTTGAAACCAGCCGTGCCCGCGCTACCCCAGGCAAGGGTGTTCCCCTGCTGATCTGTGACTGTTACGATGGTGTTGTTAAAGGTCGCATAGATATGCACGTGACCGAAAGGCACATTGCGCTTGACCTTGCGCGAGCTACGGCGACCTCCTTTCTTTTGACCCATCCTGCCTCCGAACTCCTACTAGTCAGCGAACAGCCGCAGAATGCCGGCTCCTCAGAAGCTGACCGCTGAGTGTCGCTATTTCTTCTTGGCGCCGCGCCGCCGGCCGCGCCCGGCAACCGTCTTCTTGGGCCCCTTGCGCGTACGGGCGTTGGTCTTCGTTCGCTGCCCGTGTACCGGCAAACCACGACGATGGCGCAGCCCACGGTAGCAGCCGATTTCCTGGAGCCGCTTGATGTTCATCTGGACCTCACGCCGCAGGTCCCCCTCAACTCGAACCTCTCGATCAATGATCTCTCGAAGTTGAGCTACCTCTGCCTCAGCCAGGTCCTTCACCCGCGTATGGGGGTTGATCGCCGCTCGGGCGAGGATCTCGTTGCTGAGCGACCGGCCGATGCCATAGATATAGGTCAGACCGATCTCTACCCGCTTGTTGCGCGGCAAGTCTATTCCTGCAATACGCGCCATCCGTTTTCTCTCCTACGACCCCAGACCTAGCTGCGAGGCATTTAGCCCTGACGTTGCTTGTGCTTTGGGTTCTCGCAGATCACGTATACCCGCCCCTTGCGCCGCACGATTTTGCACTTGGGGCATCTCTTCTTCACCGAAGCTGACACCTTCATCACAGACCTCCACTTGCGTTCCCGGGTGCTAGGGTACGGTCAGGACCACCGGGTCGCCTTCTGTGACCAGAACAGTATGCTCGAAATGGGCACAGAGTCTACCATCGCGAGTGGCAACTGTCCATTGGTCGGGCAGAACCCGGGTTGCCGGAGCGCCCTGATTGACCATCGGCTCCAGTGCAATGGTCATGCCAGCACGTAGCTCAGGTCCTCTGCCAGCGGTGCCATAGTTGGGCACCTGCGGCGGCTCCCACATTGATCGTCCGACTCCGTGACCCGTGTATTCGCGCACCACGCTGTGCCCGCGCTTCTCTACGTATTCCTGGATTGCATGGGAGACATCGCCCGTCCGGTTCCCAGGGCGCAGCATGTCTATTCCGATTGCCAGAGCCTGCTCGGTCACTTCCAGCAGCAATCTGGCGCTGGGGCTGATCTGACCTACCGGAGCACTGAAAGCCGCATCAGCCACATACCCTTTGTACGTCACCCCGCAATCTACGCTGATTATGTCTCCCCCCGCCAGCTTTCGGGAGCTGGGGATTCCATGCACCAGTTCCGAGTTGACCGAAGCCGTAATGGTGCCCGGAAACGGCGGTTGCCCCTCGTACTGGGTGACGCCCTGGAAGGTGGGAACCGCGCCGCCAGACCGAATGATCTCCTCGGCACAGGCATCCAGTTCGGCCGTGGTGACTCCCGGAGCGATTTTCCGGCGGACGGCCTGCAGCGCCAGCCCCAGAATCCGGCCGGCCTCACGCATGAGTCTGATCTCAGAGGGGGATTTGATGACAATCATCTCCTGATGCCGCTAGCCGGCTACAGACCTCTCCAACCCGGCACTCAGCCGGTCACGGACAGCGGCCAGCAGCTCGTCCCGCACTTGCTCAATGGTCTGCTCGCCATCGATCTCCACCAGCAGTCCTTTGCTCCAATACCACTCGATCAGTGGCGCTGTCTGCTCAGAATAGACCTCCATGCGGCGCCTCTGCGTCTCGGGTGTGTCGTCCTCTCGTTGATAGAGTTCGCCGCCGCACTGGTCGCAGACACCTGCCTTGCGTGAAGGACCAAAGATGGCATGGTACATAGCTCCACACTGCCGGCAAGTCCAACGTCCGGCCAACCGCCGCAGCAAGACCTCCGAGTCCGCATTGATATAGGGGACTACCGCCAGCTCTGCTCCCTTTTCCTCCAGCAGCTCAGCCAATCCCTGGGCCTGGCCCACTGTGCGCGGGAAGCCATCAAGTAGCGCTCCATTGGCGCAGTCCGGCCGGTCAAAGCGCTCGCGTACCATGTCCACCGTGACCTGGTCGGGGACCAGCTCACCACGATCCATGTAGCCTTTCGCCAACTTGCCCAGCTCGGTATTGCCGCTCAGGTGTTCGCGGAACAGATCGCCCGTGGAGACCTGAGGAATGCCAAGCTCCTGCGCCAGCATCTTTGCCTGGGTTCCCTTGCCAGCTCCGGGGCCACCCAGCAGAACAATGTACGTCGCCATCCCAGCGGCTCCCGTCGAGTGCGGCTACCTGATAAAGCCTTCGTAGTGCCGCATGAGCAACTGGGCTTCCAGCTGCCGCATGGTATCAATGACCACACCGACCACAATGAGCAACCCAGAGCTAGAGATGACAAGCACGTTGGCCTGGACGCCAAAGAGCTGCACCGCACCAGGTAGAACGGCGACGATTCCCAGGAAGAGCGCGCCAACAAGCGTGATACGTCGGGTAACGCCGTTCAGATAGTCCTGGGTTGGCCTGCCTGGCCGGATGCCGGGAATAAAGCCACCCTGCTTCTGCAGCGTCTCGGGCAGGTTCTGCTGCTGGACCATGACGTCGGTGTAGAAATAGGTAAAGCCCGCTACCATGAAGAAATAGATCACCCAGTACCAACCGGCTCGGTTTCCAAAGAGATTGTTGGTCCACGAGGCGATACCCGCCAGCGTGGCATTCTCCGAGTCAACAAAGAACTGAGCCACGACGGCCGGGAAGGTGAGGAAGGACTGGGCAAAGATGAGCGGTATCATGCCGGCCGTGTTCACCTTCATGGGGAGATGCGTGCTGCCGCCAGCATACTGCTTTCGGCCTCGCACCCGCTTGCCATACTGCACCGGTATGCGGCGGGTACCCTCCTGGATCACGACAATAAAGAGGACCGTGATAGCAGTGAGCGCAACAAAGATGCCCAGGTACTGCCAGCGGTGATCCTCGTCCGCCGCCAGCCGCGCAATGTTCACCGGCATCTGAGAAGCAATCCCGCCGAAAATGATGATAGACAGACCGTTGCCAATACCCTGCTCGGTAATGAGTTCGCCCAACCAGATAGCGAACATCGTCCCGGCCGTCATGGCAACAATGGTGGTGATGGACGGAAGCAGGTTCGCCCCGCTAAAGCCAAAGTTCGGCATGATCGGCTGCCCGCCGACGATAGCGCTGGCGCTGAACAAGCGAATCTGCCCTACCGAGTTCAACGCAGCCATCGGGATGGCGAAGTAATAGGTGTACATGTTTATCTTGTTGCGTCCCGCCTCGCCTTCTTTGGCGAGCTCTGCCAAGGCCGGAACGATGGGGGTCAGCAGCTGGATGATGATCTGCGCGGTGATATAGGGGTACACGCCCATCGCCAGGATCGAAAAATTCGCCACCGCCCCGCCCGACAGCATGTTCAGTATGTCAACCAGGTTGCCAGCAGCCGTCCCGCTGGTGAGCAGCATGGCGAGGGCCTCCCGATCAACACCGGGCACCGGAACGTGGGCCGCCAGGCGGTAGACCACCAACACGACGATGGTGACTATGAACCGCTTGCGGAGATCGGGCAGGTTCCAGGCATTGCGTACCGCTTCGATCATCTCGTCTCTCCAGGCCGGGCTCTAGCGCTGCACCTCTGCCACCGAACCGCCCGCTGCTTCGATCTTGGCCCTGGCGCCTTCTGAGAACCGATCCGCCGTGACCTTGAGGGCAAAGTCGAGCTCTCCCCTGCCCAGAATCACTACCGGGTTGCTCGGCTTTTTGATCAGTCCTACAGCTGCCAAGGACTGAGGGGTCACCTCAGCTCCAGCCGAGAACCGTTCGGCTAGCTGGTCGAGATTGACCGCCTTGTAGTAGACCTTGCGGATGTTCGTAAAGCCACGCTTGAGCGGAAGGCGCCGCACCAGTGGCAGCTGCCCGCCCTCAAAGTATCGGCCTTTGCCGCCGCCAGAGCGAGCGCCCTGGCCCTTGGTGCCCCGGCCGCACGTCTTGCCACGGCCGGAGCCGGTGCCTCGCCCCACCCGTTGCCGCTTCTTCCGGCTGCCCGGATCAGGGTGCAGTTCCATCCTACTCTACCTCCTGCACTTCCACCAGGTGGCTGACCTTGGCAATCATGCCTCGAACAGTGGGTTGGTCGTTGTGCTCCACACTGGAATTCAAGCGCCTGAGGCCCAGCGCACGTACGGTAGCCTTCTGGCGCTTGCTGTATCCGATTGGGCTCTTGACCAGCGTGATTCTCAGCCTAGTCGCCATTCTTTCTGCTCCAATATGGCATGAGTTCGCGGACGGGCTTGCCGCGCGCTGCAGCCTCGCGATCAACCCACTTGAGCTGAGAAAGCGCCTTCTTAGTGGCATACACGATGTTCAGGGCGTTGGAGCTACCCAGTGACTTGGTGAGGATGTCCCGAATGCCGGCCGCCTCGACAACCGCGCGCACGCCGCCGCCGGCAATCACGCCCGTTCCTGGGCTCGCGGGTTTGAGCATCACAACCGCGCCTCCGTGCTTGGCGGTGACCTGGTGGGGAATGGTGCTGCCCGCCATGGACACAGCGCCCATGTCCCTCTTGCCGCGCTCCATCGCCTTTCGGATTGCATCTGGCACGCCCCGCGCCTTCCCAACACCGACGCCTACGTTGCCCTTGTTGTCACCCACAACCACGGTGACGCGAAAGTTAAACTTGCGGCCGCCCTTGACCACCTTGACCACGCGGCTGATGTCAATGATGCGTTCGTCCAGCTCTTCTGGTTGATCTAGATCGCGGAAATCGCGTCGAGTCATCTCTCCTCCCGACTAGAACTCCAACCCTTCTTCCCGGGCCCCGTCCGCCAACGCCTTGATTCGTCCATGGTAAGCCCAGCCACCGCGGTCAAAAACAACCTGTTTGATCCCTTCATCCAGGGCGCGGCGCGCGATAACCTGCCCAACCACACGGGCCTGCTCCGTCTTGTTCTTTCCCTGCACCATCAGGCGCACCTGGCCGTCGACGGTGGACACCGAGACCAGGGTATGCCCAGCCACGTCGTCAATAACCTGGCAGTAGATGTGAATGAGACTGCGATAGACGTTTAGGCGCGGCCGGGACTGGGTCCCCGAAACCTTCTTGCGCACCCGCCTATGGCGGCGCTCGCGCGCCAATCGCTTCTTCTTTGCACTATCCACTATGCCTTACCCGCCTTGCCAGCTTTGCGCCGCACGTGCTCGCCCAGATAGCGCACACCCTTGCCCTTGTAGGGTTCCGGCGGGCGCAGCCCGCGAATATCGGCGGCTAGCTGACCCACTGCCTCTTTGTCTATCCCGCTAATCGTTATGTGCTTTCGGCGCGGCTCGATGGCGAACGTGATGCCTTCGGGTGGGTCAACTACCACTGGGTGCGAGAAACCAAGGCTCAGCCTGAGGCTCTCGCCCTCCATCTCGGCGCGGTAGCCAACGCCGACAATCTCCAGCACCCTCTCGAATCCTTGGCTGACTCCAACGACCATGTTGTTCAGCAAGGATCGCGTCAAACCATGAAGCGCCCGATGCTGGCGCTGGTCAGTCGGCCGTCGCACCAGTAGCTGTCCATCGGACAGCTCGATCCGCATGTCAGAATGAAAGGTGCGTTCCAACTGCCCCTTGGGGCCCTGCACTTGGACCCGCGCGCCGCTTATGGCCACTTTTACCCCGTCCGGCACGGGGATAGGTGAGCGTCCAATCCGTGACACAATTCCCTCTCCTACCAGACGTGGCAGAGCACTTCACCCCCCACTCCCAGCCTGCGCGCCCTCTGCCCGCTGACAACGCCTTTGGGAGTGGAGAGGATGGAGATGCCCATCCCACTCTGCACCCACGGGATCTCCCGCCGCTTGGCATACACGCGCCGGCCGGGCCGGCTCACGCGCTTGAGACCTGTGATGACCGGCCGCCGCTCGCGGCGACGACCGACGTATTTGAGTTTCAGGTTGAGCACTGCTTGCGGCCTCTCCGGGAGCACTTCTACTCCCGAGATGAAACCCTCCTCAAGCAGGATGTCAGCGATAGCCTGCTTGATCTTGCTGTGGGGCATGGAGACGGCAGTATGCCCTGCGATCAGGCTGTTTCTGACCCGGGTCAGCAGATCGGCAATCGGATCACTGGTCATCTTGGCGCGCCTCCTCTACCAACTGGACTTGACCACGCCGGGGATCGCGCCCTGCAGGGCCAATTCCCGGAAGCAAATACGACACAGCTGGAACCGCCGAATATAGCCGCGCGGACGGCCGCAGGCGCGGCAGCGGTTTCGAACCCGGACCTTGTATTTCCTTCTCATCTCCCGATAGGGCATGCAGGTCTTTGCCACGGAACCTCCTCAGTCACTGCCCAGCGAACGGCATGCCCAACAATGCCAGCAGGCGGTGGCCTTCTTCGTCTGTTTGGGCAGTCGTCACAATGCTGATCTCAAAGCCGCGAATCTTGTCAATGCTGTCATAATCCACTTCCGGGAAAACCAACTGCTCGCGGAAGCCGAGTGAGTAGTTCCCCCGGCCGTCAAACGCATCTGGGGACACGCCGCGAAAGTCACGACGACGGGGCAGGGCGATGTTCATCGTCCGATCCACAAAGCTCCACATCCGCTCGCCGCGCAGCGTGACCTTGACGCCGATCGAGTGTCCCTCGCGCAGCTTGAAGCTGGCTACCGACTTTTTGGCTCGAGTAACGATCGGCTTCTGGCCCGTAATGGTGGCAATATCCTGCACTGCATGATCCAGCGCCTTGGCGTTCTCCAGCGCCTCGCCCACGCCCACATTGACCACTACCTTGGTTGGGCGCGGCACCTGCATGACGTTCGAGTAATCGAACTCCTTCATCATC
>JAUVHW010000299.1 GCA_030593075.1 Ardenticatenales bacterium
TGTTTCGAGGGGCCGGCTCGCCACGAAATCACGCACAACGAGCGCAAGCTGATCGGTAGCGCCCAATCGCGGCGGGGGGGGGGCGTGCTGCAGCACGGCACTTTGCCGCTGGAGGGGGATATCACGCGCATTGTCGATGCGGTGGCCTTTGAGGAGCCCACCGAGCAATTGGCGGCCCGCAGCCGCCTGCACCAGCGGGCGCTGACCCTGGAGACGGCGTTGGGGCGGAGGGTGTCCTTTGCCGAGGCGGCCAACGCGATGGCGGCCGGTTTTACCCAGGCGTTGAACCTCAGACTAGTCCCGGGACAGCTGACGGCCAAGGAGCTGGCGGCCGCTGAGCGAATTCGAGAGCGAAAGTACGCCAGGGCGGACTGGACACTCAGAAAGTAACATGCCGGTAGGCCGACCTGCCAGCACTTCTTGACGCACCCTGGTCAGCCCGATAGAATGCTGCCATCGCCCCTGCACTGGCAAAGGAGAAACAAGATGGACTGGGAACGAACCGTCGTGGCGACCGACAAGGCTCCGGCCGCCGTTGGACCCTACTCGCAGGCCATCCGCGCCGGAGGGCTGGTCTTCACTGCGGGCCAGATTGCCATGGACCCCGCAACCGGAAGACTGGTCGGTGGAGATATCCAGGCACAGACCCGCCGGGTGCTCTTGAACCTGCAAGCAGTGCTGGAAGCGGCCGGGACAACTCTGGCGAACGTGGTCAAGATCACCGTCTTTCTGAAGGACATGGGCGATTTTGCGGCCATGAACGCGGTCTATGCAGAGTTCTTTGCCGAACGGCCGCCCGCCCGCTCGGCGGTCCAGGTCGCTGCCCTGCCCCTGGGCGCAGACATCGAAATCGAAGCCGTGGCGCTGATTTGACCACACCGCGCTACTGATAGTGGCGCGGCCAAAGAGGTAGTTGTGGGCGGCGAGACCATCCTGGTTGTTGACGACGAGGCCAACATAATCGAGTTGGCTCGCATGTACCTGGAGAAGGATGGATTCCGGGTGAAAGAAGCACGCGACGGCGCGCAGGCCCTGGCAATGGTGGACCGGCAGCCCCCAGCGCTGATGGTGCTGGACCTAATGCTGCCTGAGGTGGACGGCTGGGAGGTCTGTCGCCGCGTTCGCGCCAGGTCTGACCTCCCAATCATCATGCTGACCGCCCGCGACGATGACGTCGACAAGATCGTCGGCCTGGAGCTAGGCGCGGATGACTATCTCACCAAGCCCTTTAACCCCCGCGAACTGGTGGCCCGCGTCAGGGCAATCCTGCGGCGCACCAGCCCAAGGGCCAAGACACCGGGACCTGTTCATCTGGATAATCTGGTCATTGATCCGGCCGGCCGCCAGGTGTGGGTCAACGACAACCCGGTGAGGCTACGCGCCAAGGAATTCGACCTCCTGCTGACGCTGGCAGAGCACAAGAACATCGTCCTCAGCCGGGAGCAGCTGATGGACCTGGTGTGGGGCTTTGACTTTGTGGGGCAGAGTCGGACCGTGGACATGCACATCGCTCACCTGCGGAGCAAGCTCTCGGGCATGGGCCCAGCGATCGAGACAGTGTGGGGTGTGGGGTACAAGCTAGCGTTGTAGCAGTCGGCCAGCCCACCACAGGCGGGTCTCCTCGCCGGAGAGAGCGCCGACTTCTCACTGGGACCCGCCGGGTCGGGTTCTGGGCCAAACCCGGGGACGCCCGAAGGGTGTACGAGAACCACAGATAGCCACTCTCGCCGATCGCTGCATTTTACAGATTCGCAATACTCTGATGACGCATTTCCGCCAGCCGCGTGGTAGTATGACAGCGTCACGCGCGGCCGGCGCCTTGGTCACCACTGCCAGGCCGGTACCGACCGAGGCCGCGAGATAGCAGGTACTGTCAATGGGAAGCATACGCAGCCGCCTCCTGGCCTCCTACACCCTGGTCATCCTCGCCTGCCTGGCGGTGGTAAGCGTGGCGGTGCTGCTCTTCCTGCTCCGCCGGTCGTTCCCAGAGCAGCAGATGTACCTGGACCTGGCAGCCAAGTCTCAGGCGGTGCTGTTCCGCCCGGTGGCCGACGAGCTGCTTCGCAAGCAACCACCGGAGCGGCTGGCCGCGGCGCTGCAGCGGATAGCTGACACCCAGCAACTGCGCGTCATTCTGGCCGAGTCGAGTGGCCGGGTCATCGGCGATTCCGAGGATGCACTGACCGGTCACAACCTGTTGGAGGAGGCTCAACTCAGCAGGCAGACCGCGGAGGTGATCCAGGGAAGCTTCCGCCCGGCAGGGACGTGGCAACGCTGGTTGTTCGTCGGCCGGCCGATACCGCCATCCCACACCTACTGGTTCATCGTCTCCCGGCGCGCCCCTCGGCTGCCCGTCTTTCAGCTCTTTGGCGAGAACATGCTCTCGCCCCTTGTACAAGCCGGACTGCTGGGTCTGGTCCTCTCAGTCCTTCTGGCATGGCTGATCAGCCGTTCGGTAGCCCGGCCCATCCAGCAGACTGCGGCGGCCGCCCGCGCCATAGCAGACGGCGACTATGACCAGCAGCTGCCTCTCAGCGGCCCGGCCGAGGTGCGCGAGTTGGCTTCCTCTTTCAACCAGATGGCGCGCCAGGTGAAGGCCAGCCAGCAGGCCCAGCGCGACTTTGTGGCCAACGTCTCTCACGACCTCAAGACACCGCTCACGTCGATTCAGGGGTTCAGCCAGGCGATCCTTGACGGCACGGCTGCCGACCGGGAGGAGACCCAACGGGCGGCCGGCATCATCCACGACGAGGCGGACCGGATGCGCCGTATGGTGGACGACCTGCTCCTGCTGGCGAGGATGGACGCAGGGCAGCTGCAGCTAGCCCGCCAGCCAGTGGACCTGGTCGAGTTGTTGGCAGGTTGCGTCGCCAGCCTGGAGCCTCGCGCCCGGCAAGGGGGCGTCACTCTCCAGGTGGACGCTGTGGCCGGCATCCCGCCGCTAAACGGCGATGGGGACCGACTGGCGCAGCTCTTTACTAATCTACTGGATAACGCGCTCAAGCACACACCATCCGGCGGCCGCGTGGCGGTCACTCTGGAGCAGCAACACCGCGAGGCCATTGTCGCCATCACCGACACTGGGCCCGGCATCCCGGCCGAGCAGCTCGAGCGGGTCTTTGAGCGTTTTTACCGGGTGGACAGCTCCCGGGCACGCTCCCAGACCAAGGGGGTTGGCCTGGGTCTTGCCATCTGCAAGGAGCTGGTGGAAGCGCACGGCGGCCGGATAGCGGCAGAGAGCGTCGTAGGAGTAGGGTCCAAGTTCAGCGTCTATCTGCCTCTGGCTGACTCGGCGCCTACGCTCGCACACCGGAGGTGACCCGGCCGCTGGAATCCGGGCTTTGCCGCCCGTCGAGTGCACGGCGGCGAGCTACAACAGAGCGGCCGTCCTGAGATCCGCGACCTGTTCCACGGCTGGAATCGTCGTCCGCCCTGGATGATGCTCCTTCTGGTTTCGGACGTATGTCAAGTAGTTGAGCCGACGCTTGCCGTCGAACGACATTACGCCGTACTCTGCTTGCCACCAGAAGGGCAGGTCGCTTAGACCCGACTTGTTGACCCTGGCGGAGGCGACAGCCTTCACCTGCCCAACGAACCTGGCGACGGCGATTCCGAGCGGGATGGACACAACCATGTGCACGTAATCCTCTGCGCCGTTCAGCGCAAAGGCAGTAGCGCCCAGGCCTACAGCCCAGCTTCGAAGGAAGCTGTGGATGACTGGTTCCGTGCTGGGCGTCAGCAGCGGAGCACGATGCTTGATTGACCACACAGTGTGGTAGAAGAGCTGCCAGTAGGGCACAGTCTACAGCTCCAAGGGACTCTCCCGAACATGAGTTGATATGGTTGCCCTGCAGGCCCGGCCGAACCCGAGTGGCCCCTTTCACGGGGCGCTTCTTTGCAGCTCGGCGACTTGATCGCCGGGCGAACTGGCCAAGCCAGCGTGCCAGAGCCGCAAGGATTCCCTATCCCCCAACCTGCAGCACGGCCGCCCCACGGATCTCGCTGCGCTTCATCCGCTGCAGCACCTCATTGGCTGCCTCCAGCGGGTAGAGCTCCACATCGGTCCGGATCGGGATCTCGGCCGCCAGCTCGAGCAGCTCCTCGC
>JAUVHW010000237.1 GCA_030593075.1 Ardenticatenales bacterium
TTCCTGGCTCAGCATCAACCCTGCTCCCGCCCCTAGGGCGAGAGCTACTGCAGCAATCAGAACCGGTATGAGCAACCTTCGTGCATTCATCTGTAGCCTCCTTTGGCTTCAGTGTTTGGGGCGGAATGCCCCAGGTGGATAATGGCGGCCGCGCGAGCACCCTCTGCTGGCGGGGACAGAGCCGTCACTAGCGCCGCCAGTGGCGGCAGAAGAACCATGCGTCAGGTTCATCAGCGGACAGCTCCTGATAGAGGTGCGCAACGCGCGCGGACCGGCCACAGTATACAGCGTCCCCCCGCGGGCTGCAACCGGATTCTCTGGCCGGGCCGGCCGGGAGAGGCCAGCGGCAGCGAGCGCACAGGTGCCAGGCGCCTTGGCAGCCTAGGGCCTTGTGCCCGTCACCAGAGGCGACGGCGTCCCGAACGCCTACGATCCCGCTGAAAACGCGGGACGCTGCGCAGGGGGCTATGCTGCGGGCCGGCCGCTGCGGCGCTGAGCTCAAGCTCCGCCAGTCACCCTGAGCCTGTCGAAGGGGACTGGCGGAGCCCTCCCCCTCTCCCTCTCCCGTTGAGGGAGAGGGGGAGGGCCATTCCATGCGTTCCTCAGCACCAGCGGCCGACAGACCCTCTGTTGCTTGCGCGGTTGCACTCGCCGTCCATCTGTACTATAATTCCTATGTCGGAACGACGGCAGAAGGAGTACTCCAATGCAGTCAGTGGTGGAATCCCTGCCCGAGACAGGGCGATTGGAAGTAGACATCAAAGTGACGGCGGATGTGAACGTCTCCGCCTATGCTGCCAGGCAAAAGGTCGACGGTTTTGTGCTGAGCGACATCAGCTACATGATGCACGCTGGAGACCCGACGCTTGTCTTGGCCGAGCGAATCCGCTGGCGCGTGCCGTTGATACTATCGCTGACGTCTCAGGGTGATGTGGGGGAGGTGGGCGCGATTGACGTGGACGTAGAGACCGGCCAGATGCACGTTTCCCCCCAACTGATAGCGGAGATAGCCGCCCGTGCCGAGGGTCTTGCTCGCAGTGCCGCATCATCCCCAGGAGGGTGATGGCGACTGCCTGGCGGCCTGCGCCGCGATGGTTCTGGCGCATCTGGATCGCGCAGTGGAGTACCCTCAGCTCCTGGAGTTGCTGAGAATCCAACCCTATGGCGCTCCTGCCAGCAACATACGCTTGCTGGAGAGGCTGGGTCTGACCGTCGCCTACAGCGAGACCGATCTCGGAGGCTTGGAGGGCATGCTGCAAGAAGGGCATCCGGTGATCATATTCGTGCGCACCGGCGATCTGCCCTACTGGACGCACAGCACCGACCACGCGCTGCTGGTCGTTGGCTGCGATGAGAGTTCAGTGTACGTCAACGACCCCAATCACTCCGAGGCACCCATTGCTGTGCCCCGTGGCGATCTTGAGCTAGCCTGGCTAGAGCGCGACTGCCACTACGCGCTTATCATCCTCTAGAAGCCAAGGCTCTCACGGTCCGGCGCACCCGCCGCACCCAGGCGCTAGGCACGTGAGCCGCCCGCGCAGAGCGGCCGGGGGGGGGGAGGGGTAAGGCCTCGGCGAAGCCGCAGCCCCCGGAAGGGGCTGTGCTGCGGCCTACGCGCTACTAGGCCTGACAGGTCTCGAAGACCTGTCAGGTGTCACCTGTGTCGCAGGTGTGGTGCTAGTCCTCTCTGAGAATGCGCGCTACCACCTGGGCCAGTTCTTGCAGGTTGAGCGGCTTTTGCAGCTGCTCCACCACGCCGGCCGCTTGCAGCTCCTCCTGGCTGTCGTCCAGCGGGTAGCCGGTCAGCACCACCAGCGGCAGGTCCGGCCGCTTTTCGCGGAGCTGGCGGCAGAGGTCGAATCCGCCCATCTTGGGCATGATCAGGTCGGTGATCACCAACGCCACATCGTCCTGGTGCTGCTCAAAGAGGTTCAGCGCCTCCTTGCCGCCGCGGGCAGCCAGGACCTGGTAGTTGAGCCACTCGAGGCCCTCCTTCATCGCCACCCGCGTGACCGGGTTGTCCTCCACCAGCAGGACGGTCTCTCCCTCCCCCCGCGGCCGGGTGCTTGGCTCCCCGGCCTTTGCCTGCGGTTCGAGTGGCGCCAGCGCGGGGAGGTAGATGGTAAAGGTGGCGCCCTCTCCGACCCGGCTGTCGGCCTCGATGTGCCCCCCATGCAGCTTGACAATCCCGTAGACCTGGGATAGCCCAAGTCCGGTCCCCTTGCCCTCCTCCTTGGTGGTGAAGAAAGGCTCAAAGATGTGGCTCAGCACGTCGGGTGGCATGCCGCCGCCGGTGTCGATAACAGCGAGACGCACCCAGTCACCGCTTGCCTCAGCGTCGGCCTCCGAGTCTGGCTCCGCCTGCAGCTCGGCCGGCGGCGGCTGGCCCGGTTCAAGCTGCAGCGGAGCCAGCTCAAAGGTGAGGTCTCCTCCCTCAGGCATGGCATCGCGGGCGTTGATCGCCAGGTTCATGACGGCCTGCTGTAGCCGCGTGGGGTCAGCGCTCACCGGAGCCCGCTCAACGCTGGAGTTGAACTGGATTCCGATGTGCTCTGGCAATGTGCGCTCCAGCAGGGTCATCACCTCCTGCAAAAAGGCGACCAGGTCCAGCTCCTGTTTTTGCATTACGGCTCGGCGGCCGAAATCCAGAATCTGCTGTGTGAGGTCAGTAGCCCGGCGGGCCTGGAGCCGCATTGTAGTGAGCCGCCGCTGGTGGTCCGGCGAGAGCTCGGTGTCCTCCAGCATGATGTCGGAATAGAGGACGATGGAGGCAATGATGTTGTTGAAATCGTGAGCGATGCCGGCCGCCAGTTGGCCCAGGGCCGCCAGCTGGTCCTGCTGTTGGACGCGCTGTTGGGCGTGGCGTTCCTCGGTGACGTCCCGCACCACCAGCACCCAGCCGCCCTCCGCCGGGTCGGTCTCCATGGCCCGAGAGCGCACTTCGAAAACCCGGCTGGGGGGGCCAGCTATCTCCACCTCGTGCGACCCGGCGCCTGTTGTGCGCGGGGCGACTAGTTCATCCACGGGGCGGCCGGCCAGACTGGTGAGGAAATCCCCCACGTGGGCGTCGCCAAGGAGCGAGAGGTATTCTCGGGCCACCGGGTTGGCGAGCACGATGTGGTAGTCAGGGCTCAACAGCACTATGCCCTCGGGAACCGTGTCCACGATCTGGTGCACCTGGCGAGCCTGGTCCCAGATTCTTCGCAGCAGGCGAACCCGATCATTGGCGGTCTGCAGCTCCCGGCCTACTGCCTCCAGGAGCGCAACTTCTTCGGGTGACCAGGCTCTGGGCTCCGGGCCGGCAACGCAGATTCCGCCCGGCTGCTGCCCCTCGGACATGATGGGAGCCACCAGCAGCGCTCTGAGGCCGGCATCCATTCCGAGATTGGCCCATTCCTGGTACTCGGAGGGTATGGGGTAGGTCTCCAGGTCCTCGATAGGGACCGGGCCGGGGATGTCCAGCCCGACAGTCGAGGCCATCTCTTCAAGGGCCTCTCCTTGCTCGTCGGGAACGCCCGCCAAGGCCATCTGTCCATCTGCCCAGGCGACACCCATCTCCAGCCCCAGCGCCTGCAGGGTGTGCTGGAGGGATGCCTTGAGCAGTTCCTTCTGGTCCCCAGCGGTAGAGGCCGAGGCGATGATCGCGTTGAGAGCCTCCCGGTGGGAGGCGCGCCGCTGGCTCTCTTCGTACAGGGCCTCCATTTCCCCTGCATGGCGCTCGAGCTGTGTCTCCGCCTCTCCGAGGCCGCTCATGTCGTACAGCACCGCCAGCGTGCCGTCGAACTCGCCCGTGGTCTCATCAAGCCAGGGACTGCCGGCGATCAGCACCGGCACGCGGGTGCCGTCCTTGTGCAGCAGCGCGAGCTCGTAGCGGTCGGACACGCCATTGCGCCGCCGTTCTTCGGCCGCTTGAACCATGTGCTGCTGGTCGGGTGGGACGATGGCCGTCCAGCGTAGGTCCAGCAGTTCCTCGGGTGTGTAGCCCAGCAGGTCGGCCGCGGCTGGGTTCACGAAGGTGAACTCTCCTTCTGCGTCCTGCATGATTATGCACCTGGTCACGCTCTGGGCAATCTCGTCGGTGAACTGCTTGAGGTGGAGGACCTGCTCTTCGGCGCGCACGCGGTCGGTGATGTCGTGCAGTACCACCAACCGGCCGGCGTGGGAGCGGCGCCAGCCGGGAAAGGGCGAGATCCGCACATCGTAGTGGCGCGGCGACCCGTCCTGGCTAAAGGCGACCTGGCCCTGCCATTCGCCCTCCCCGCTGAGCTGCTGGGTCCAGTCGGGCTGGGAACTGATGGCCTCTGCAGCCGGCCGGCCCAGCACTTGTCTGGCGGGGACCCCAAGGATTTCGGCTGCGGCCGGGTTGAGGTGCGCGATTCGATCGTGGGCATCCAGTACAATAACGCCATCTCGCAGGCCCTTGACCACCGCGTCCTGCGCCACGGGCATAAGGTCGAACAGCCGGTAGCGGAAGACGCCCCAGGACATCACCATGCCTGAGACCGCGAAAGAGAAGGGAGTAGGATCCAGACCGCCGACCGGGAGCAGGTCAAAGACATAGATGACGTTGCCCACCCAGGGCACTGCCACGCCGATCAGCATTGCCAGGGCCTGGCCGCGGTAGGGGCTCAGCGACCGGATCACGGTAGGGACGATCAGAATGGTGCCAGCCAGGAGACACAGGTAAGAGTAACCGGTGTGCACCCAGAACCAGGTGCCATAGGCTGGATCCACGAGCGTCAAACCGCCCTGCTGGTAGAAGCTCCAACTGTGCCAGACGAGGTGGTGGGTTCCGTTGGTGAAGACCAGAATCAAGGTTACCAGGGGCAAGAGGGCAACCAGCGCCACGCGGCGGGCGGTGAGCCACTCGCGCCGGCCGGTATACTCGAGGGCAAAGGCCAGCCAGGCCACCGGCACGCTCACAATACCCAGGTACTGGATCTTGTTGCAGAGGATCTTCCCTAGCTCAGCGACCTGCAGGAGTTCACAGGTGTAGGCCAGCAACCAGACGGCCGCTCCGAGCATCATGGTAGCAAAGGGAGCGGCGCCAGGAGCATAGCGGCGGCGCGAAGCGAGGATGGTGAGCAAGGCACTGATTGCGGCCGCCACGAGCAGGGGGATGGTAATGGGGTGCCACTGCATGATCTAGACCGCTCCCCGTCTCATCTTATCGCCTAAGTTGGCTCGAGTGGAACCGAGAAAGATCCAGCCATCGGCCGGGCCTTTCGTGTCTGAGCTATCCCTCCCGTCAGGTGGCACGTGCTGGCGAATGA
>JAUVHW010000294.1 GCA_030593075.1 Ardenticatenales bacterium
CTGGTCCTGCGCCCGCTCTCTGCCAAGCTCCTGCGCCCAACCATCCCCGAGGAAGAGGGCTGGGTGGACCGGGAGAAGCTCTACGCCATCTCCGGCCGGGGGAGGAAAGT
This sequence comes from Ardenticatenales bacterium, assembly GCA_030593075.1. GTDB lineage: Bacteria > Chloroflexota > Anaerolineae > Promineifilales > UBA4811 > JAUVHW01. The sequence continues at coordinate 111 of JAUVHW010000294.1, forward strand.
GCAGATAGAGCTGGCCGAGCAGTTTGGCATCTCAGAGTACGCCCAGCCGGCCGGAGGTTGCTGCCTGCTGGTGGAGGAGGCCTTTTCCCGGCGGCTGCGCGATTTCCTGGCGCACAGCCCGCCCGACGAATTGACCCAGGAGAGAGTGGCGCTGCTCTCGACCGGCCGGCATCTGCGCCTTCCCGACGGAACCAAGGTCATCGTGGGCCGGCACGAGGGGGAGAACAACTTCCTGGACCGCGCGCGCGGGACCGAGCACTGGCGGATCGAAGCGGCCGGCGGGGGCAGTCCCGTGGCGCTGGTAGCCGGGCCCCTGACGCCCGAGCAGGCCGAGCTGGCGGCCGCGGTCGTCGCCGGGTATTCGCGGGCCAAACATGAGCCGGCCGTGGTGGTAGCGGTGGACACCGGTCAGACGACAGAACAGGTGACCGTCGCCCCTCTCTCTCAGGATCAACTGTGGGAGATGAACGTGGGCGCTGCCCCCTCCAGCCGCGGCAAGCCCGACGGGTAGCTGGGGGGACCGCCTCTTCTTGACAGAAGGCGGCCGGTGGGATACCATCAGCCGCGGACTGGAACACGTCCGCCGGCATCCGAATCCACCTGCCCGTCTGTGTGGGGAACACCATGCTAGACATCAACCTGATACGCAGCAAGCCCGACTGGGTCAAGGGGGAGATCGCCAAACTCAACACCCAGGCGCCGATCGATGACATCGTCGCGCTCGACCATCGTCGGCGCGATCTGCTCAAGGAGGTGGAAGAACTCAAGCACACCCGCAACGTGGTGAGCAAGGAAATTGGGCAGGAGACAGACCCCACTTCCCGCCAGGAGCGAATCGCCCAGATGCGAGCAGTCGCGGACCGGATCAAAGAGTTGGACGAACAGGTTCGCCAGGTGCGGGACGGCCTGCGAGAGATGATGTTGTGGGTACCCAATCTGCCCCACTCCAGTGTGCCGGTCGGGGACAGCGAGCAGCAGAACGTGATAGTGCGCACCGAAGGCAAGCCGCGCCGGCTGCGTTTTGAACCTCTGCCCCACTGGGATCTGGGTCCACAGCTGGACATCATCGACTTTGAGCGGGGTGTCAAGTTGAGCGGCTCCCGCTTCTATCTACTCAAGGCGATGGGCAGCCAGCTCCAGCGGGCGCTGATCCAGTGGATGCTGGACCTGCACGTGGAGCAGCACGGCTACACCGAGGTCCACGTCCCATACATGGTGCGCCGCGAGATGATGGTCGGTGCGGCGCAGCTACCCAAGTTCGCCGACAACATCTACCACGATGCGGAAGAGGATTTCTGGTGGCTGGCTACGGCCGAGATCGCTCTCACCAACCTCCACCGGGATGAAATCCTGCCGCCGGACACGCTCCCGCTCAAGTACGTGGCCTACACCCCCTGCTTCCGCCGCGAAAAGATGAGCGCCGGCCGAGACGTGCGGGGCATCAAGCGCGGTCACCAGTTCGACAAGGTGGAACTGTACCGCATTACCACGCCAGAGAGCAGCTACGACGCGCTCGAGGAGATGCTGGAGGAGGCCCTGGCCGTCTGCCGCGCTCTCGAGATCCCCTTCCGGGTAGTAGAGATGTGCACCGGCGACCTGGGTTTCCACACTGCCAAAAAGTACGACATCGAGATGTTCGCTCCAGGCTGCGGGGAATGGCTGGAAGTCAGCTCGCTCAGCAACTGCGAGGATTTCCAGGCCCGACGCTGCAGCCTCCGATTCCGCCGCGCCAAAGGGGCCCGCCCCGAGCTTGCTCACACGATCAACGGCTCTGGTCTTGCGCTGCCGCGGGTCATGATCGCGGTGATAGAGACCTATCAGCGGAAGGATGGCGCCATCACGATCCCCAAAGTCCTGCTACCCTATATGCGGGGCGCGGGCCGCATTACCCGGAAACAGGCTCGGGGCGGCAAGTAGTCCTCCCCATTCTGGCCCTCACAGTTGGACGCTGAAGACCGGTCTCCACCACGCGCATATTCCGCGCTGTCTATCTTCTACCTGACCTGGGGCCTGGTCCTGCTGGGTATCGGCGGCCGGTATCTGTACCTGAACCCGATAGTTCCCTGGCCGAGCCCTACGGCCGTGGCCCTGGATCCCCGCCTCGCCGATTCTTCCGCAGCCACAGCCGGCGCTCCCAGCCCAACGTTCGTTCCCACCTGGACACCGGTCCCTACTCCCACGTCGAGCAGCACGCCTAGCGTCACACCCACCTACACACCCTCCCCCAGCGCGACTGCCACGCGGGCTCTACTCAGGGTTACAGTCCCCAGCCCCCGGCCGCTTCAGAACCCGACGCTGGCGCCTCTCTCGGTCACTCCACCCATCACCACGGTCACCGCGATCCCCACCATCGTTCCCAGGGCTGAGGTGCCCGATGGCGTCGTGAACATCATGCTGCTGGGAAGCGACAAGCAGTCGGGGTCCCCCAGCTGGCGCACGGACGTCATCATCGTCGTCTCGATCAATCCAGAGGGGCCTTCGGCCGCCATGCTTTCAATTCCTCGCGACCTCTACGTGTGGATTCCGGGGACCCGGATGGCCAAGATAAACACCGTCGACAACACAGGGGAGATCTCCAACTACCCAGGGGGAGGCCCCGGGCTCCTGCAGCAGACCTTGCTCTACAACCTGGGAATCCCAATCCACTACTATGCTCGGGCGGATTTCACCGGGTTTGAGCGGGTCGTGGATACCCTCGGGGGCCTGGATGTGCCCGTCACCTGCGAGATGACGGATTGGCATCTCAAATCACCCGAGCTGGACAGAGAGGACGAGGAGAACTGGGAGCTTTTCACGCTCGATCAGCAGGTCCACCACATGGACGGTGACCTGACGCTCTGGTACGTCCGTTCGCGCAAGAAGAGCAGCGACTTTGACCGGAGCCGACGACAGCAGCAGGTTCTGCGAGCCATGATGGTCAAGGGTCTAGCCCTGGACGTCGTTCCGCAGCTCCCCCAGTTGTGGAGCGACATGACTGAGGCGGTCCAGACGGACCTGGGGCTAGGTGAGATGGTGCAGCTAGCCGCCATCGCCCCCAGACTGGAGTTCAGCAAGATCAAGAGTCGCTTCCTCAATGGGGATGCTGTCGTGGCCTGGACAACTCCCAACGACGACGCTTACGTCCTGCTCCCCCAGTACGAAGAGGTTGCCAAGACCGTGGCCGACGTGTTCGAGCCGCCGGCCGAGAACCGCGCTTTTCAGGCGCCCCCGGTGGTGGAGGTGTGGAACGGCACAGCCCGGCCGGAAATCGACCTCCTGGCGGTGGACAACCTGCTGTGGGAGGGACTGGTGCCGGTTATGGGGCAGGCAGACCGGCAGGACTATGCGAACACCCAGGTGTTCTACTATGGCCAGAGCTTCAAGGGAGCCAGCACCTGGAGGATCACCAAGCTGTTCGGCGTGACCGAGTCGCAGATGGTTCTCCAGCCGGAACCCAACAGTCCGGTGGATTACCGGGTCATCCTGGGATACGACTTTGACCCCTGCGTCCACCGCGTCCGCGGAGCAAAGCAGTCGGCGACGCCGACCCCTACCCTCACCCCCGCCTGGACCCCGCCCCCCGACTAGAAGTCACGCCGGAAAGCCCCAATTCGGCAATGCTGCTCCAGGCGTCACCCACAAGCGCGTGCGCCGTGGCTTGTGCCCCGCCTGTCCCGGTGCCGTAGGCATCGGGGCAGGCGCCCTAGCCAGGTGCCCTGGGTATCAGACCCGGCGCCCTGGCCCGACCACCGCAGGCGTGTTTATGTACGCGACACTGTGCCGGTCCCCCACCAGGAACCGGCAGGCGGGGTTTCCGGCCAGGCCCCTAGGACCTGCGCCGGGTGAAGAAGGAATAGGCAGCGTAGATGATGGCGGCCGCCAGCGCCACAGTGCCCCAGATGGGAAAGCCCGCCATGATGATAGTCATCAGCGGGGCTCCAAGCGGCCGGACCCAGGCCGCGATGTAGACCGTAATCGAGGCAAAGACGATCACGACGGTGGAGAACAGCCAGTACGCTAGCAACCTTGCTCTGCTTTCTCGATCCTCAGGCACTTCTACTCTCCCCTGAACCCGTGCATGACATCACCTATGCCACGGCCGATCCTGG